>NZ_BAAGTX010000003.1:0-199161 GCF_054781695.1 Thalassiella azotivora
CGGACACCGTGCGGCGCGAGCTCGACCCGGAGGCTGTCGCTGAGTCCCTCCACGGCGAACTTGGTGGCGTGGTACCAGGCGCCCAGCGGCTCGTAGTCGACCGGCCCGGCCAGCGGGCAGCCCGGCGCGCCGGGCACCGAGCAGACACGCCGGGCCCACCGCCAGCCACCCCCGCGCCGGTCCCTGCGGGCGCAGCGTCAGGGCGGCCCGTCGACGGGGTCGGTCCCCGTCGTCCGCAACGCCGACTCACCCGACCCGCTGACCCCGGAGCGGCTGCTGCGGCCGCGCCGCGACGTCCCGGAGTCCGGGTGGCGCCGCTGGGTCCACCTCCTGACCGGCGGTGCGGTCTCCCCCCGCGAGTCCGAGGCCACGGTGCTGCGCCGGGCGCTGGAGGGTCGCGCGTCGCGTCGGCTGTCCGGCGAGGCGCAGTTCGTCCCCGTGCTGACCCGCAAGGGCGGGACCGGCAAGACGACGGTCACCACCCTGCTCGGGATGACCCTGGCGACGCTGCGGGACGACCGGGTCGTCGCCCTCGACGCCAACCCCGACCGCGGCACCCTGGCGGAGCGGGTCCCCGACCGGACGCCGCACACCGTGCGGGACGTCGTCCACCACGCCCACCAGATCCGCACGTTCAACGACATGTCACGCCTGGTGACGCGCGACGCCAGCCGCCTGGACGTGCTGGCCTCGGACACCGACCCGGCGGTGGCCGAGGCGTTCGGCGAGGACGACTACAAGGCGGTCGCGGACGTCGTCGCCCGCCACTACTCCATCGTGCTCACCGACTGCGGGACGGGCATGGTGCACTCCGTCATGCGCGGGACGCTCGACCTCGCCGACTCGATCGTCCTGGTCTCGGGCACCAGCGTGGACGAGGCCCGGCTCGCGTCGGAGACGCTGACCTGGCTGGAGGCCCGCGGGTACGAGCACCTCGCCCGCGCGGCCGTCGTGGTGGTCAACTCGGCGAAGCCCCAGGCGCAGGTGCTGGACGAGGAGGAGCTGCTCGGGCACTTCCGCAACCGGTGCCGCGCGGTGGTCCGCATCCCCTACGACCCGCACCTCGCGGAGGGCGCGGCGGTGGACCTCAACCAGCTCAAGAACGAGACCCGCCTGGCAGCGCTGCACCTCGCGGCCAGCGTCGTCGACGGCCTGGGGGCGCCACGGCGCTGAGGAGACGAGCCGAGGTCCCGCAGGCGCCTCAGCCCACCGGCCCGGCAGCCACGACGGGCAGGCCGCGGGGCGGTCCCTGCTCGAGCAGACGCAGCAGAGCGCCCGTGTCCAGGTGCTCCTCGACCGCGTCCGCCACCGCGTCCAGCGCCTGCTCCCGGCGGTCGGCGAAGCCCGGCGCGCCGGGTCGCGGCCGCCACGCCGACCCCGCCTGCTGCGCGACCTCGACCAGCCAGGCGCGGCGGAAGGCGTCGCACTCGAGCGCCCCGTGCCAGGTCGTCCCCCACACCGGGCCCACCCGCACCCCGTCGAGGAACCGCTCCGTGGCCGCGTCCGTGCCGACCCTCTCCTCGGACGAAGGGTCCCCGACCGCGGGCACCTCGACGTCCGCCACGCCGTGGTGGATCTCGTACGCCCGCACGGGGTGACCGCGCCACCGCCCCTCGGGTCGGCCGAGCACCTTGTCGGCCCCGAACACCACCCGGGTGGGCAGCAGCCCGAGACCCGGGACCGTGCCGCGGCGGCTCTCGACGTCGTCGACCAGCTCGCGGGCCAGCGCCTGGTAGCCGCCGCAGATCCCGAGCACCGGCCGACCGGCCCCGGCGCGCTCGACCACCGCCGCGGCCACCCCCGTGCGTCGCGCCCAGTCCAGGTCGTCGACGGTCGCCCGCGACCCCGGCAGCACGACCAGGTCGGCCGCGGCGACCACGGCCGGGTCGGCGGTCAGCACCACCTCGACACCCGGCTCGGCCGCCAGCGCGTCGACGTCCGTGGCGTTGGACACCCGGGGGAAGCGGACGACGGCGACCCGCAGGCTGCCGGGGCCGGTGCCGTGCCGCCGCCCGGCCGACCAGCCACCGGCCGCGAGGGAGTCCTCGGAGTCGAGCCACACCCCGTCGAGCCACGGCAGCACGCCCAACACCGGCCGACCGGTCAGCGCCTCCAGGGTGCGCAGCCCCGGCCGCAGCAGGTCGACGTCACCGCGGAACTTGTTCACCACCCACCCGGCGAGCAGCGCCTGGTCGTCCGGCTCGAGGAGCGCCAGCGTCCCGTACATGGCGGCGAGCACGCCGCCGCGGTCGACGTCCCCGACGACCACGACCGGCAGCCCGGCCTGCCGGGCCAGGCCCATGTTCACGTAGTCGCCGGCGCGCAGGTTCGTCTCCGCGGGGCTGCCCGCCCCCTCGGCGACCACCACGTCGAAGCGCGACCGCAGGTCGGCGAGCGCCTCGTACGCGGCGGTGGCGAGCTCGCGCCGCGCGGTCGCCCACTCCCCCGCACGCAGCCGGCCGCTCGGCCGGCCGCGCAGGACGACGTGGCTGGTGCGGTCACCGCCCGGCTTGAGCAGCACGGGGTTCATCGCCGTCTCGGGCTCGACCCCGGCCGCGACGGCCTGCAGCCACTGCGCCCGGCCGATCTCCCCGTCGGCGCAGACCATCGAGTTGTTCGACATGTTCTGCGCCTTGAACGGGGCGACGCGGACGCCCGTCCGCGCCAGCCAGCGGCACAGCCCCGCCGTGACCAGGCTCTTGCCCGCGTCGGAGGTCGTGCCGGCGACGAGAAGGGCCCGGGCCCCGGCGCCGTCCGCTGCGCGCGCGGTGCGGGCGGGCGAGGCGTCCGGCACACCGACGGAGATGGTCGAGATCACGTCGTGGGGCTCCCGTACGGCTTTGACGCGGTCACGGGCCCGTGAGACCGTTCGACCGTCGACTCTGTGGTCAGGGGAAGCCGGTCGGAACCCGGCGCTGACCCGCAACCGTAGGCCGTCCCCGTCCCCCGCTCGCACGGGGTACCGGACCGGGCGGCGAGCCGGAGCACCTGCCCGTGAGTTGGCTCCACACGTCCGTCGAGGAACGCGGACCGGAGCCGGGCGGCTGACGTGCCTCCTCGCCCTGGTCCACCGCAGGAGGTCCCACCGTGAGTGCCCCGTCCCACCCCCGCCGCCGCGTGGTCCGCGGGCGCCGGCTCGTCCCCGCCCTCCTCGCAGCCGCCCTCGGCGGGGCCGCGCTCGCCGGCGGCGCCGCCCCGGCGGTCGCCGCCCCCGCCGGCGAGGGCTACCGCTTCTGGGGCTACTTCCAGCAGGACGGCGGCGAGTGGCAGTTCGCCCAGACCGGGCCCGACGCCTCCGTGCCCGCCGACGGCGCGGTCGAGGGGTGGCGGTTCGCCACCGCCGGTCTGGACGACACCCGGTACCCGCGGGCGACGCCCGGCTTCGAGGAGGTCTGCGGGGGCGTCGAGGCCGAGGACGGGTCGAAGCGCGTCGCCGTGGTGCTCGACTACGGCCGGGTCGCCGACGCCGACGGCGACGACGAGCCGCCCGCCGCCCGCGCGGACTGCGCGGTCGTGCCCGGTGACGCCACGGGCGCGGAGGTCGTCGCCACGGTCGCGCAGGTGCGCGCCGAGGGCGGCATGGTCTGCGGTGTCGACGGGTGGCCCGCCTCGGGGTGCGGTGAGCCGGTGAGCCCGCTGCCGGCCGCGGCGACGGAGCCCGACGAGCCGGTCGAGCTCGCCCTGCCCGGTGACGCCGCGACCGGTGACGCCACGGACGAGGAGACGACGTCCACGGACGACGCCGGCGACGCCGCGGGCGCCGACGCCGAGGAGGGCGGCGACGAGGCGTCGGACGGCTCGGGGTCGACGGTCACCTGGGTCGTCCTGGGGGTCGTGGCGCTGGTGGCCGTCGCGGTCGCCGTCGCGGTCGCCCGCCGCCGCGGCGCCGAGGACTGACGGACCCGACGTGCTCCGCCCGGTGGACCGGCCCGACCTGCCCCGCCTGCTGCACCCGGTGGCGTGGTGGCTGTGGGCCGTCTGCCTCGCGGCCGCCGCCAGCCGGACCACCAACCCCTTCCTCCTGCTGCTCGTCGTGGCCGTCGCCTTCGGTGTCGTGGTGGCGCGGCGCGAGGTCGGGGTCCCCTCCGTGCTCGGCGCGTTCCTCGCCGTCGGCGTGGTCGTCATCGGGCTGCGCGTCGTCGCCGAGTGCGTGCTCGGCAGCGGGATCGCCGGTCGCACCACCCTGCTGACCCTGCCCGAGCTGCGGCTGCCGGCCCCGCTCGAACGGGTCAGCGTCGGCGGCCGCGTGACGCTGGAGGCGGTGCTGGCCGCCGCGTACGAGGGCGCGCGCCTGGCCGCCGTCCTCGTCTGCGTCGGGGCGGCGAACACCCTGGCCAGCCCGCGGCGGCTGCTGCGGCACGTGCCGGCGACCCTGTACGAGATCGGGACGGCGGTCGTGGTGGCGCTCACCTACGCCCCCCAGCTCGTGCACGACGCGCGCCGCGTGCGCGCCGCCCGCCGGCTGCGCGGTCACACCGGCCGCAGCCCGCGCGAGCTCGGCCGGGTCGCCGTCCCCGTCCTGGAGGGCGCCCTGGAGCGGTCCCTGGAGCTGGCCGCGTCGATGGAGTCCCGGGGCTACGGGCGCAGCGTGTCGCGGTCGGGGAGCCGGCGCGCGACGGCCCTGACGCTGGTCGGTGTCGGCGGCGTGGTCGCCGGCGTCTACGGCCTGCTCGACGGCGGCTCGGCCCCGCTGCTCGGCCTGCCGCTCGTCCTGCTCGGGTCCGCGGCCGCCGCCGTGGCCCTGTGGACCGGGGCACGCCGCGACCCGCGCATCCGCTACCGGCCCGACCCGTGGGCGCTGCCCGAGTGGCTGGTCGTCGGCAGCGGCGCCACCGCCGTGGTGGCGATGGTCCTGCTCGCCCAGGCCGGGACGGCGGGCATCGTGCCCGTCACCTCCCCCGCCACGGTGCCGCACCCGCCGTGGCAGGCGGCCGCTGCGCTGCTGGTGCCTCTGCTCGCGGCCGTCGTCAGCCCCGAGCCGCCACGCCGCGCCGCGACCCGCCGTCCCTCCCGCACCGTCGGTCGCGACCCCGAGCCGGGACGTGCCGCCGTCCCCGGCCACCGCGCCGCCGGCGGTCCGGTCACGGACGGCGACCGCACCCCGCCCACCGCGCCGACCACCGGAGCCGCCGCGTGATCCGCTTCGAGGACGTCTCCGTCCGGTACGACGGCGCACCCCGGCCGACGCTGGCCGGCGTCGACCTGCACGTCGAGGAGGGTGAGCTCGCGCTGCTCGTCGGTCGCACCGGGTCGGGCAAGACCACCCTGCTCGGCTGCGTCAACGGCCTCGTCCCGCACTTCACCGGCGGCCGGCTCGCCGGCCGCGTCCTGGTCGACGGCCGCGACACCCGCACGCACCGGCCACGGGACCTCGCCGACGTCGTCGGCGTGGTGCGCCAGGACCCGGTCGCCGGGTTCGTCACCGACACCGTCGAGGAGGAGCTCGCCTACTCCCTGGAGGTGCTCGGCGTGGACGGCGGCGCCATGCGCCGCCGGGTCGAGGAGACCCTCGACGTCCTCGGCCTGGCCGACCAGCGCCACCGGACGCTGGCCTCGCTGTCCGGGGGCCAGCAGCAGCGGGTGGCCATCGGCTCGGTGCTGGTCGCCCACCCGCGGGTGCTGGTCCTGGACGAGCCGACGTCCGCCCTCGACCCGGTCGCGGCCGAGGACGTGCTGGGCACCCTGACCCGGCTGGTGCACGACCTCGGGCTGACCGTGCTGGTGGCCGAGCACCGGCTCGAGCGGGTCGTCCAGTACGTCGACCGGGTGGTGACCATCGAGGCCGGGACGGTGACCGCCGACGACCCCGCCCGGGCGATGCGGACCAGCCCGGTCACCCCGCCGGTCGTCGACCTCGGTCTCGCCGTGGGCTGGGACCCCCTCCCCCTGTCGGTGCGGGACGCCCGCCGCGCCGCGCGCGACCTGCGCGCCAGGCTCGAGGGCGTCGCGCCCCGCCCCGTGCACCCGGCCCGGGCGCGCGCCGCCACGGTGCTCGCCACCACCCAGGGCCTGGTGGTCCGCCGCGGCACGACGACCGCGCTGGGTGGCGTCGACACCTCCGTGCACGCCGGTGAGGTGGTGGCGCTGATGGGCCGCAACGGCGCCGGCAAGTCGACGCTCCTGGCCGCCCTCGCCGGGCAGCAGCGGCCCACCGGTGGCCGCGTCCTGCTCGACGGGTCCACCGTCCCCCACCGCACCCGCCCCGCGCGCCTGGTCCGGCAGGTCGGTCTGGTGCCGCAGGACCCGCGCCTGCTGCTGTACGCGGAGTCGGTGGCGCAGGAGTGCCGCGACGCCGACCGCGACCTGGGTGCCGCGCCGGGCACGGCCCGCGCGCTGCTCGCCGACCTCGCCCCGGACGTCGAGGACGGCACGCACCCCCGCGACCTGTCCGAGGGCCAGCGGCTGGCGCTCGCGGTGGCCGTGGTGATGGCGGGGGCGCCGCCGCTGCTGCTGCTCGACGAGCCGACCCGCGGCCTGGACTACGGCGCCAAGCGGCGGCTGGTCGGGCACCTTCGCCGGCTCGCCGACGCCGGGCACGGGGTCGTCCTGGCCACGCACGACGTCGAGCTCGCCGCCGAGGTCGCCGACCGCGCCGTCGTCCTGGCCGACGGGCAGGTCGTCGCCGACGGGGACGCCGCCACGGTCCTCGCCTCCTCCCCGGCGTTCGCACCGCAGGTGGCCAAGGTCATGCACCCCGCACCCTGGCTGACCGTCGCCCAGGTCAGCACCGCCCTCGGGACCGCGTCGTGAACGGCGTCGTGGGCCGCGTCGTGGGCCGCGTCGTGGGAAGGGCCGGGCCCGACCCCACGGCCCGCACCCCGGTCCTGAGGATGCGCGGTGCGTCGGCGGCCACCCTGGTGCTCGTCTCGGCCGTCGGGGTCGCCGCGTTCGGCTGGCCCTTCCTGCTCGGTCCGGGCTCCTCGCTGGAGCACCAGTCCGACGCGCCGTGGCTGTTCGTCGTCCTGGTCGCCCTGCTGGGCGCGGTCGTGACGGCCGAGCTGTCCTCCGGCGGGCTGGACGCGAAGACGGTCGCGCTGCTCGGGGTGCTCGCGTCCGTGGGCGGTGCCCTGCGGGTGCTGGGCGCCGGGACGGCGGGGATCGAGCCGATGTTCTTCCTGCTCGTCCTCGCCGGCCGCGTCCTCGGGCCGGCGGCCGGCTTCCTGCTCGGGGGGCTGACCCTGCTCGTGGGGGCGTTCCTCACCGGCGGCGTCGGGCCGTGGACGCCGTTCCAGATGCTCGCGGCCGGGTGGTTCACGCTCGGGGCCGCGCTGCTCCCGCGGGCCCGGGGACGGGTCGAGCTCGCGCTGCTCGCCGCCTACGGCTTCGTCGCCGGCCTGCTGTACGGCGGCGTGATGAACCTGTGGTTCTGGCCGTTCCTGGCGTCCGGCGCCGAGGGCACGCTGTTCGTCCCGGGCGACCCGGTGGGTGACAACCTCACCCGGTACGCCGCCTTCTACGTGGTGACCAGCCTGGCCTGGGACCTGCCGCGCGGCGTCAGCACCGCGCTGTTCTGCCTGCTCGCCGGGCGGCCCGTGCTGGCGACGCTGCGCCGCGGCCTGCGGCGGGCGAGCTTCGGTCCGGCCGAGGACGCCGGGCCCAGCGCCTCCTCGGCGGCGGCTGGGGCCGGCGGGACGACGACCGCCGCGGGAACGGCGGGGACGGCGCCGTGACCGAGGTCGTGCTCGTGGGCACCAGTGCCGCGGACGGCTGGCCGAACCCGTTCTGCCGGTGCGCGTCCTGCTGCGCCCACGACGCCCCCGGCCTGCGCCGGACCCCGACGGCGGCGCTCCTGGACGACGTCCTGCTGCTGGACTGCGGCACCGGGGTGCCCGCCGCCGCCCTCGCCGCGGGGCGGCCGCTGGACCGGCTGCGCGCGCTGCTCCTCACCCACGACCACCCCGACCACAGCGCCCCCATGGCGCTCCTGGCCCGTTCGTGGGTCCGCAGCGAACCGCTGCGGCTGGTCGGACCCGACGCCGTCCTGGACACGTGGCGGCCGTGGTGCGGGCCCGACGACCCGGTGCGCTTCACCCCGGTGAGCGCGGGCGACGTCCTGGACGTCGAGGGCTACCGGGTGCAGGTGCTGGAGGCCGACCACGACCAGCCCGCGGTCCTCTACGCGGTGGAGGCACCCGACGGCGCCCGGGTGCTGTACGCCACGGACACCGGGCCGCTGCCGGCGTCGGCGGTCGACGCGCTCGCCGCCTCCCCCGTCGACCTGGTGCTGCTCGAGGAGACCTTCGGCGACCGCACCGACCACGGGACGCGGCACCTCGACCTGGGCACGTTCCCTAGGGAGCTGGCGCGGCTGCGGCGGGCCGGGGCCCTGCGCGCGGGGGCAGGTGTCGTGGCCGTCCACCTGAGCCACCACAACCCGCCCGAGCCGCGGCTGACGCAGCGCCTGGCCGTCTGGGGGGCACGCCCCGGCCGCGACGGCGAGGTCCTCACCGTCCGCGCACCCGCAGGCGCCACGGAGCCCGTCCGCGGTGGGCGGCAGCCCGCGCGAGCGTCGCGACCGTCGCGACCGGCAGGGACGGGCGGGGACACGGCCGGGCTGCCGCGCCGGACCCTGGTGCTCGGTGGCGCCCGGTCCGGCAAGTCGACCGCGGCGGAGCGCCTGCTGGCCGCGTACGGGACCGTCACGTACGTGGCCACCGGCCACGTGCCGGGAGCCGACGGCACCGACGTCGACGCCGGCTGGGCGCAGCGCGTCGACCGGCACCGGGCACAGCGCCCCAGCGGCTGGCTCACCGTCGAGACGGCGGACGCGGCAGCGGCCCTGCGCGACGCCGACGGCCCCGTGCTGCTGGACTGCCTCGGCACGTGGCTGACGCGCGTGCTCGACGAGGCGGGCGCCTGGGACGACGCCCCGGGGTGGGCCCGGGCCGCGGACGACCGCGTCGCCGACCTGCTGGACGCCTGGCGGGCCGTCACCGGCCCGGTGGTCGCGGTGACGAACGAGGTGGGGTCGGGCGTGGTGCCGGCGACCGCCGCGGGCTCGCGGTTCCGCGACCACCTCGGCAGGCTCAACCAGCGCGTCGCCGACGCCTCGGAGCAGGTCCTGCTCGTCGTGGCCGGCCGGGCGCTCGACCTCGGCCGGCTGTCGGGCCCGACGGCACCCGGCGGCGGCCACCCGACGGCCACGCGGCAGGCCCCGTGAACGGCCCCCTGAACGGCCCGGTGGACGGCCCGGTGGACGGCCCGGTGAACGGCCCGGTGGACGCTCCGGCGGGCGGCGCCACGGGCCGCCCCGGGACCCGGCCGGCCCCCCTCCCTCGCACGGGACGGGGCGACGGGCTGCGGATGGCCTTCGGCACGCTCACGACGGTGCCCGTCCCGCCGCCGCGTCACGTCGACCGCCGCACCGCGGCCACCGCCATGCTGCTGGCGCCGCTCGCGGGCGCCGTCCTGGCCGTCGCCGCCGGTGCGGTCACCCTGGCCGGTGCGCTGCTGCCCGTCCCGCCGCTCGTCGTGGGGGTCGCGGTGGTCGCCGTGGTGGCCGTCACCTCCCGCGGCCTGCACCTGGACGGGCTCGCCGACACCGTCGACGGCCTGGGCGCGCTCGGGCCCGCCACCGACCGCGCACGCGCCCTGGAGGTGATGCGCCGAGGTGACGTCGGACCGTTCGGCGTCGTCGCGCTCGTCCTCGTCCTGCTCACCCAGGTCGCGTGCGTGAGCGCGCTGGTCCACGGACCGGACGCCGTCCGGGCCGCGACGGTGACGACCGCCGTGGTGGTGCTCGGCCGCGCGGTGCTCCCCCTCGTCTGCGCGGTCCCCTGGCGTCCCGCCCGCAGCAGCGGGCTGGGCGCGGTCGTCGCCGCGTCCGTGCCCCTGCCTGCGGCGCTGGCGGTCCTCGCGGTCACCGGCGCCGCGGTGGAGGGTCTGGGTCGGGTGGGCGGTGTCCAGTGGGCACTGCCTGCCGCGGCTCTGGCAGGCTGGACGGTGGCCGTCGCCCTCACCCACCGGGTGGTGCGGCGTCTCGGCGGGACCACCGGCGACGTCCTGGGGGCCGCCGTCGAGGCGGCCACGACGGTCGGCCTCGTCGTCGCGGTCGCGGTCGCCGGCTGAGGTTGGTGCAACAGGCGTCCGGTACGGACGCCGGGTGAGGAGGGCGGACGGTGAGGACGGAGGCGCTGGTGGCCCGCGCGGTCGCCCTGTGCGGTGAGCGACCGCGCACGCTGCTGGGGGTGTGCGGCGAGCCCGGGTCCGGCAAGAGCACGCTCGCCGAGCAGATCGTGCGACGGGCCGACGAGCTCACCGGTGAGCCCGGGTTCGCCGTCCTGGTCCCGATGGACGGGTTCCACCTCGCCGACGCGGAGCTGCGCCGGCTGGGGCTGCTCGGGCGCAAGGGGGCGCCGTCCACCTTCGACGCCGCCGGGTACGTCGCCCTCCTGCGGCGCCTCGCCGACCCGGTGGACGACGTCGTGTACGCGCCGGGGTTCGAGCGCACGCTGGAGCAGCCGCTGGCCGGCGCCCTGCCGGTGCCGCGCAGCACCCGTCTCGTCGTCACCGAGGGCAGCTACCTCCTGCTGGACGAGCCCGCGTGGCGACCCGTCGCGGCGCTGCTGGCCGAGGTGTGGTGCTGCGTGCTGCCCGCCGCCGAGCGCAGGGAGCGCCTCGTCGGCCGGCACGTCCGGTTCGGCCGGACACCCCAGGAGGCGCGCCGCTGGGTCGACGACGTCGACGAGCCCAACGCCGCGCTGGTCCGCGCGACGCTGGACCGCTGCCACCACGTGGTCGACGGCACCACCCTCTGAGTCGTCGTCCCGACCGGTCGAGTCGGCCGGTCGCGTCGGTGGCTCGACTCGACCGGGGGCGACGACGTCAGAAGTTGATCATGTGGCCGGCGAGGCCGTGCACGGCCTCCTTCACGGCCTCGCTCAGCGTCGGGTGGGCGTGCACGTTGCGGGCGACCTCGTGGACGGTCAGGTCCCACTGCTGCGCCAGCGTGAGCTCGGGGAGCAGCTCGGTGACGTCCGGGCCGATCATGTGCGCCCCGAGGATCTCGCCGTGCTCCGCGTCGCTGAGGACCTTCACGAAGCCGGTGGCGTCACCCAGCCCGTGGGCCTTGCCGTTGGCCGTGAACGGGAACTTCGCGACCTGGACGTCGAAGCCCTTCTCCCGGGCCTGCGCCTCGGTCCAGCCGAAGCTGGCGACCTGCGGCTGGCAGTACGTGGCCCGCGGGATCATCACGTAGTCGAGCTCCATCGTCTCGGCGCCGGCGATCGTCTCGGCCGCGACGATCCCCATCGACTCGGCGGTGTGCGCGAGCATGAGCTTGGCGGTGACGTCGCCGATGGCGAAGACGTGCGGGACGTTCGTCCGGCCCCGGCCGTCGATCGCGATGGCTCCCCGGTCGGTGAGCTCCACGCCCAGCTTCTCCAGGCCGTAACCCTCCGTGCGCGGCTGGAAGCCGATCGCCTGCATCACCTTGTCGACCTCGAGGACCTGCTGCTGGTCGTCCTTGGTGACGGTGACCTTGACCTTGTCGCCGCTGTCGTCGATGCCGTCGACGCGGGTCCCGAGCAGCGTCTTCACGCCGAGCTTCTTGTAGTGCTTGGCGAGCTCCTTGGAGACGTCCTCGTCCTCCAGGGGCAGCAGCCGGTCGAGGAACTCGACGATGGTGACGTCCACGCCGTAGTTCGCCATCACGTACGCGAACTCCACGCCGATCGCCCCCGCACCGGCGATGACGATGCTGCCGGGCAGCTGGTCGGTGAGGATCTGCTCCTCGTAGGTGACGACGCGCTCGCTCAGCGACGTCCCGGGGATGAGCCGCGTCGTCGCCCCGGGAGCCAGGATCGCGTGGTCGAAGGTGACCGTCTCGCTGCCGCCGTCCGACAGCGCCACCTCGATGGTGTGGTCGTCGGTGAACGTGCCCCAGCCGTTCAGCTCGGTGATGCCGTTCTTCTTCATCAGGTAGTGCACGCCCTTGACCCGGCCGTCGGCCACGGAGCGGCTGCGCTTGTGGGCCGCGCCGAAGTCGAAGCTCACCGAGCCGTCGACCTGGATCCCGAAGGTGCGGGCCTCCTTGGTCACGACGTGCGCGAGCTCGGCGTTGCGCAGCAGCGCCTTCGACGGGATGCACCCGACGTTGAGGCAGACACCCCCCCAGTACTTCTCCTCCACCACCGCGGCCTTGAGGCCGAGCTGGCTGGCGCGGATGGCGGCGACGTACCCACCGGGGCCGGCACCGAGGACGACGACGTCGAAGTGCGTGCTCACCCGGTGATCGTACGAGCGGGCGACCGGGGCGGCGAGACCGGCCGGTCCGCTCGGTGGGCGGCCACCGTCCCCGCACCCACCCGGACGGTCGTCACGGACCCGTTCGGCAGCTCGACCCACTCGACGTCGCGCGGTCCGCGACCGCCCAGCCACGCCAGGGCCACCCGCAGCGTGTCCCCGTGGCTGACGAGGACGACGTCGTGTCCCGGCGGGTCGGCGACGAGCTCGGCGAGCAGCCCGCCCACCCTGGAGTGGACGTCCGCCACGGACTCGCCGCCGCCCCAGCGGACCTCGCACACGTGGGCCCCGGGCGGCGTCGGCTCGGCGACCAGCTCGTCGGTGCACCGTCCCTGCAACGCGCCCAGGTGCTGCTCGCGCAGCCGCACGTCCTCGGCCACCGGCACACCGGTCGCGGCCGCGAGCACGTCCGCCGTCTGCCGGGCGCGCACGAGGTCGCTGCTCACCAGCACGTCGCAGCCGAGCCGGGCCACCTGCCCGGCCGCCCACCGCGCCTGCTCGACCCCGCGCTCGGTCAGCGGGACGTGCGGGGTCTGCCCCTGGAGCCGGCGCTCGGCGTTCCAGGTGCTCTCGCCGTGCCTCACCAGGTGCAGGCGCACCTCGCGCACGCCCGCAGCCCGCCTGACTGCCCCGACCGCCCTCAGTCCTCGCGGACCTGGACCTGCACGAACGGCGGCCTGACCACCCGGCAGCGCAGCGCGCGGCCGCGCACGTCCACGGTCACCTCGTCACCCTCGGCCACCGAGCGGTCCAGCAGCGCCAGGGCGACGCCCTGCCGCAGGGTCGGCGAGAACGTCCCCGACGTCGTCCGGCCGACGTCGGTGCCGTCGGAGCCACGCACGGTCAGGCCCTCGCGCGGCACGCCCCGGTCCAGCGCCAGCAGCCCCCAGGCCAGACGGTGCGCACCACGCTCGCGCTCGGCGGCCAGGACCTCGCGGCCCCAGAAGGCGGGCTTGCGCCAGCCCACCGCCCACCCCACCCGTGCCTGCACCGGGGTGATGTCGGGTCCGAGCTCGTGGCCGTGCAGCGCGTAGCCCATCTCGGTGCGCAGCGTGTCCCGCGCCCCGAGGCCGCACGGCAGCCCGCCGAGGTCGGTCACGGCGGCCAGCGCCGCGTCCCACAGCTCCCCCGTGTCGTCCCAGCGGGGCAGCAGCTCGTAGCCGCGCTCGCCCGTGTACCCGGTGCGGCAGACCACCAGGGGCGTGCCGCGCCACGTGGTCTCGACGAAGCTCATGTAGTCGTGCCCGGCCGGCAGGCCCAGGGCGTCCATCACCTCGTCGGCCAGGGGCCCCTGCACGGCCAGCACCCCGTACGCGGTGTGCTCGTCGGTCACCTCGACGCCCTGCGGCGCGGCGGCCGCCAGCCGACGCACCACCTCGGCGGTGTTCGCGGCGTTGGGCACCAGCAGGAGCTCGCTGTCCGAGCGCAGGTAGACGATCAGGTCGTCGACGACGCCGCCGGTCCCGTCGTCGCAGCACAGGGTGTACTGCGCCTTGCCGGGGGCGATCCGACCCAGGTCGTTGGTGAGCGTGGCACCCACCAGGTCGGCGGCGCCTGGCCCGCGGACCAGGGCCTTGCCCAGGTGGCTGACGTCGAACAGGCCGACGCGCTCGCGCACCGCGGCGTGCTCCGCCAGCACGCCACCACCGGGGTACTCCACCGGCATCGTCCAGCCGCCGAAGTCGGCGGTCCGGGCACCGGCCCGCTCGTGCCGGTCGTGCAGGGGGCCGCGCCGCGGCGCGTCGTCCCCCCGGGTCCCCCCGCTGCCCTCGCCGCCGTCGGTGCCGTCGGCGGCGGTGCGGTCGGTGTCGTCACGTCCCAGGTCGTCAGCCACGGGCCGAACCTACCGGCCCACCGGCACCCCACCCCACCCGTGCCGGGCACCCGGTGCAACCAGTGCGACCCGGCCCCGCACCGCGGGCGCCGGGCACCAGCGCGACCGGCGCGACCGGGACCCCGCACCGCGCGGCTAGCATGCTGCGGCGGCAGCCGGCGACCGCCGGCGCCCCGCACCCGACGACGACGTCAGACGACGAGGAGACCCCTTGGCCACGCTGAACCTGACCGGCAAGGACGTGAAGGGCCTGAAGGCCGACGCGGTGGTGGTCGCCGTGGCCGCCGCCGAGGGCCGCTCCGGCGCCCCGCGCCTGGTCGGTGCCGAGGGCCTGCCCGGCGCCCTGCGCACCTCGCTGTCCTCCGCGCTGACCGCCCTCGGGGTGACGGGCCGGGCCGACGAGGTGCGGCGCGTGCCCTCCGCGAGCCAGGTCGCCGCCCCGGTCGTGGTCCTCACCGGGCTGGGCCGCACGGGACGGTCGGGTCCCACGCCTGAGGCGCTGCGCCGGGCCGCGGGCGCCGCCGTCCGCGAGCTCGCCGGGACCCGGTCGGTGGCCCTGGCCCTGCCGGCCGGGGACGTCGAGCAGGCGACGGCCGTGGCGGAGGGCGCGCTGCTCGGCGCCTACTCCTACACCGCGTACAAGAAGCGCTCCGGCACGGAGCGCTCCGCCCCCGTGGATCAGCTGCACCTCGTCACCGACAAGGCGCGGGACAAGGCCCTGAAGGCCGCCGTGGCCCGGGCCCACGTGCTGGCCGAGGCCGTCGCCGGCGCGCGCGACCTGGTGAACTGCCCGCCGGCGGACCTGTACCCGGCCACCTTCGCGACCGCGGCGGTCGAGCAGGCCAAGCCGCTGCCGGTCAAGGTCAGCGTCCTGGACGAGAAGGCGCTGGCGAAGGGCGGGTACGGCGGGCTGGTCGGGGTGGGCCAGGGCTCCTCGCGGCCCCCGCGGCTCGTGAAGCTCGTGTACGCCCCCCGCGGCGCCCGACGCCACGTCGCGCTGGTGGGCAAGGGCATCACGTTCGACTCCGGCGGCATCTCGATCAAGCCGGCCGCGGGCATGGAGACGATGAAGTCCGACATGGCCGGCGCCGCCGCCGTGCTGCAGACCGTCCTGGCCGCCGCCCGCCTGGAGCTGCCGGTCCGGCTGACCGCCTACCTGTGCCTGGCCGAGAACATGCCGTCCGGGACGGCGCAGCGCCCCTCCGACGTCATCACCATCTACGGCGGGCGCACGGTGGAGGTGCTCAACACCGACGCCGAGGGCCGGCTCGTCATGGCCGACGGGATCGTCGCGGCGAGCGAGGAGGACCCCGACGTCATCATCGACGTCGCCACCCTGACCGGCGCGCAGGTGGTCGCCCTCGGCAACCGGGTCTCCGCCGTCATGGGCGAGGACGCCCTGCGCGACCGCGTCCGCGACGCCGCGGACGCGGCCGGCGAGCAGTTCTGGCCGATGCCGCTGCCCGACGAGCTGCGCGGGCCGCTGGACTCCGCCGTGGCCGACATCGCCAACATCGGCGACCGGATGGGCGGCATGCTCTCGGCCGGGATCTTCCTGCGCGAGTTCGTCGGCCGCCGCGGTGGCGCCGACGCGCCCGAGGACGCCGAGCGCATCCCGTGGGCGCACCTGGACATCGCCGGGCCGGCGTTCAACGACGGCTCCCCGCACGGCTACACCGGCAAGGGCGGCACCGGCGTCGCGGTCCGCACGCTGGTGCGGCTGCTGGAGGACCTGGACTGAGGGCCGTCGGACGGGGCGGCGTCCGGCTCAGCCGGTCGTCGTCCCGTCCCCGGACCCGCCACGCGCCCGCTCGGCCTTCCGCTCCGCCTTGAGGCGGGCGTTGTACTCGCGCATCGACGACGGGTAGCCGCTGAGGTTCACGTCGTACACGGGGACGCCCTCCTTGCGCGCGAAGGCGCGCGCACGGTCGGGGTCCGGCACCGGCCGGCGGGTCCACTCGCCGTCCTTGGCGACCAGCAGCAGCGTCGTCGGCGTGACGGTGGTGGCCGGCTCGATGAACGCCTCGACCTCGACGCGGGTGCGGGCGAACTCCTCCAGGTGGGCGCGGTGCCGGCCGCCCTGCGCGCCGGCGTCCGGGCTCGTCGGGGCGACCGACGCGCTCCCGGACCGCTTGCGGAACCTGTCGAACAGCCCCATCGCACCGCCTCTCGTCTCGTCCCCGCGCCCGCGGCCCGTCAGGGCGCTCGACGGGCGCACCCGTCGCAACGCCCGCGCGGGCCCGACGGTTCCCGTCCGCCCTGCACCGTCCCCGCCCGGCTCGCACGACGTCGTCGACTCCGGTGACGGGCCACGGAACCGTACCCCGCGCCCGCCGGGCGGGCCCCGCGCCCGGCGCGCCGTCCGGTGCCTCGGTGTGAGCACGCGCGTGCTTAGTGCCAGGATGGGCGCTCGTAGGTCACCCCTCGCGCGAAGGAGCGTCATCCGTGGCAGACACCGCCGACGGACAGGTCCACGACATCGTCATCCTCGGTGGCGGCAGCGGCGGGTACGCCTGCGCCTTCCGCGCCGCCCAGCTGGGCCTGTCGGTGCTCCTGGTGGAGAAGGACAAGCTCGGCGGGACCTGCCTGCACCGCGGCTGCATCCCCACCAAGGCCCTCCTGCACGCCGCGGAGGTGGCCGACTCCACGCGCGAGAGCCAGACCTTCGGGGTCAAGGCGTCCTTCGACGGCATCGACATGAGCGGCGTGAACTCCTACAAGGACGGCGTCGTCTCCCGCCTGCACAAGGGTCTGCAGGGCCTGGCGAAGGCCCACAAGGTGACGCTCGTCGAGGGCGAGGGCCGGCTCGTGGCGAAGGACGCCGTCGAGGTGGACGGCACCACCTACCGGGGTCGCCACGTCGTCCTGGCCACCGGGTCGTACGCTCGGTCGCTGCCGGGCCTGGACGTCGGCGGGCGCGTCATGACCAGCGACCAGGCGCTGCAGCTGGACTGGGTGCCCGAGAAGGTCGTCGTGCTGGGCGGTGGCGTCATCGGCGTCGAGTTCGCCAGCGTCTACCGCTCGTTCGGATCCGAGGTCACCGTCGTCGAGGCGCTCCCCCGGCTCGTCCCCGCCGAGGACGAGGCGTGCAGCAAGGCCCTCGAGCGGGCCTTCCGCAAGCGCAAGATCGCCGTCAAGACCGGGGCCCGCTTCTCCGGCGTCGAGCAGACGGAGGGCGGTGTCCGCGTCTCGCTGGAGTCCGGCGAGACGCTGGACGCCGACGTCCTGCTCGTGGCCGTCGGCCGCGGTCCCGTCACCGCCGGCCTGGGCTACGAGGAGAACGGCATCACCCTCGACCGCGGCTTCGTCACCACGGACGAGCGGTTGCGGACGGGCGTGGACGGCGTCTACGCGGTCGGCGACATCGTGCCGGGCCTGCAGCTGGCCCACCGCGGCTTCGCCCAGGGGGTCTTCGTGGCCGAGGAGATCGCCGGGTTGGACCCCGCACCCGTCGTCGAGTCGGGCATCCCCCGGGTCACCTACTGCGACCCGGAGGTCGCCTCCGTCGGCCTCACCGAGGCCCAGGCCAAGGAGACGTACGGCGACGACGCCGTGGAGTCCTACGAGTACAACCTCGGCGGCAACGGCAAGAGCCAGATCCTGACCACCGCCGGCTTCGTCAAGCTCGTCCGGCAGAAGGACGGCCCCGTCGTCGGCGTGCACGCCGTCGGCTCGCGGATGGGGGAGCAGATCGGGGAGGCCCAGCTCATCGTCAACTGGGAGGCCTACCCCGAGGAGGTCGCCCAGCTCGTCCACGCCCACCCCACCCAGAACGAGGCACTCGGCGAGGCCCACCTGGCCCTGGCCGGCAAGCCGCTGCACGCGCACGGCTGAACCCACCGCAACGCCGGCCGACAGGCCGCACGACCGTCCGCACCGTCGGACACGGAACGGAGAGCACATGGCCGACGTGGAGATGCCCGCCCTGGGCGAGAGCGTCACCGAGGGCACCGTCACCCGGTGGCTCAAGCAGGTGGGTGACACCGTCGAGGTCGACGAGCCGCTGCTGGAGGTGTCCACCGACAAGGTCGACACCGAGATCCCCTCCCCCGTCGCGGGGACGCTGCAGGAGATCCTCGTCGAGGAGGACGAGACCGTCGAGGTCGGCGCGAAGCTGGCGGTCGTGGGCGACGGCGCGCCGTCCGAGGGCTCCGGTGGTGGTGGCCAGGACGCGTCCCAGGAGGGCGGCGACGCGTCCGGTGGTGACGAGTCCGCCGGCGAGGAGCGGTCGACCGAGGACGCGGCGCAGCAGGCCGACGAGCCGCAGCAGGCCCAGCAGCCGCAGGAGACCGAGTCCGGCGGCTCCTCCGACGAGGGGCGCGAGGCGTCCGGCGGGTCGCAGGAGCAGTCCTCCGGCGGCTCCGGCGGTCAGGGTGGCTCCGGCGGTGACGGTGGCTCGGGCGCCGGGACGCCCGTGACGATGCCGGCGCTCGGCGAGAGCGTCACCGAGGGCACCGTCACGCGCTGGCTCAAGCAGGAGGGCGACACCGTCGAGGTCGACGAGCCGCTGCTCGAGGTGTCCACCGACAAGGTCGACACCGAGATCCCCTCCCCCGTCGCCGGCACGATCCAGAAGATCCTCGTCTCCGAGGACGAGACCGTCGAGGTCGGCGCCGAGCTGGCCGTCGTGGGCAGCGGGTCCGGCGGAGGCGGCGAGCCGAAGCAGGAGGCGCCGAAGGAGGCCCCGAAGCAGGAGGCCGCCGAGCAGGACGAGCCCCGGCAGGAGGAGCCGAAGCAGGAGGAGCCCGAGCAGGAGGAGCCCAAGCAGGAGGCCCCCAAGCAGGAGGCCCCCAAGCAGGACGCCCCCAAGCAGGACGCCCCCAAGCAGGACGCCCCCAAGCAGGACGCCCCCAAGCAGGACGCCCCCAAGCAGGAGTCGGCCAAGCCGTCGGGCGACTCGCCGAGCTACGTCACCCCGCTCGTCCGCAAGCTCGCCGCCGAGCACGACGTCGACCTGTCGACGCTGTCGGGCACCGGGGTCGGTGGGCGGATCCGCAAGCAGGACGTCCTCGAGGCGGCAGCCCGGAAGAAGGAGGAGGCCGCGGCACCGGCTGAGCAGCCGGCGGCGCAGGCCCCCGCGGCACGCCCCTCGGCTGCCCCCGACGTCGCGGCCAAGCGCGGCACGACGGAGAAGATGTCCCGGCTGCGCAAGGTCATCGCGAGCCGCATGGTGGAGTCGCTGCAGGTCTCCGCGCAGCTCACCACCGTCGTCGAGGTCGACGTCACGAAGATCGCCCGGCTCCGCGCCCGGGCCAAGGCCGACTTCGAGGCACGCGAGGGCGTCAGGCTGTCGTTCCTGCCCTTCTTCGCGCTGGCGACGGTGGAGGCGCTGAAGGCCTTCCCGGTGGTGAACGCCAGCATCGACGGTGACGAGGTCGTCTACCACGGCCAGGAGAACCTCGGTGTGGCGGTCGACACGGATCGTGGCCTGCTGGTTCCGGTGATCAAGGACGCCGGCGACCTCAACATCGCCGGTCTCGCCCGCAAGATCGCCGACCTGGCGGCCCGGACGCGCGACAACAAGGTGACCCCGGACGAGCTCGGCGGGGGGACCTTCACCCTCACCAACACGGGCAGCCGCGGTGCGCTGTTCGACACCCCGATCATCAACCAGCCGCAGGTCGGCATCCTGGGCACCGGGGCCGTGGTCAAGCGCCCGGTCGTGGTGACGGACGCCGACGGCGGGGAGACGATCGCGATCCGCTCGATGGCCTACCTGGCGCTGTCCTACGACCACCGCCTCGTCGACGGTGCGGACGCCGCCCGCTTCCTCACCGCCGTCAAGGAGCGGCTCGAGGAGGGCGCGTTCGACGTCTGAGGACGTCTCGTCCGCGACGGCCGCACCCTCGGGGGTGCGGCCGTCGTGCCGTCCGGCTCGTGTCGTGGTGAGGTGTGCGGATGAGGATCGTGGTCAGCGGCGCGTCCGGGTTCGTCGGTGGACCGCTGGTGGAGGCCCTGCGCCGCGACGGGCACGACGTCGTCCGGCTGGTGCGCCGCCCGGAGCGTGCCGACGACGAGGTCCGCTGGGACCCCGCGAAGGGCCTGCTCGACCCGTCCCGCCTGGCCGGCGTCGACGCGGCCGTCAACCTGTCCGGCGCGGGCGTCGGGGACCGTCGGTGGACGCCCGCGTACCGGGCGGTGATCCGCGACTCCCGGGTGGACAGCACGCGCACGCTCGCCACCGCCCTGGCGTCTCTCGACGACCCACCGCGGGTGCTGGTGAACGCGTCGGCGATCGGCTTCTACGGTGACCGCGGCGAGGAGGTGCTGACCGAGCGCTCGGCACCCGGCGACGGGTTCCTGGCGGACGTGGTGCGCGACTGGGAGCAGGCCAGCGGTCCCGCACGCGACGCCGGCATCCGCGTCCCGCTGCTGCGGATCGGGCTCGTCATGGGCCCGGGGGGCGGGGCGTTCGCGCCGCTGCTGCGGGCGATCCGTCTCGGCGGTGGCGGCCCGCTGGCCGGTGGGCGGATGTGGTGGAGCTGGGTGACGCTGGAGGACGTCCTGGGCGCCGTCCGGTTCGTGCTGCGTGAGCCGGTGGACGGTCCCGTGAACGTCACCGGCCCCGAGCCGGCCCGCAACGCCGAGGTCATCCGCGCGCTCGCGGCCGCCATGCACCGGCCCGCCGTGCTGCCGGTCCCCCGCGTCGCCCTGCGGACCGTCCTCGGCGGTTTCGCCGACGACGTCGTCTCCAGCCAGCGGGTCGTCCCCCAGGTGCTCCTCGACGCGGGCTTCTCGTTCCGGCACCGCACCCTCGCCGACGCGGTGCGCTGGCTCGTCGAGGACGCGCCCGACCGCTGACGCCGACGGGGCCTACCCGACGGAGCGGACCACCCACCGCCCGTCGAGGCGGACCAGCGTCAGGCGCGAGGTGACGACGGTGCCCTCGGCGACCTCCTGGACGACGGCCCCGTCGGCCCGCACCTGCCGGTGCGGCCCGGTCACCACGTCCGCCGTCACGACGGCCACGGCCCCCTCGTCCGGCGACTGCTCGGCACCGACCGGTTCGACGACCTCCGCTCGCCGCACCTCGAACACGAGGTCCTGCAGGACGAGGCCGTCCGCGGTCAGCCCTGCGAGCAGCGCCGCGTCCTGCTCCGCCGCCGGCGCACCGGGCTCGTTGGCCGCCCGCAGCGGGACGTCACTGCCCGTGGACAGCGCCAGGGCCCGCAGGTCCGCGAGGACCTGGACCGCCCCGGCCGGGTCGGCCTGGGAGAGTCCCTCGGCCAGGGCCGCCGTCCGGGCTGCCACGTCCTCGCCGGCCGCCTGCTCGAGGGCCGCGTCCTGCCCGTCCCCGTGCTCGGGAGCGCCGCTCGTCGCGCCCGGTGCCGCGACCGCCGGCCCGTCGCCGCCGGGCCCACGGCCGACCCCCAGCAGCACCGCGGCCGCCAGCACCGCCGCCGTCACCGCCGCGGCGGCGAGGCCCACCAGCAGCGGCCGCAGCCACCGACGTCGCCGGGGTACCGCAGGGACCTCCTCCTGGGCCTGCGCGGCGTCCAGGCGCAGCCGGTGGGTGACGACGTCCGCGGCAGCCGCCAGGGGGTCGGTCGGCACCAGCCGCACGGGGGCCGCGGGGGCCGCGTCGTACACCGCGACCGACAGCTCCGCCGCCGTCGGGCGCCGAGAGCGCCGGACGTCGAGGCCGCTCTCGACGACGGCTGCGAGCTCGGCAGGGGTGCCTGGGGCCACCGGGCCGAGCGGGGTGCGGGCACCGGCCGGCTGGGGCGCGCGACCGGTGAGGGCGAACCAGCCGACCGCGCACAGCCCGAACACGTCGCCTGCCGGCGCCGGCGGCGTCGTGGGCCCCGTGACGGCGTCGACGAAACCGGGCGTGCCGTGGCGCTCACCTCGCTCGTCCACGCCGAGCAACGAGGCCACGCCGAGGTCGGCCAGCAGCGGCCGCCCGTCGGCGGCGAACAGGACGTTGCCCGGCGAGACGTCACCGTGGACCAGCCCCCTGGCGTGCAGGTCCGCCAGCGCGCCGGCCAACGGGCTGAGGACCGTGACGACCTCCCCCGGGTCCAGCGGGCCGCGGGCGGCGACCAGGGCGGCCAGGCTCCCGCCGGGCGCGTGCTCCAGGACCAGCACGACGCCGTCGTCCCCCGAGCGCACGACGGACTCCACCCGGAGCACGTGGCGGTGCTCGATGCGACGCAGCAGCATCGCCTCACGCAGGGCCCGCGCCTGGGCGGCCTCCCCCACGCGCAGGGCCTTCAGGGCGACCCGGCGCCCGCTCTGCTCGTGCACGGCCGCCCAGACCTCGCCCTGACCTCCGAAGCCGAGGAGCCGTCCGGTCCGGTACCCCGGCACGGCCGGGGGCCGGCCGCGGGCGGTGCTGGGCGCGGTCACGGCGGACATCCAAGCGCACGGCGCGCGCCCACCGCCGCGTCCCGTCCACAGGCACTGGCAGGATGCGCGGGTGAGCAGCACGAGCGACCGCCCACCCACCGTCGTCGCGACGTCCGGCGGGTACCGGCGCGGGCAGCGCGTCGCCGTCGAGTTCGGGCCCCTGGTCCGGCACTGCGTCGACCTGTCCGGCGCCGGGGGGCGGCCCCGCGTGACGCTGCTGGGGACCGCGGGCGGGGACCAGGAGCGCTGGTCGCTGTGGGGGCTGGAGGCGGGCCGGGTCGCCGGGTGGGAGATCACCCCGCTGCACCTGTTCCCGATGCCGAACGTCGAGGACGTGCGCGCGACCGTCCTCGGCAGCGACGTCGTGTGGGTCGGCGGTGGCTCCGTGGCCAACCTCCTCGCGGTCTGGCGGGTGCACGGCCTGGACGACGTGCTGCGGGAGGCGTGGGACGCGGGGGTGGTCCTCGGCGGGGTGTCGGCCGGGTCGATCTGCTGGTTCGTCGGCGGGACGACGGACTCCTTCGGTCCGCAGCTGCGGCCGGTGACCGACGCCCTCGGGCTGCTGCCGTACGGCAACGGCGTGCACTACGACTCCGAGCCGGGCCGCCGCCCCCTGGTGCACCGGCTCGTCGCCGACGGCACGCTGCCGCAGACCCACTGCACTGACGACGGCGTGGGGCTGGTGTACCGCGGCACCGAGCTGGTGGACGCGGTCACGGAGGTACCGGGCAGCGCGGCGTACGTGGTCCGACGTGAGCACGGAGACGACGGCGACCTGGCGGTCGAGGAGCGCCTGGAGCCTCGTCTGCTCGCCGGCTGACGTCCCCCGGCGGCACGCGCCGAGTCGGGCCGCCGACCTGAGCCGGCGACCGGCCTCAGTCGGTCGGCGTCACCTGCGGGACGGCGACGACCTCGCCGGTGCGGGCGCTGGTCCGGGCCGCGTCGACGACGGCCAGCACGTGCACGGCGTCCGCCGGGTCGACGGGCCAGCGGCCCTGCCCGCCCAGGGCCCCGGCGACGTCCCGGTAGAAGTCGGCGTGCTCGACGTCCGGGCGGTCCACGGGTTCCCGGTCGTCCCCGACCACCCGCCAGCCGCAGTGCTCCTCACTGGCGTCGAGCAGGTCGCTGAACGCCGTCGGCTCCGCCTCGAAGCTGGTGACGACGTACGCGGCGTGGGTGCCCAGCACCCTGGTGCGCGGTCCGGGAGCCGCCGCCAGGGACAGCGCCCCGAGGTGGCTGCGGACGCCGCTGGCGTGGGTGCAGGCGAGGAAGGCGTCGTCCTCGGCGGTCGTGGTGCGCGCGGCCACCTCGGCGTACACGCGCGTGACGGGCCCGAACAGGTCGACCGCGGCGTCCACCAGGTGGGTGTGCAGGTCGAGCAGGATCCCGCCGCCCGCGGCCGCGTCGGCGTTCTCGCGCCAGCGGTCCTTGGGCACGGGCCGCCAGCGCTCCCAGCGCCGTTCGAAGCGGAACACCTCGCCGAGGGAGCCCTCGGCCAGCAGGCGCCTGAGCACGACGTGCTCGGCGTCCCACCGGCGGTTCTGGAAGACCGTGAGGGCGACGCCCTCGGAGCGCGACACCTCGACGACCTCCGCCGCCGCGGCGGCCGTGGTGGCCAGCGGCTTGTCGACGACGACCGGCAGGCCCGCTCGCAGGCACCTGACGGCCTGCTCGGCGTGCACACCGCTCGGCGAGGCCAGGACGACGACGTCCACGTCGCGCCGCAGCACCGTCTCGAGGTCGTCGACCACCTCCGCGTCGGGCAGCTCACTGACCGCCGCGGCCCGCCGGCCGGGGTCGCGCGTCGCGACGACGGCGACCTCCAGGCCCGCCCGGCGCAGCAGCGGGGCGTGGATGCCCCGACCGGCGTCGCCGTAGCCGACGAGACCCACCCGGGCGGGGATCACCGCCGCTCCCCCGCGGTCACGACCTCCTGCGTGCTCCCGCGCGCGCCGTCGGGATCCGACGCGCGACGAGCCAGGCGCGACGGCCACCACACGCGGCGGCCCAGGTCGTACGACAGCGCCGGGACGAGCAGCGAGCGCACGACGAACGTGTCGAGCAGGACGCCGAAGGCGACGATGAAGGCGATCTGGAGCAGGAACACCAGGGGCAGCGTCACGAGGGCGGAGAACGTGGCGGCCAGGACGATGCCGGCGCTGGTGATCACCCCGCCGGTGACGGCGAGCCCGACGAGGACCCCCGGGCGGGTGCCGCGGTTCACGGACTCCTCGCGCACCCGGGTCATCAGGAAGATCGAGTAGTCGATGCCGAGGGCGACGAGGAAGACGAAGCCGAACAGCGGCACGGTCGGGTCGCCGCCGGGCAGGTCGAGGACCTCGTTGAAGACGATCGCGGACACACCGATCGTCGCGGCGAACGACAGCACGTTCGCCAGCACGAGCAGGACCGGAGCGACCACGGAACGCAGCAGCAGCACCAGGACGACGAGGACGACGGCCAGGATGGACGGGACGATCAGCTGCAGGTCCCGGTTGCTGGCCTCGCGCACGTCGAGGTTGCTGGCCGTGCTCCCGCCGACGAGCACCTCGTCCGAGACGTCGTCGAGCCGCTCCCGCAGGTCGGCGACGACCCGCTCGGCGGCGGGGCTACCGGCGTCCTCCTCCAGGACCGCCTCGATCCGCACGAGCCCGTCGACGACGAGGGGCTCCGGGTCGGCGCCGGCACCACCCGGAGCAGCGGCACCCGGTCCCCCGGCACCGGGGCCACCAGCACCGGGGCCACCGACACCGGGCGGGGGCGCGGCCGCGGTGAACGAGGCGCTGGCCACGCCGTCGGCCCCCCGGGTGGCCTCCAGCGCCTCCTCGGCGAGCTCCTCGGGGGCCAGGACGAGCGCCGGGCTACCCGCACCGCCGGGGAAGTGCTCGTCGATGACCTCCTGGCCGACGACGGACTCCTGCTCCTCGCGGAAGACCTCGGTCTGCGCCAGCCCGTCGGCCTCGAAGGTCGGCGCGAACGCCGACAGCCCGAGCAGGGCGGCGACGGTCACGCCCCACACGACGCGCGGGCGCCCGCCGACGAGCCGGGCGACGCGGCCCCACAGCCCCGTGCCGTCCACGGCGTCGCTGGCCCGCACGCCGTCGGTCCCCGGCACCCGGGGCCAGAACAGCCAGCGTCCCGACGCCGGCCGGGCGTACCAGGCGAGCCGGTCACCCGGAGCGGCCCCGGCCAGGGCACGCCGGCGCAGCACCGCCAGCACCAGGGCGGTGACGAGGACGGCCCCGAGCGCCACCAGCGCGCCGGTGGGGCCGGCGACGAACGCGCCGACCCCGGCGAGGACACCGCCGAGCACGAGCAGCAGGACGATGACGGGCCACAGCAGCAGCACGGGCAGGAACGTCATCACCGACAGCATGGCCGCGACGATCCCGATGGCCCCCACGGGACCCAGGCCCCGGGTGGAGGCCAGGTCCGCCAGCAGCAGGCACAGCAGCCCGAGCACCACGGTCGAGCCGCTGGCCGCGACCGGCTCGAGGGTGGCGCGCCAGGCGACCTTCATCGCCTGGTACTTCGACTCGTGGTCGTGCAGCTCCTCGCGGTAGCGGGCCACGAGCAGCAGGGCGTAGTCGGTCGCGGCGCCGACGACGAGGATGAACAGGATCCCCTGGCTCTGGCCGCTGAGGTCGATGGTGCCGGCGTCGGCCAGCGGGTAGATCACGCCGCCCGCGGCGGCGAGCGCGAACAGCGACGACATCAGCGCGGCGAACGGCAGCACCGGGCTGCGGTAGACGAGCAGCAGGATGACGAAGACGACCGCGAGGGTGACCTGCAGCAGCCTGCCGTCGATCCCGGCGAAGGCGTTGACGAGGTCCGCGAGGACACCGCCGGGTCCGGCCAGGTAGGGGTCGAGCCCGTCGCCGGCGACCTCCTCGGCGAGGCCGTCCCTGATGGCCTCGCCGACGCCGAAAACGACGGACTCGCCGTCGGGCAGGTTGCGCTCGGCCTCCTGGGCGTCCAGACCGATGACCGCGAGCACGGCCTCGCCGTCCTCGCTGGGCACGACGGGAACGGGCTGGTCGGCGAGGTAGTCGCCGACCGTCAGGTCCGCGTTCTCCTCGCCGGGCAGCGGCAGGTCGCCCAACCCGTCGACGAACTCCTGGACGGCGGCCAGGTCGCCCTCCTGCAGGCCGCCGGAGCGCTCGACCACGAGGAAGTAGGGCAGCGTCTCGTCCTCGGTGAACCCGGCGGACAGCTCGCTGACGCGGGTCGACTCCGCGGAGTCCGGCAGGAAGGACGCGTTGTCGTTGCGCTGCACCTCGGACAGCCGGCCGACGAGCGGACCGCCCACTCCGGCGACGGAGAGCCAGGTGAGCAGGACGAGGACGAGGGCGACGCTGCGGGCGACCGCCCTGCGTGTCCGCCCCCCGCCGGTGCGTGACGCCGGGGCGCCCTCGTGCTCACGCTGCGCCGTGCGGCTGCTCATGGTTCTCCCGGGTGCTTCGGCCGCCGGCCGGGGTCGTGCCGGCTGCGGTTGCTCGTAGGCTTCTCGCTGAGGACTTCCGGCGGGGGCCGGGCCGCGGATGCGTTCCGGCGGCACTTTCCTCAGCCTGCTGAGTATCTTGTGCACGACGGGTCCGGGCCGCAACCCGGCGTTCGTCGGGCGACCGGTCACGACGAGGAGCGGAGCACGCCACGTCCCAGGACACCACCCCGGCCCGCGGGGCGCAGCCCGGTGACGACCCCCTCGAGCAGTGGCCGACGGGGCGCCTGCTGTCGACCGCCGCGCGGCTCGTGGAGCACGCGTGGGACGCCCACCTCGCCCGGTGGGACCTCAACCACGCGAGCTTCGCCGTCCTGCACCTGCTCGAGCACGAGCCGATGACCCAGCGACAGCTCGCCGGGCGCACCCAGGTCCAGGAGCAGACGATGAGCCGCCTGGTGGAGCGGCTGGCCCGGACGGGCTACGTGCTGCGCACCCGCAGCGAGGCCGACCGGCGCAAGGTGCTGGTGTCGCTGACCCCGGCGGGCCGCAGCGCACGCGCCGAGGCCGAGGGCGACCACCGCGGTGACGTCGAGGTCGGCTTCCGGGACGCCCTGGGAGCCGACGGCACCCGCGACCTGCGCGAGCAGCTCGTCACCCTGGTGCGCAGGCTGTCCGAGCAGCGGTGGTCGTGACCGGACGGCGCGACCACGGCGTAGCCTGCAGGGGCCGGTGACGGCACGTCCTGCCCACGACCCGAGGAGCGCTGGTGGAGTTCGTCGAGCTGGGCTTCGCCCCGGACACGGTCGCGTACGCCGACGGGTGGGAGCGGCAGCGCGCCGTCCACGCCGAGGTGGCCGCCGGTTCCCGTCCGGACACCGTGCTCCTGCTGGAGCACACGGCGGTGTACACGGCGGGCAAGCGGACCGAGCCGCACGAGCGGCCGTCCGACGGGACGCCGGTGGTCGACGTCGACCGCGGCGGCAAGATCACCTGGCACGGCCCCGGCCAGCTCGTCGGCTACCCGGTGCTGCGGCTGTCCGACCCGGTGGACGTGGTCGCGTACGTGCGCCGCCTGGAGCAGGCCCTGATCGACGTGTGCGCGGACCTCGGCGTCCGCACCGGCCGGGTGGAGGGCCGCAGCGGGGTCTGGGTGCCGGCCGACGACCGAGGCCGGGAGCGCAAGGTCGCGGCGATCGGCATCCGCGTCGCCCAGGGCGTGACCATGCACGGCTTCGCCCTCAACTGCGACTGCGACCTGGCCGCCTTCGCCCGGATCGTGCCCTGCGGCATCCCCGACGCCGACGTGACGTCGCTGTCCGCCGAGCTCGGGCGCCCGGTGCGGGTGGCCGACGTGCTCGGGTCCGTGCGCGAGCACCTGGCCGCGACCCTGCCGGAACCGGCCCGACCGGCCGCCGCGGTGGGCACCGCCTGAGTCGTCCGCGGGTCAGACCTGCGGCGCCACCCGCGACGCGACCAGCTCGAGGTGGTCGAGGTCGTCCAGGTCGAGCACCTGCAGGTACACCCGGTCGGCACCGAGCGCGGCGTAGCGGCCGATCTTGTCGGCCACCTCGTCGGGGGTGCCCGCCAGGTGGTTGCTCCGCAGCTCCTCGACGTCGCGGCCGATCGCCTCCGCCCGCTGCCGCACCTGCGCGTCGTCCGCGCCGCAGACGACCGCGAGCGCCACGGAGAACGTCATGGACGCCGCGTCGCGGCCGGCGTCCGCGCACGCCGCGCGCACCCGCTCGAAGAGCTCGCCCGTCGTGTCCAGGGAGGTGAAGGAGGCGTTGTACTCGGTGGCGTGGCGTGCTGCGATCCGGGGGGTGCGGCGCTTGCCGGTGCCGCCGACGACCAGCGGCACGCGCTCCTGGGCGGGCTTGGGCAGCGCCGGGGAGTCGACGAGCCGGTAGTGCTCGCCCTCGTAGGAGAACGACTCACCCTGCGGCGTCCCCCACAGCCCGGTGACGACGTCCAGCTGCTCCTCGAAGCGGTCGAACCGCTCCCCCAGCGACGGGAAGGGGATCCCGTACGCCTCGTGCTCCCGCTCGAACCAGCCGGTGCCCAGGCCCAGCTCGACCCGGCCACCGGACATCTGGTCGACCTGCGCGACCTGGATCGCCAGGACGCCGGGGTGGCGGAACGTCGCGGAGGACACGAGGGTGCCGAGCCGGATCCTCGAGGTCTCCCGCGCCAGGCCGGCCAGCGTCGTCCAGGCGTCGGTGGGCCCCGGCAGGCCGTCCCCCGAGCCCATCGCGAGGTAGTGGTCGGAGCGGAAGAACGCGTCGAAGCCCAGCTCCTCGGTGGCCCGCGCGACGCGCAGGAGCGTGTCGTAGGAGGCGCCCTGCTGCGGCTCGGTGAAGATCCTCAGGTCCATGGCCCGACCCTACGGTCGCGGAATGGCCGGGGCACGCGAGGGCTTACGCTGACCGGACGAGTACGGACCTACTCGACCTGACCTGCTCGACCCGACCTGCTCGACCCGACCCGAGGGAGTCGCGTGACCATCGCGCCTGAGGGACGTCGGCTGCTGCGCGTGGAGGCGCGCAACGCGCAGACGCCCATCGAGAAGAAGCCCGAGTGGATCAAGACCCGCGCCCGGATGGGCCCGGAGTACACCGGCCTGAAGTCGCTGGTGAAGCGCGAGGGGCTGCACACGGTGTGCGAGGAGGCCGGCTGCCCCAACATCTTCGAGTGCTGGGAGGACCGCGAGGCCACCTTCCTCATCGGGGGCGAGCAGTGCTCGCGGCGCTGCGACTTCTGCCAGATCGACACCGGGCGCCCCTCGCCCCTCGACCGGGACGAGCCGCGTCGGGTCGCGGAGTCCGTCCAGGCGATGGGCCTGCGCTACGCCACGGTCACCGGCGTCGCCCGGGACGACCTGCCCGACCAGGGCGCGTGGCTGTACGCCGAGACGGTGCGCCAGGTCCACGACCTGAACCCGGGCACCGGGGTGGAGATCCTCGTCCCGGACTTCAACGGGGTCCCCGAGCTCGTCGGCCAGGTGCTGGACGCCCGGCCCGAGGTCTTCGCCCACAACGTCGAGACCGTGCCGCGGATCTTCAAGCGGATCCGCCCCGCCTTCCGGTACGAGCGCTCGCTCGACGTCATCACGATGGGCCGCGACGCCGGCCTGGTGACGAAGTCGAACCTCATCCTGGGCATGGGCGAGACGATCGACGAGGTCGTCGAGGCGCTGCGCGACCTGCACCAGGCGGGGACCGACCTGGTCACCATCACCCAGTACCTGCGGCCCTCCCCGCGGCACCACCCCGTCGAGCGGTGGGTGCGCCCGGAGGAGTTCGTCGCGCTCAGCGAGGAGGCGGAGCGGATCGGCTTCGCCGGGGTGATGAGCGGGCCGCTGGTGCGCTCGTCGTACCGCGCGGGCCGGCTGTGGGCGCAGGCGAAGCGCCGTCGCGGCGAGGAGCTGCCGGAGGCGCTGGCGCACCTGGCCGAGCAGACCCCCGCCAGCCAGGAGGCCAGCAGCCTGCTGGCTCGCTGAGCCGTCCGGCTCGTGGTCGCCGGGGTGCGCCGGGCGGCGTGCAGGGGCACGCTCGCGAGCCCGTATCCTCGACACCCATGGCCCGCACCGCACCTCCCGCCTCCCCCGACGAGACCCCCGCACCCCGTCGGGGGCTGCTGAGGCGCCGCAAGCGCGCCGGCTCCGGCGGCGGGCGGATGGCGCAGGTCCGGGCCGTCTTCCGGATGACCCGCCAGGCCGACCCGGCGGTCGTGTGGTGGATGCTCCTGGCGTTCGCGGGGATCCTCGCGGTCGCGCTCGGCATCGGTCTGCTCACCGGGCACCCGATCTACGCCACCGTGCTCGGCCTGCCGATGGCGGTGCTCGCGGCGATGTTCATCCTGGCCCGTCGCGCCGAGCGCGCCGCCTACCTGCAGATCGAGGGCCAGCCGGGCGCCGCCGGTGCGGGTCTGCGCGTGCTGCGCCGCGGGTGGACGGTCCCCGAGGAGCCCGTCGCGATCGACCCGCGGACGCAGGACACCGTCTTCCGCGCCGTCGGCCGTCCGGGGGTGGTGCTCGTGTCGGACGGTCCGCCGCACCGGGTGTCCAAGCTGTTGGAGAAGGAGCGCAAGCGGGTCGCGCGGGTCCTGCCGGGTGTGCCGGTGCACCTCATCCAGTCCGGTCAGGCCGAGGGCCAGGTGCCGCTGCGACGGCTCGGTCGCACGGTGATGAAGCTCAAGCCCACCCTGACGAAGGCCGAGGTCGCCGAGGTCAACCGGCGCCTGAAGGCGCTCGGTGGCATGCGCCCGCCGATCCCGCAGGGCATCGACCCGCTGCGGGTGCGGCCGGACCGCAAGGCCCAGCGCGGTCGCTGAGCGCCGCGACGTCCGGGACGTTTCACCTGGTGCTCACCTGGTGTCACCTGGACGCAACACGCCGGGGGTTCGCTGGTCCCACCTCCCCCGGTCGGGGGCGGACGGCGGCAGCGCGGAGGTCACGGTGAACGTGCTGGACGTGGGAGCGGGCAACCCGCTGGCGGTGCTCCTGGTGGCGTGCGACGAGGCGATGGCGCGGCGCGCGGCCGGCAACGCGGCCGCCGCGCTGGCCGCGGAGCGCGCCCGCCGGCTGCGGTGGCAGGACGAGGAGCGCACGCTCACCCTGCGAGGTCGGGCCCGGGGCCGGGAACCGCTGGGGACTGCGGCGGCGCCCTCGCAGGCGCCGCGCTCCCCGGCGCCGCGACCCCGGGTCAGCGCCTGACGAGGACCGTGCGGGCGAGCTGGTCGTGCAGGCCCCGCTGGTCGGAGTCCCACACCAGCGCCGGCAGGGCCAGGCAGAGCAGGAAGCTGCGGGCCACCGCGCGCACGGGCGGTGGTGCACCCTCGCCGATGCCGACGACCTGCACCCCCACGAGCCGGTGCCCGACCGACGTCCCGGTCGTGGCGGTCAGCACGGCGTGCAGCAGCCCGAACACGGCGAGGGTCGCCCACGGGTCGCCCCCCGCGAAACCGTGGGACACCGCGAGCGCGAGGGCCCAGTCGACCGCGACGCCGACGAGCCGGCGTCCGACCCTGGCCACCGACCCCGGGCCGCGCTCGGGCAGGCCGAGCCGCTCACCGGGGTAGCTGCTGGGTGCGCGTCCGACAGGCACCCAGGGAGGCTACCCACGGCCCCGGAGGGGGCCGCCGCCAGGTGCACCGGACCCGGCCCGGCCCAGACGGTGCGTAACATCCGGGAAACACTCGGGACACTGCCGGGAAACCCCGCCTGCCTACCGTCGTCCACGCACCGGGCACCCACGCCCCACCGAGGAGGATTGATGTTCAAGGACTCCGACGAGGTCCTGCGGTACCTCAAGGACAACGACGTGAAGTTCGTCGACGTGCGGTTCTGCGACCTGCCGGGCGTGATGCAGCACTTCAACGTGCCGGCGTCCGGGTTCGACGAGAACGCGTTCACCGAGGGCCAGATGTTCGACGGGTCGTCGATCCGCGGCTTCCAGGCCATCCACGAGTCCGACATGAAGCTGGTGCCCGACCCCACCACCGCGTTCGTCGACCCGTTCCGGGCCGAGAAGACCCTGGTGATGAACTTCTCCATCGTCGACCCGTTCACCGACGAGCCGTACAGCCGCGACCCGCGCAACATCGCCGCTAAGGCCGAGGCGTACCTGCGGGGCACGGGCATCGCGGACACCGCGTACTTCGGTGCCGAGGCCGAGTTCTACGTCTTCGACGACGTCCGCTTCGAGACGAAGCAGAACGCCGGCTACTACTTCATCGACTCGGTCGAGGGCGCGTGGAACACCGGCCGCGCCGAGGAGGGCGGCAACCGCGGCTACAAGACCCGGTACAAGGGCGGGTACTTCCCCGTGCCGCCGGTCGACCACTTCGCCGACATCCGCGACCGGATGACGCTGACGCTGGAGCAGGTCGGTCTGCAGGTCGAGCGGGCGCACCACGAGGTGGGCACCGCCGGCCAGCAGGAGATCAACTACCGGTTCTCCACGCTCCAGCACGCCGCCGACCAGGTGATGCTCTTCAAGTACGTCATCAAGAACGTCGCGTGGGACGAGGGCAAGACCGCCACGTTCATGCCGAAGCCGCTGTTCGGTGACAACGGCTCGGGCATGCACTCCCACCAGTCGCTGTGGAAGGACGGCGAGCCGCTGTTCTTCGACGAGCGCGGCTACGGCGGGCTGTCCGACATGGCGCGCTGGTACATCGGCGGCCTGCTCAAGCACGCCCCGTCCCTGCTGGCGTTCACGAACCCGACGGTGAACTCCTACCACCGCCTGGTCCCCGGCTACGAGGCGCCGGTGAACCTCGTGTACTCGGCGCGCAACCGGTCGGCGTGCGTGCGCATCCCGATCACCGGCAACTCGCCGAAGGCCAAGCGGATCGAGTTCCGCGTGCCGGACCCGTCGTCGAACCCGTACCTGGCGTTCTCCGCGATGCTCATGGCCGGCATCGACGGCATCCGCAACCGGATCGAGCCGCCGGAGCCGGTGGACAAGGACCTGTACGAGCTGCCGCCGGAGGAGCACGCGGCCATCGAGCAGGTCCCCGGCTCGCTGCCGGCCGTCCTCGACGCGCTCGAGGCCGACCACGACTACCTCACCGAGGGCGACGTCTTCACCCCGGACCTCATCGAGACGTGGATCGAGTGGAAGCGCGTCAACGAGGTCGACCCGATCCGGCTGCGCCCCCACCCGCACGAGTTCGAGCTGTACTTCGACATCTAGTCCCGGGTGGGTGACGCCCACCTGCCAGGTCCCTGAGAACGGCCCCTGACCTGCGAAGACACCGTCCGACGTCTTCCAGCGTCAGGGGTCGTTCTCGTCCTCGTGCAGCCCCAGCACCGCGAACCGGGCCGGTCGCGCGAGCGACCGGCCCGGCGAGCGGCTGACAGCCTCAGATCGTCTGGCAGCTCGACGCGGTGGACTCACCACGAAGCCGGGCGCCGAGGAACTCCATGGCGCGCGGGTAGAACTCGAACGCGCCGCCCACGTGGCCGGGGACCACCCCCTTGGCGAAGCCCACGTCGGCACCCTGACCACACCATCGCTGGGCCGTTCCCAGCCCTGCCGCGAAGGGGATCGCGTCGTCGGTGGCGGAGTGGTACACGAACGTCGGCACCGCCGGCTTCCGACCATCGCCGATGAGCTGCTCGCCGATGATGCCGGCGAACTCCGGCCTGCGAAGCACCTGCGGCAGGGGCGATCCGTCGGCCGTGAGCGTCGACGTCCGGATGAACCCGTGGTCCAGGATCGTCTCGATCACGCACTCGTCCCGGACCTCTGCCATCAACGCGCGACCTCTGTCGTTGAGGTACGGGTCGAAGTCCACGCCGTAGCTGCCCTCGGACACCCCCAGTACCGCGTAGGCCATGAACCCGACCGTGAGCGTCCCGTCCAGCTTGTCGGCGGTGGCCAGCAGATCGCCTGGCACGCCGCCGGCCGCCACTCCCACGAGCGACAGCTCGGGCGCGTACGTCGGGGCGAGCTCGGCCGCGGCCGCCGCTGCCCCACCTCCCTGCGAGTAGCCCATGATGGCGACCGGCGTCGTAGCGGTGATCCCCGACCCGGGTACGGCGATGGCCGCGCGCACGGAGTCCAGGACGGCACGCCCTTGGACCTCACGGCTCATGAAGGTGTGGAGGCCGGGAGTGCCCAGGCCCTGGTAGTCGGTCACCACCACTGCGTAGCCCTTGGACAACAGACCGGCGATGAAGACGTTCTCGTACTCCAGGCCACTGCCGTCGGACAGCCGCGAGGGAGCGCAGGTGTCACCCAGACCCTGGGTACCGACTGCGTAGGCGACCAGCGGACGGGGACCGGCGCCGTTCCACGCCTGGTTGGGCACGACCAGCTGGCCCGTGACGGCGATCTGCTCGTCGTTGCGGTCGCTCGAGGTGTACATCAGGCGGGTGACCGTGGCGTCGACCGGCACCACCTTGAGCGGCGTCACCCAGAACTGCGACGGTTCCGTGCGCACGAGCTCGCCCATGCCCGCAGGGAGCTGTGCCGGTGGGGTGTAGAACGCATCGCCGGTGGCGTCGTCGCCGCAGACGAGTCGAGCGTCAGCCCAGTCCGCGTGGTCGTGGTCGCTCCCGTCCCCGGTGTTGTCGACCAGCAGGTCGAGCCGTTGAGCGCCTGCCGTCACCGCCGAGATGGACCTGGTGGCCGTCCCCTTGAGCATCTTGCCGGTGTCGGCCACCTCCACCCCGTCTGCGAAGACCCTGAACCGCACCGATCCCAGCCAGCCCTGCGAGTCATCCACCCCGACCTTCGCCGTGAACGCCGAGCACCGTCCTCCGAGGTGGTAGCTCACCAAGGAGCCGGCGTGGACACCCAGGCCCTTCGCGTAGGTCACACCGTTGAGCCGCTGCTTCGGTCCGTCTCCCGCCGCCTGCTCACCGTTGGCCGTGTCTCGTTCAACGGGCCCCCACCCGTTGGCCGGAGGGAGCAGGAACGGCCAGTCGCTGGCGAAGACAGAGGACGTGGGCGGAGCCGGCAGGTCGAGCGAGGGTGCCGTGCCATCCCCCGAGCACCGGAACTTCGCGCTCGCCCAGTCGGCGTGGTCCTTGGCGATGCCGCCTTCGGCCTGGGACACCAGCAGGTCAACCGTCTGGGCACCGTCGATGCTGGCGTACAGGGTGACGGGGTCCATCGCACCCGTGAGCGTCTTGGTCTGGGCCACCTGGACGCCGTCGGCGACGACCGAGAAGATGACGCTGCCGGCACTGCCGACCTCGTCGTCGATCCCGACCTCGGCCTGGAAGACCTCGCAGTCGCCTCCCAGGTCGAAACGGATCGCGGAGTCCGCGTGGACTCCGAGGCCCTTGCTGTGGTTCTTGCCGTCGATCTCCAGGATGCGTCCGTCACCGGCGCCCTGCTCGCCGACCGAGCGGTCGCGTTCGACGGGACCCCAGCCGTTGGTCGCGGAGACGAAGGGCAGGTCCGAGGCCCAGACCTCACCCACGAGGTCCGCGGCCGTCGCCGGGGCCGGGCTCAGCGGGACGAAGGTCCCCGCCAACGACAGCGCGAGCACGGCGAGCGCCGTCTTCCGATGCGGTACGTGCATGTGTCCCTCTCACGTGGGCCGACGCGCCAGCAGGATGGGATCTGCCGGTCACGATGAGTGGCGCAGACAGTCCGGTGAGGCTCGTCACACAGGACGTCGTGCGTGACCGACGGTATTGAGGCGTCACCCACACGGATGCACACCGTTCGCACAAGGCTTGCTCGCCGCGTTGTCATCGAGATGACAACTGAGCCACACGCGTGGAGGACGTGCTCACATCGTCACGCGCTGGGAGAGCTCCGGCCGCCGGGCAGGCGTTCCCGTGCGCGTGATGGCGAAGCCGAAGGCGGTGGCCAGCGGGTACATCGCGATGCTGTAGACGGCTGCGGGGATCGGACCGCGGCGCTGCCCAGGACACTGAGGGCGATGGTGAGCGCCACCGTCGTGTTGTGGATCCCCACCTCCATGGCGCTCGCGACGGCCTGTCCACGACCGAGCCGGAACAGCCGGGCTCCGGTGTAGCCGAGGGCCAGGCTCGCCAGGCAGAAGATCGCGACCAGGGCGCCGACCTCGCGCAGGTAGCCGTCGAGGTTCTCCCGCTCCCCCAGGATCGCGCCGAGGGAGACCGCGGCGAGGACGACGATGGAGAAGACCCGAACGGGTCGGTCCGCTCGCACCGCGAAGGCTTCCGAGCGCTGCCGCACCACCATGCCGATCCCGACGGGCACCAGGACGATCGCGACGACCTGCACGACCTTCCCGAACTGGAGCCCGAGTGCGTCTCCGGCGTCGAAGAAGTCGATCGCGAGGTTGGTGATGACGGGGATGGTCAGGGCAGCCAGCACCGAGTTGATCGCGGTGAGGGTGACGTTGAGCGCCACGTCGCCTCGGAAGAGGTGGCTGAACAGGTTCGCGGTGGTGCCTCCGGGTGAAGCAGCCAGCAGCATCACGCCGACAGCGACGAGGGGATCGACCTGGAACGCCAGCACGAGTCCGAACGCCAGGGCGGGCAGCACGATGACTTGCAGGGACAGCGCGACGACCACCGCCCTCGGCCGACGCGCCACCCGGCGAAAGTCCTCCGGGACCAGGGACAGGCCCAGCCCGAACATGATGATGGCCAGTGCCACCGGGAGCCCGACGGCGATCAGGGCCGAGTCGTTCACGGTTCCTCCAAGGTTCGTGAGCCAGGTGCCACGTTGGGCCCTCCGTCAGGCCACAGTCATCCGGCGCAGCCACAAACCTCTCGCGAAGACTTGTCATCCCGATGACAAACCGGCCCCTCTCGACATCGCGGAGGATGGTGGCCATGACAGCGCCCCACGCCGACATGCCGCGCCTTCTCGGCCCCCTGCCGCCGACCGTCGCGCAGCGACTGCGTGAGGCGGAGGGCGTCCTGCTCGAACACGTGCTGGAGGCCGCCCGGGCTTCGTCGGAGACCCAAGGTCGCCCCCTGGGAGGCGCGGCCGGGCGAGGAGTCCGGACCGGCGTGCGAGCCGCGGTCGACGAGTTCCTGGACCTCGTCGCCGACCCCGAGCACGATCTCGGCCCGGCACGCGAGGTGTTTCGACAGCTCGGCCGGGAGGAGTTCCGCGACGGCCGGTTCATCGACGCGCTTCGGTCCACCCTGGGTGCCGGCACGCAGGCGATCTGGACCGTCCTGGTGGACCTCGGGAAGGCGCAGGAGATCGAGCCGGACCATCTCCATGTCCTCGCCGGCGCCCTGTTCCCCTTCCTCGACCAGCTCGCCGCCGCGGCAGCGGAGGGCTACCTCGAGGAGCAGGAGCACACCTCCATCGACTTCGGGATGACCCGACGACGCTGCGTGCTGACCCTGATCCAGTCAGCCCACGTCGACGAGAACGCCCAGCGGAAAGCCGCCGAGGCGGCTCGCTGGCAGCTCCCGGACAGGGCCGGGGTCCTGCTCGTGGAGGGCACCGACGCAGACCGGCTGGCACGCATGATCGGCGCGGGCAGCATCGGTGCCACGCACGAGGACACCGCCGTCGTGGTCGTTCCAGAAGCCGACGCGGCCGGTCGCATCACGCACCTGCAACGAGTGGTCACCGGACGCCGCGCCGCGCTCGGGTCCACGGTTCCGCTGTCGCTGGCCCGGGAGTCGTACCGCCAAGCCGTCCGCGCCCTTCGGCTGCTCGACAACGGCGCCATCGAAGCCACTGGACTCGTGGTCTGCACGGACCACCTGCTCACCCTCGTCCTCGGCTGGGAGGAGGGACTGACCGACCGCTTCGCCGAGCTGGCCCTCGACCCCCTGCAGCAGGTCCCGCAGGGGCATCGCCGCACCCTCGAGGACACGCTGCTCACCTGGCTCCAGCACCAAGGGCGCGTCGTCCCCACGGCAGAGTCCCTTCACGCCCATCCGCAGACGATCCGCTACCGCCTCCGTCAGCTGCGGACCCTGTTCGGCGACGCCTTGGAAGACCCGGACGGACGGTACCGGCTGGAGACGGCGCTCCGCTGGCGGCTCTTGTCACGGCGGTGACAACCCAGGACGGCGTTCTTGTGGCGAGAGGGCATCCGCGTGGACACATCCACTACCTAGCGTCGTCCCATGATCGGAGCTTCGCAGCCGCCCGCACCGGCCGCACCCGTCGAGACGGCCGGTAACCGACCGGTTGAGGGCCACGGTGGAGACCACGCGGTCGCAGTGGCCGCATCCCACGGCGTGGACACGATGTTCACCCTCTCCGGCGCGCACGTGTTCCCCATGTACGACGGGGCCGTCAACGCCGACCCCGCCATGCGGCTGCTCGACGTCCGCCACGAGGCGAGCGCGGTGTTCGCGGCCGAGGCGGTCGGCAAGCTGACCCGCAGGCCCGGCCTGGCGGTCCTGACCGCCGGACCGGGCGTGACCAACGGCGTCAGCGCCATCACGCAGGCCCAGTTCTCCGGCGCTCCGCTCGTCGTGGTCGGCGGCCGCGCCCCGCAGGAGCGCCGGGGAACCGGCGCTCTCCAGGAGCTCGACCACCAGCCCCTCCTGCAGCTCGTGGCCAAGCTGGCCCGCACCCTGCCTGACGCCGGCGGCATCGCGAGCGGGGTGGACGAAGCGTTCCGTGCTGCCGGCGCGCCGCACCGGGGTCCGGCCTTCCTCGACATCCCCATGGACCAGCTCTTCGCCCGCTCGACCGTGGCCCGACCCGTCCCCTCGCAGCCCGTGCCGAGCGTTCCCGACCTTGACGCGGTCGCTGCGATCGCCGCCCTGCTGGGCCAGGCCCACCGCCCGGTGCTGGTCCTCGGCTCCGACGTGTGGATGGACGGCGCGGAAGAGGCCGCCCTGAGGCTCGTCGAGGACATCGGCATCCCAGCCGTGACCAACGGCATGGGACGAGGCGTGGTGCCCGGCGGGCACCCGCTGCACGTCACCAAGGCACGAAAGGCGGCACTGGGCACCTGCGACCTCGCGATCGTGATCGGGACTCCCCTGGACTTCCGCCTCGGCTACGGGGTCTTCGGCACGAACGACGGCTCCCCGCCGGCCACGGTGGTCCACATCGCCGACAGCCAGGCGCAGCTGTCGACGCACGCGGACCTCGCAGGCTCGGCGCACGGCGACCTGAGCATGGCGATCGAGGGCCTCCACGCCGCGCTCGAGCGCCAGCGGCGCAAGCCGGACTGGAGCGCCTGGGTGTCCGAGCTCCGGTCCGCCGTCGCGGCTGCGGTCCAGCGTGACGACGCGCTGCTGCGCGCCGAGGCCGACCCGATCCACCCTGCGCGCATCTACGGCGAGCTGCTCCCCCGGCTCGCCGACGACGCGGTCGTGATCGGTGACGGTGGCGACTTCGTCTCCTTCGCCGGCAAGTACGTCGAACCCAGGCACCCAGGCTGCTGGCTCGACCCCGGCCCCTTCGGCTGCCTGGGCGCCGGACTCGGCGCAGCCATCGGCGCGTCGGTGGCGCGACCTTCCTCGCAGGTCGTCCTGCTGCTCGGCGACGGAGCCTCCGGCATGTCGCTGATGGACGTCGACACCCTCGTCCGGCACAACCTGCCGGTGGTGATGGTCATGGGAAACAACTCCGCCTGGGGGCTGGAGAAGCAGCCGATGCAGATGCTCTACGGCTACGACGTCGCCGCGGACCTCGCGCCGCAGACACCGTACGACGAGGTGGTCACGGCGCTCGGCGGCGGCGGCGAGACCGTCACGGACCCCACCCGGATCGGAGCCGCCCTCGACAGGGCGTTCGCGGCGCGGACGCCGTACCTGGTCAACGTGATCACCGATGTCAACCAGCCCTACCCGCGCACCACCTTCGGGATCTGATCTCACCGCCCCCAGCCGCTGGCCACGCCCGCACACGACCGCAACCAAGGAGCTTCATGCACGCCGACGCCATCGTCGTAGGAGCCGGACTGGCCGGACTCGTCGCAGCCGCCGAGCTCGCCGACGCCGGCAAGAAGGTGCTGCTGCTCGACCAGGAGCCCGAACAGTCCCTCGGCGGCCAGGCGTTCTGGTCACTCGGTGGCCTGTTCCTCGTGGACAGCCCCGAGCAACGACGGATGGGCGTCAGGGACTCGCTCGAGCTGGCCACCCAGGACTGGTTCGGCTCCGCCCAGTTCGACCGCCCCGAGGACCACTGGCCCCGGCGATGGGCAGAGGCCTACCTGGAGTTCGCCGCCGGCGAGAAGCGCTCCTGGCTGCGGCAGATGGGCCACCGGCTCTTTCCCGTCGTCGGCTGGGCCGAGCGCGGCGACGGCCGCGCTGACGGCCACGGCAACTCCGTGCCCCGGTTCCACCTCACCTGGGGCACCGGCCCCGGCGTGGTCGCACCGTTCGAGCGGCGCGTCCGCGAGCACGCCGAGAACGGGCGCGTGGTGTTCGCGTTCCGCCACCGGGTCGACGCCCTCGTCACCCAGGATGGTGCGGTCACAGGAGTCCGCGGGGCGGTCCTCGAGCCGTCCCAGGTCGGGCGCGGCAAAGCGTCCTCCCGCGTCGAGGTCGGCGAGTTCGAGTACTCCGCGCAGGCGGTGCTGGTGACCTCGGGCGGCATCGGCGGTGATCACGAGCTCGTTCGCAAGGCCTGGCCGGCCCGTCTCGGCGAGCCGCCGAAGCGGATGGTCGCCGGTGTCCCGGCGCACGTCGACGGCCGGATGCTGGAGATCACCGCTGCGGCCGGCGGCGCGATCATCAACCCCGACCGGATGTGGCACTACACCGAGGGGCTGCGCAACTGGGACCCGATCTGGGACAACCACGGCATCCGGATCCTGCCCGGGCCCTCGTCGATGTGGCTCGACGCGGAAGGCAACCGGCTGCCGGCGCCGTACTTCCCCGGGTTCGACACCCTCGGCACCCTCAGGCACCTGATGAGCACCGGCTACGACTACTCGTGGTTCGTGCTCACCCGGAAGATCATCGAGAAGGAGTTCGCCCTCTCCGGGTCCGAGCAGAACCCCGACCTCACCGGCAAGGACCTCAAGCTCCTGCTGTCCCGGGTCAAGGCCGGCGCTCCCGGCCCGGTCGAGGCCCTCACGCAGCACGGTGAGGACTTCGTCGTCGCCGACACCCTCCCCGAGCTGGTGGCCGGGATGAACCGGCTCACCGAGCAACCCCTCGTCGACGCCGTGAAGCTGCAGCACCTGATCGAGGCACGCGACCGCGAGGTCGACAACGCCTTCACCAAGGACGCCCAGGTCACCGCCATCCGCGGCGCCCGCACGTACCGCGGCGACAGGCTCATCCGGGTCGCCACCCCGCACAAGCTGCTCGACCCGGCTGCCGGGCCGCTGATCGCGGTTCGGCTCAACATCCTCACCCGCAAGACCCTCGGCGGCCTGCACACCGACCTCGACGGCAGCGTGCTCGACGCCACGGGCCGGCCGGTGCCTGGGTTGTACGCCGCCGGCGAGGTCAGCGGCTTCGGCGGCGGCGGGATGCACGGCTACAACGCCCTCGAGGGCACCTTCCTCGGAGGATGCCTCTTCTCCGGCCGCACCGCGGGCCGCGCCGCCGCGAGGCGGGTCGACTGAGGTCGTGCGGGACGACGCCCCACTCGCTCATCGAGCTGAGCCGGGCGCCGCGCGGAGGCCCCCTCAGGGAGCCACGTCCTCATGGAGCCAGCTGCGGGCCTCGGTCACCACGCCGGACCGGTCGACCGAGCCCGCGTCACCGCCCGCGCGAGGCCACCACGGTGCACCGGCCCGTGACCGGGGACCAGCACGTCGGCGTCCAGGTCGGAGAGGAGGTCGAGGGACGTGACCGCCTGCGCCGGGTCGTGGTGGAACACCGACGGCAGCACCTGCGGGCCGTTCCACGGCGAGGTGGGGTGGGCGGTGCCGACGGCGTCGCCCGCGACCAGCACGCCGGCGTCGGGCAGGTGGTAGCAGGTGTGGCCCGTGGTGTGGCCGGGCACCTCGACAGCCACCGGACGGCCGGGCAGGTCGAGCGGCACGCCCACGGGGACCGCCTCGGCATCTGGCACCCCGGCCCTGCTCAGCGCGCCGACGCGCACGATCTGTAGCGACCAGGTGAGCACCCCCGGCCGGTGGGCGTGCCGTAGCAGTCCGCCGGCCGACGCCTGCTCCAGCCGCTCCCGGCGGACGTGCCCGACCTCGCGCGGGGACGTCAGCACCGGGACGCCGGGGACACGGCACCGCAACGCCGGGATGCCCCCCACGTGGTCGACGTGCGCGTGCGTCACCAGGACGGCGACCACCTGGTCCGGCCGGCAGCCCACCGTCGCGAGCGACGCCGCGAGCCGGCGGCTGTCCCCGGGGTAGCCCGCGTCGACGAGGGTGACGTCGGCACCGTCGCGCAGGATCACCCAGTTGACCAGGGGCGTGCGTGCGACGTGCACCCCGGGCGCCACCTCGGTCACCTCGAGCCCGCTCACTCCGCTCGTTCCGCTCATCCCGTCCGTCCCGTTCCGCTCATCCCGCTCATCCCGTCCGTCCCGTCACCGCGTCCGCCGACGCGCCTCGGCCAGCCGGTGCGCGCACGTCGCGACCACGAGGTGCTCGTGGCCCGCCGGGTCGTCCAGCGGGCGCCCGAGCAGCGCCTCCGCGCGGGCGAGCCGCTGGTACAGCGACTGGCGCTGCAGGTGCAGGACGCGGGCGGTGCGGGTCGCGCTGCACCCGTGCCGCAGGTGCACCGTCACGGTGCGCACCAGGTCGCTGCCGTGCGCCCGGTCCCAGTCGACGAGCGGTCCGAGGGCGTCGTCGACGAGCCGCTGCAGGGACGCCGGCTCGGTGCCCGCCAGCAGCGTCGCCAGCGCCAGGTCCCGGGTCAGCGCCGGGCTCTGCCCGAGCAGGTTCGCGGTGGGCAGGGCGGCGTGCGCCTCCTGCACCGACCGCGCGGCGTCCGCCGGCGCGACGGCCGGACCCACCGTCACGACGCAGCGTGCGTCCACGACCACCCGGGCGACGCGGGTGGCGACGTCGGGGGTGCCGTCGTGGGGTACGGCCGCTGCCAGGCCGAGCACCTCGCCGCGCACCCGGTGGGCGACGAGGTCGACGCCGTGGGCCGGCCCCTCGCGACGCCACGCGGCGACCACCGCGTCGGGGTCGGGCGACGTGGCCGCGAGCCCCACGACCGCCGCACCGCGGGCCGGGTGCAGCCCCGCCAGCCCGGCCCGGACCAGCACCTCGCGCTCGACCGTCAGCGCACCGGACAGCAGGTCCGCCAGGAACGGCGCCACCAGGTCCGACGGCCCACCGGCCCCCTCCCGCCCCAGCACCAGCGCCGCGGCGCCCGCGAGGCGCGGCGCCGCAAGGTCCAGGGTCCTGGGGTCGGTGGCGCACGGGCCGAGCAGCACCGCGCCCCACTCGACGTCCCACACGCGCACCGGGGCCCGGGCTGCGGGCCGACGCAGCAGCCGGTCGGTGTCCCGCTCCCCCGCCACCCCGGCCACGGCGACGACCTGCTGCGCCCGCGTCACCAGCGCCACGGGCGCTCCCAGCTGCCGGGCTGCGCACTCCACCAGCGCCGACGTCCCACCCCCGGCCGCCAGGGCCGTGTGGACCTGCCCGACCAGCGCATCGACCGCCCGCAACCGCCGCCCGTCGGCGTCGAGCACCGCGCTGTTGGCCTCCTCGCAGATCCGCACGAACGGGACGACGTCCTGCAGCTCGAGCAGCGGCAGTCCCTGACGACGCGCCTCGTCGGAGACCTCCTCCGGCAGCGTCGCCAGGGACCGGCCGAGCTCGAGCGCCACCGCGGCCACACCACGCGCGGCGAGGTCGCGTACCCAGTGCCGGCGCGCTCCGGCGTCCGCGCCGGCGAGCCCGAGGCCGGTGGTGAGCAGCAGGTCGCCCTCGGACAGCAGCGGTCCGATCTCGTAGATCTCGCTGGAGTGCACCCACCGCACACGGCGCCGCGGTGACCGCACGGGGGTCACGGCGCGCGGCCTCGCCTCGCGCACCGACGGCAGGTCGAGGAACTCCTGAAGGGTGAGTGACACGGTGCCTCCCGTCCTCGACGCGGGTCCTCCGCGCCCGACAGACCGTCCGCAGCCGGTCGCTCGACTGCTGACGGTCCGAGCATTGCCGACGGTGGTGCGCCAGGACCAGCCTTCCGGCAACCCGATCGGGTCACGAGCCGGCCCGCCGCCCCGCGGCGGACCGAGGACGGGAGGCGCAGTGAGCAACGAGACGCACCGGACGCCGGTGCCTCTGGACGACGCGACGGCGCGGCGCTGGCTGGAGGTGGCTCTCGAGGAGGCTCGCCGCGGCGCTGCTGCCGGCGGGGTCCCGATCGGCGCGGCGCTGTTCGCCGCCGACGGGACGCTGCTCGGCCGGGGCCACAACCGGAGGGTGCAGGACGACGACCCGTCCGTGCACGCGGAGACCGCGGCCTTCCGCGCCGCCGGCCGGCAGCCCCACTACCGCGGGACGACGATGGTGACCACGCTGTCGCCCTGCTGGTACTGCAGCGGCCTGGTCCGTCAGTTCGGCATCGGCCGGCTGGTCGTCGGGGAGGCGACCACGTTCAGCGGGGGACACGACTGGCTCGCCGAGCACGGCGTCGACGTCGTCGTCCTGGACGACGAGCGCTGCCGGGCGCTCATGGACGAGTTCGTCGCCGCGCGGCCCGACGTCTGGTTCGAGGACATCGGCGTCCCCGTCGACAGCGGCACCCGCGACAGCACCGACCAGCCCCCCACCCCGACCTCACCCCAGGAGGTTCGCTGATGTCCGTCCTCAACCGGGCCGAGAAGGCCACCGCGAAGCAGCTCGTCGACCCCGACTACCCGATCACGCCCGTCCCGCGGCACGCCCGGCGCTCGCTGTTCTCGCTGTCGGTCGTGCTGCTCGGCTTCACGTTCTTCACGCCCACGATGCTCGCCGGCGCGCAGATCGCCCCGGCCTTCGACGCGTGGTCGCTGCTGTGGGTGCTGCTGCTCGGCAGCGCCGTCCTCGGCGTCTACGTCGGTGCCATCGGCGGGATCGGCGCCCGCACCGGCCTGACGACGGTGATGATGTGCCGGTACGCCCTGGGCACCAAGGGGTCCAAGCTGTCGTCCCTTCTGCTCGGCGGCACGCAGGTCGGGTGGTACGGGGTCACCGTCGCGACCCTGGCCTCCCTGACGATGAGCGCCATGGGCTGGGAGGGCGACGGCCTGCTGACGCTCCTCATGGTCGCCGGCGGCGCGGTCATGGGCGTCACCGCGTACTTCGGCTACCGCGGCATGTACGCGCTGTCGGTGGTGTCGGTCCCGATGCTGCTCGTCCTCGCCGCCTGGGTGACGTGGCGCTCCCTGGACGAGGTCGGCGGCTGGTCGGGTCTGGCCGCCATCGAGCCGACCGGGTCGATGACCCTCGCCGTGGCCGTCACCGTCGTGGTCGGCACGTTCGCGTCCGGCGGGACGCAGGCCCCGAACTGGACGCGGTTCGCCCGCACGCCGCTGTCCGGGTTCTGGGCCTGCCTGGTCGCCTTCCTCGTCGGCGAGATGCTCATGCTCGGTTTCGGGGCCGTCGGTGCACTCGCGTTCGGCGAGGGCGACTTCGTCCTGGTCCTGTACCAGCTCGGCCTCGTCGGGTGGGGCCTGGTCTTCCTCGTCCTGAACCTGTGGACGACGAACGACAACACGGCCTACAACTTCGGGGTCGCCGGCGCCGAGATCGCGGACTCGCACAGCAAGAAGCCCTTCGTCGTCGGCGGCGTCGTCATCGGCACCCTGCTCGCCGTGACCGGCATCTACGACAACCTCATCGAGTACCTCGTCTGGCTCGGCATCCTCATCCCACCGCTCGGCGGCGTCGTCATCGGCGACTGGCTCGCCCGCTGGCGCGGCGGGATGGCGCTCGAGCCGTCCCAGCTCCCCGCGGTGGAGTGGCGCAACGTCGGCGCGTACGTCGTGGCCGCGCTCGCCGCCTGGTGGTCCAACGAGGCGGGCTGGTTCATCCCCCCGGTGGTCGGGGTCGTCGTCGCGGTCGTCGCCGTCGTCGCGCTGCAGGCCCGCCGGGCCGTCCCCCAGCCGACGCGGCCGCACACGGAGCAGGCGGACACCGCGCGCTGACCGCCACCGCAGCCGACAGGCACCGCCCGCGGTCCCCGGCGCACCGGGGACCGCGGGCGTGCTCGTCCACCCGGCGGGATGAGTAGCACCACTCACGACGCGCGTCCGGGCGTCCGCCATGCTCACCGTCGTGCCCGACCAGCCGACCCCCCACCAGCCGACCCCCGACCGCCGCGACGTCCACGCGACCGCCCCTCACGCGACCGCCGTCCCACCGGGGCCGGCCCCGCGTCCGCGGCTCGCCGACCGCACGCGGTGCCCCTCCTGCGGCGCGCCGCTCGCGGGGCCGGTCTGCGGCTCGTGCCGGGTCGACCTGCGGGGGGCCACCGCCGTGGCGCTCTGGCAGGCGTCCCTCACCGCCGACCGCGCCCTCGACGAGCGCGACCGGCTGGTCGCCGCACTGCGCAGCGAACGCGACCTCGCCCAGGCCCGCGGGCCCGCCCCGGTCGCGGCCCGCGCGACCGGCCCCGGCACGCTCGCTGCCTCTCCCCCACCACCACCCCCGCCGCCGGCTCCGGCGCCGACGCGTCCGGCGCGACGCGGTCTCGGCGTGCAGACGCTCCTCGTCGGGCTCGGGGCGCTGCTCCTCGCCGTCGCAGCCGTCGTCTTCCTCGCCTTCTCCTGGGACCTCATCGGGCTCGTCGGCCGCTCGGTGGTCGTCGCCGTCACCACCGCCGGGGTCCTCGCCGGCGCCGTGCTGGCCCGGCGCTCCGGGCTGACCGCGACGGCGGAGGCGGTGGCAGCGGTCGGCGCCGTGCTGGTGCTGCTCGACGCCGCCGCCGTCCGGGCGACCGGCCTGGCGGGCACCGGCGTCCCCGTGACCGGCTACGCCGCCCTGTCGGCGCTGGGCTGCGGTGTCGTCCTCGGCTCGTTCGGCGTCCTGACCCGGCTGCGCACCCCGGTCTCCGCGGCTGCCGCGCTGCTGCCCCTGGCGCCCGTCCTGGGCGGTGCGCAGGTGGCCGTCGACACCTCCAGCGACCGGACGGCGGCGAGCGCGCTGGCCGCCGGCCTGCTGGTCGCCGCCCTCGTCTCCCCCGTCGCGGACGGCTCCGCGCAGGGCCCCGCCGCGCGTGGCTCGTCACCGGGCACCGCGTTCGCCCCGGAGCGCGGCGCGCTGCGCGTGCTCGCGGGCGTCGCGACCGTCCTGGCGCTGCTGGCGTCGCTCGGCCTCGCGCTCGCGGGCGCGGGCTGGCACGCCGGCGCCGTGGCCCTCGGCGCCGTCCTGGTGGCGGTCGCCCACGGGACGGTGCGACGGCTCACGGGGTCGGGTGGCCGCACCGCCACGGTCGCCTGGTGGGCGACCGCGGGTGGCGGCACCGCCTGGGCCGCCGCGGCCTCCTCGGCGGACGCCGTCGCGACCGCCTGGGCCCCGCTGACGCTCGTCGCCGCCGCAACAGCCGTGGTGCTGCCGCTCGCGGGACTGTCCCGCGCCCTGCCCAGCCGGGACGAGGACGGCGCCCGGCGCGCCGGACCCCTCCGGCCCGCCGCCGCCGGAGCGCTCGGCACCCTGCTCGGCGTCAGCCTGCCCGCCCTCGTCCTGACGGCCCTGCACGCGGTGCACGGTGCCTCCCTGGCGGTGGTGCCGTGGTCGACCGGGTGGTGGACGGCCACCGGGGCAGCCGCCCCGCTGCCGCTGGACGACGTGTCCGCCGCCTCCCGCGCGGCCGGCCTGCTCGGCGTCCTGGTGACCTGCGGCGCCACCGCCGCCGCAGCCGCCGTCGGCCCGTTCCGCCGGCTCGGCCCCGTGGTGGCGGCCACCGCCGCTGGTGCGCTCGCCGTGGCCGTGCCGTGGCAGCCCTGGGCCCCGCTCGGCGCGGCCGTCGCGGTGCAGCTGCTGCTCGCCGTCACCGCCGTCGTGGTGGGTCTGCGGTCGCGACGCCGCGTCGTCACCGTCCTACTCGTCACGGCGGGCTGCGTCGCGCTCGGCGTCGCCGTGCTCGCCGCCTGGGCGTCGCAGTGGCTGTCGGTGCCGGTGACCGTGGTCGCCCTGCTCGCGCTCCTCGCGGCCCGCCGTCCCGTCCCCTGGCTGTCGCCACTGCTGCTGTCCTCCGCCTCGGCCGCGGCCATGGTGTGCGCCGGAGCCGTCGGCCGCTGGGCCGGCCTCGACCTCGCCGACGGCGTGGTGGCCGGTGCGGCGGCGGGGGCGCTCGTCGTCGCGGTCGGCGTCCTGCCCCGGTTGACCTCGCCGGAGCGGGTGACGCTGGTCGTCACCGGCAGCCTGCCCCTGCTCGCGACGGCGGCCGTCACCACCGTCGGCGTGGACACCGAGCCCCGCCCACAGCTCCTCGTCGGCCTGGCCGTGGCCGCCGCGACCCTGCTGAGCACCGCCGGGTCTCGCGCGCGCAGCAGCGCGGTACCCGCCGCAGCCGCGCTACCGCCGCTGGGGGCGTGGTGGGTCGTCGTCCTGTCCTGGCTCTGGTCCCCGCTGCCCGCGGAGCTCGCCGCGGCGGGGGTGGTGCTGCTCGCGGCGGTCGCCGCCACGACGCTCGGGCACGGACGGCGCGCGCGGGACCTCGACGACCCGCGACGGCGCGCGCTGGAGGCCGGTGCGACGGTGACAGCCGTCCTGCTCCTGCTCGCGCTGGCGGCCGGGTCGGCCGCGGACGCCTGGCCGCCGCTGCTCGTGCTCACCGTGGCCGCCGCCGCCACCGCCGTCTCGCCGCGGCGGCGTCCCGTGCGCTGGGTCGCGCTGGCGCTGGGGACGCTCACGTGGTGGACCCGGCTGTCCGTCGACGACATCACGGCCGTGGAGCCGTACACCGTGCCGACGGCGTTCGCGCTGCTCGGGCTGGCCGCCTGGGACGTCCACCGCGGACGGCGGCTGCTCGGGCCGGCGGCGCTGGTCGCGACGGCCCTGCTGGTGGCGCCCACGACGCTCAGCGCCGTCACCGGGACCCCGTGGCGGCCCGCCGCGCTCCTGGTCGTCGCCACCGCCCTGGCGGCGGCCGCCTCGCGGCCGCGACCGGCGCACGGCTGGCCCGCGGACGCCGCGGTGCTGGCCGCAGGCGCCTCGCTGCTCGCGCTGGCCGGACCGGTGGTGCGCGCCCTCGTCGTCGCGGCCCAGCCGGTGACGCTGCGCGGCGACCTCACCGCCGGAGCCGCCGGCGAGGTCGGCGCCGGGGCGGGCTGGGCCGCCTGGACGGGCGACTGGTCGGTGCCGGAGACGTGGTCCCTGCCGGCGGCGCTCGTCCTCGTGCCCGCGCTGGGCGCACTGCTCCGTGGACCGGCGGTGCGGTGGCCGGTGCCGGCCCACGCCCCCGCCCTGGCGGTGCTGCTGGTCGCGGCCGTCCCCACCCTGCTGGTGGTCGCCACGTCGCCGGCGACCACCGCGACCGACGACGTGGTGTCGGCGGCCCGCTGCCTCGCCGTGCTCGGCGCCGCGGCCGCCCTGGCCGTGGCGGCGAGGACCACGGCGGCCGCGGCAGGCCCGCTGGTCGTGGCGGGCGGCGCGGTCCTGGTCGGCCTCGTCGACGACGTGGCCGGCCCGGTGGAGCTGCTCACCACCGTGCTCGCGCTGACCGTGCTCGTCGTCGGTGTGCAGCGGTGGCGGGCGGGCCAGGACACGTCGTCCTGGCCGTGGCTGGGCTCCGGCTGCGCCCTGCTCCTGGTCCCGGCGCTGCTGGCCTCGTTCGCCGACGCGCACCCCGTGCGCGTCGGGCTGCTGGCGCTGGCCGGTGCCGTCGTCGTCGCCGCCGGGGCCGCGCGGCGCCTGCAGGCCCCGGTCGTCGTCGGGGCGGTCGTGCTCGCCGTGCACGGCGTGGTGCAGCTCGGGCCGTGGGTGGTCGAGGTGTACTCGGGCCTGCCGCGCTGGGTCGGGCTCGGGCTGGCCGGCCTCGTCCTGCTCGCGCTCGGGGCGCGCTACGAGCAGCGGGTCCGCGACGTCTCGGCGCTCGCGGTGCGGGTCCGGGACATGCGCTGAGCGGCCGTCAGGCCGGCGGCGCGTGCGCGTCGTCCGCCGGCTCCTCGAGGACCGAGCGCACGTCGTCCAGGACCGTCTTGAGGGCGGCGAGGCGGCGGACGTCCGTCCCGCGGACGACCGCCTCGGGGACGTCCGCGGCCCGCTCCCGCAGCCCCTCGCCGCGCTCGGTCAGCCGCACGTCGACCACCCGCTCGTCGGCGGCGCGCCGGCGTCGCTCCACCAGCCCCGCGGACTCCAGCCGGCGGACCAGCGGTGACAGCGTCCCGTAGTCCATCCCGAGCACGTCGCTGAGCTCCCGCACCGACCGCTGGCCGTGCTCCCACAGCACCAGCATCACCAGGTACTGGGGGTAGGTGAGGCCGAGGTCGGCCAGCAGGGGCCGGTACCGGGCGGTCATCGCGCGAGCCGCGGCGTACAGGGAGAAGCAGACCTGGTCGTCCAGGCGCAGCCTGCGGTCCGTCGCGTCCACCACGCCCCCGATCCTAGGCGCAGCGCCGGTCCGCGGCCGGGGCACGAATACCCAACGCCCACGATCTCATCGTGTACGTTGCTTCCATGACGCAGACGCAGACGCAGTCCCCGGCGCAGGACGCCACCGAGACCACCGCGACGGCTCAGCCGGCCTCGCTGACGCCGCTGTACACGACGACCGCGGTCGCCACCGGCGACGGTCGCGGCGGTGCCGTCCGGCTCGCCGACGGCAGCCTCGGCCTGGACCTGGCGGTGCCGACCGAGCTCGGCGGACCCGGCGGCGGCCCGAACCCCGAGCAGCTGTTCGCGATGGGTTACGCCGCCTGCTTCCACAGCGCCCTCAAGCTCGTCGCGGGCAAGGCCGGGGTGGCGACCACGGACTCCGCGGTGGTCGGGCACGTCGGCATCGGCCGGGCCGGTGCGGGCTTCGGCCTCAGCGTCCAGCTCGAGGTCGAGCTGCCGGACGTCGACGAGGCCACCGCCCGGCAGCTCCTCGACGCCGCGCACGCGGTCTGCCCGTACTCCGCGGCGACCCGCGGCAACATCCCGGTGACGGTCACCCTGGCCTGACCATGGCCGGGTCAACCCTTGAGGACCTGCACCGCACGGTCGCGCAACGTCGTGGCGATCGACACCCACGCGCTTCCCTGCCCACCCCGCAGCCCCTCCAGCCCGGGCTGCGGGGTGAGGACGTTGCCCTCACCGCCGGCCCGTTCGCGGGGGTCCTGCGCGGCGACGGCGAACAGCGGTCCCACCAGCGCGTCGAACAGCCACGGCAACGCCGTGAAGCCGACCTCCGTCAGCAGGCTCGTCGGGCCCACGCGCACGTGCCGCCGGGGCCGGTCGAGCGCCCGGACCGCCTCCGCGGCCACCCGCTCGGGTGAGGAGACCGGCGGCGGGGGCCGGCCCACCACGCCCAGCACGTTGGCGGCCTGCCGGTAGATGGGCGTGTCCACCCCACCGGGTGCGAGGTGGGTCACGCCGACCCCCGGTACGTCCCGGTTCTCCACCTGCACCTGGCGCGCGAGCCCCCGGACCGCCCACTTCGTGGTGACGTACGCGCCCATCCCGGGCGCCACGATCGACCCGAGCAGGGACCCGACGAGGACGACCGAACCCCGCCGCTGCTCGCGCAGGACGGGCAGCACGTGCCGGACGACGGTGACGCTGCCCAGCACGTTCGTGCGGTGCACCCTCTCCAGCACGTGCGGGGGCACGTCCTCGACCCGTCCGTAGGCCACGACCCCCGCCGCGTGCACGACCCCGTCGAGCCGGCCGTGCTCGGCGACGACCTCGCGGACGGCTCTCCGCACCGCGTCGTCGTCGGCGACGTCGGCGACGACGACGTGCACGGACGCCGCCCCGGCGTCCGTGCACGCGCGTCGCACCTCCGTCAGCGGCCCGGCAGCCCGGGACAGCAGCACGACGTGGTCACCGCGCCCGGCCAGCCGCAGCGCCGTGGCACGTCCGATCCCGCTGCCCGCACCGGTGACGAGCACGACCGCGGGTCGCCGGGTCACGGGCTGAGGACGACCTTGATGCACCCGTCCTGCTTCTTCTGGAAGACGTCGTACGCGTGCGGCGCCTCGGCCAGCGGCAGTCGGTGCGTCGCCAGGCTCTCCAGCCCCAGCGGGTCACCGTCGGCCGTGACCGCCGGCATGATGTCGTCGATCCAGCGCTTGACGTGGCACTGGCCCATCCGGATCTGGATGCCGCGGTCGAACATCTCCATCATCGGCAGCGGGTCGACCTCGCCGCCGTAGACGCCGCTGACCGACACGGTTCCCCCGCGGCGGACGGCCTTGAACGCGGTGCGCAGCGCGTGCAGCCGGTCGATCGCGACCTTGTCCATCATCGGCTTGGCGAGCGCGTCCGGGAGCATCCCGACGACCTTGTGGGCGGCCTTGGCGACCGGTGAGCCGTGCGCCTCCATGCCCACGGCCTCGAGCACGCCGTCCGGTCCTCGACCCGACGTCATGGCGAGCAGCTCCTCGGCCACGTCGCCCACCTGGCTCATGTCGACCGTCTCGACGCCCCACCGCTTGGCCAGCTCGAGCCGCTCGGGCACCAGGTCGACGCCGATCACCCGCTCGATGCCCATGTGCCGGGCGACCCGGCACGCGAGCTGGCCCACCGGCCCCAGACCGAGGACAGCCAGCGTGCCGCCCTTCTCCACGTCGGCGTAGACGACGCCCTGCCACGCGGTCGGCAGGATGTCGGACAGGTACAGCACCCGCTCGTCCGGCAGCCCGTCCGGCACCTTGATCGGGCCGAAGTGCGCCTGCGGGACCCGCAGGTACTCGGCCTGCCCGCCCGGGACGGAGCCGTACAGCTCGGTGTAGCCGAACAACGACGCGCCCTTGCCGTGCTCGCGGACCTGGGTCGTCTCGCACTGGGCGAACAGCCCCCGGCTGCACATCCAGCAGCTGCCGCAGGAGATGTTGAACGGGATGACGACCCGGTCGCCGGCCTTGACGTGGGTGACCTCCGAGCCGACCTCCTCGACGACTCCCATCGTCTCGTGGCCGAGCACCGAACCGGGCTCGATGAACGGGCCGAGCGGCTCGTAGAGGTGCAGGTCGGAGCCGCAGATCGCGGTGCTCGTCACGCGGATCACCGCGTCGGTGGGCTGCTCGATGCGCGGGTCCGGGACCTCCCGGACCTGGACGTCCTTGGTTCCCTGCCAGGTGAGTGCCTTCATCCCGCCATCGTGGGCGAGATGCCCGGATCGCGCGCGGCGGCGAGTGGCCGGGAGCGCGCCGGCTCCTCGCCGCTCACTCGTAGAAGACGCGCTCCACCACGGCCCGGGCCCGCCGCGAACGGCGCAGGTGGTCCTCCTCCAGCTCGGCCACGGCGGCCGGGTCGTAGCCGAGCAGCCGGGCCACGCCGTCCTTGTCCCGCGGCTCGGCGGGCAGCACGTCCGACGGCCGCCCCCGCCACAGGGCCACGGCGTTGCGCAGCCGCGACGCCTCGGTCCACGCCGCGAGGAGCTCCTCGCCGTCCTCGGCGTCCAGCAGCCCCGCCGTCACCGCCGCGCGCAGCGCCCGGGTCGTGGACGTCGTCCGCAGCGCCTCGTGCTCCGCGCCGTGCCGCAGCTGCAGCAGCTGCACCGTCCACTCGACGTCCGCGAGGCCGCCCGGGCCGAGCTTGACGTGCCGCCGCGCGTCCACGCCGCGGGGCAGCCGCTCGGACTCCACCCGGGCCTTGACCCGCCTCACCTCACGCACCTGGTCGGGCGGCAGGCCACCGTCCGGGTAGCGGATCGGGTCGACGAGCTCGACGAACCGGCGACCGAGCTCCTCGTCCCCCGCGACCGGCTCGGCGCGCAGCAGCGCCTGCGCCTCCCAGACGAGGGACCACCGGGCGTAGTACTCGGCGTAGGAGGCCAGCGACCGGACCACCGGGCCGTTGCGGCCCTCCGGTCGCAGCGTCGTGTCCAGGTCGAGCGCCGGCTCGGACCCGGTGGCGCGCAACAGCTTCTGCAGCTCGGTGACGACCGCGGTGGCGGCCTCGGCCGCCTCCGCCTCGCCGGCGTCACCCAGCGGCTCGTGCACGAGCAGGACGTCGGCGTCCGACCCGTAGCTCAGCTCGCCGCCGCCGAGGCGGCCCATGCCGATCACCGCCAGCCGCACCGGCAGGTCCCGGCCCGTGCGCTCCTGCACCGCCCGGGTCACGGCCTCCAGGGCACCGTCGAGGGTCGCCGCGGTGACGTCGGTCAACGCGGCACCGGCCTCCGCGACGTCGAGCAGCCCGGACAGGTCGGCGACGGCGGTCCGGAGCACCTCGCGCCGGCGCAGGGCCCGGGCCGCGGTCACCGCGTCCGCCGGCTCCCCGCGGCGGCGCACCGCCGCGCGCACCTCCGAGCGCAGGGCCTCGCGACCCAGGGGCGCGAGCGCGGAGTCGTCCCCCAGCCAGCGGACGGACTCCGGCGCCCGCTCCATGAGGTCCGCGGCCAGCCGGCTCGAGGACAGCACGTGCGCCATCCGCTCCGCCGCCGCGCCGGAGTCCCGCAGCAGCTTGAGGTACCAGTGGGTGCTGCCCAGCTCGTCCGACACCTTGCGGAACGCGAGCAGCCCGGCGTCCGGGTCGGCGCCGTCCCCGAACCAGCCGAGCAGGACCGGCAGCAGCTGGCGCTGGATGGCCGCCCGCCGCGACACGCCCTCCGTCAGAGCGCCCAGGTGCCGCATCGCGCCCGCCGGGTCGCGGTAGCCCAGGGCGGCCAACCGGGCGCGCGCGGCGTCCGGGGACAGCCGCACCTCGGCGGTGGACAGCTGCGCGACGGCCGCCAGCAGCGGCCGGTAGAACAGCCGCTCGTGCAGGCGCCGCACGGTCCGCTGGGTCTCCCGCCAGCGTCGCTCGAGCTCGGCGCGGTCCCCGGCACGGGCGGAGCGCGCGAGCCGGCGCAGGTCCTCCTCCGCGGTGGGGACGACGTGCGTGCGCCGCATCCGGTAGAGCTGGATGCGGTGCTCCAGGACCCGCAGGAACCGGTACGCGGTGTCCAGCCGGCCCGCGTCGTCGCGTCCCACGTAACCGTGCGCGGACAGCGCCTCGAGCGCGGTGAGCGTGTTGCCCGAGCGGATCCGCTCGTCCGCACGGCCGTGCACGAGCTGCAGCAGCTGGACGCTGAACTCGACGTCGCGCAGTCCGCCGGGACCGAGCTTGAGCTGGCGCTCGGCCTCGCGGGTGGGCACGTGGGCCTCCACCCGACGCCGCATCGCCTGCACGTCCTCGACGAAGTGGTCGCGCTCGGCCGCGGTCCACACCATCGGGCGCAGCGCGTCGAGGTAGGCACGGCCGAGGTCGCGGTCGCCGGCGACCGGGCGCGCCTTGAGCAGCGCCTGGAACTCCCACGTCTTGGCCCAGCGCTCGTAGTAGGCGACGTGGCTGGCGAGGGTGCGCACCAGGGGGCCGTCCTTGCCCTCGGGGCGCAGCCCGGCGTCCACCGGCCACAGGCTGCCCTCGGTGGTCGCGGCCGAGCAGGTCCGGGCCAGCGCCGCGGCCAGGCGCGCCCCGACCTCGGTGGCCTCCTCCTCGTCGTGGCCGTCGGCCGGCTCGGCGACGTAGACGACGTCGACGTCGGAGACGTAGTTCAGCTCGCGCCCCCCGCACTTGCCCATCGCCACGACCGCGAGGCGGCACGCGGCTCCCCCGTCCGGCTGCTCGGCGCGCGCCACCGCCAGCGCCGCCTCGAGGGCGGCACCCGCCAGGTCCGCCAGGCACCGGCTGACGTCGTCGAGCACCACGAGCGGGTCCGGCCGCGTCAGGTCGTGCGCGGCCACCGCCAGGAGCCGGCGCCGGTATGCCACCCGTAGGCGGTTCTGCGCGGCCTCGCCGCCCTCGCGGGCGACCGGTCCGACCGAGCCCTCCCCCGCCCCGACCGCGGCGAGGAGCTCGTCGCGGACCTGGTCGGCGGTGGCCGGCAGGCCGTCGTCCACCGCGACCCAGTGCTCCGGGTGCCGGCTCAGGTGGTCGGCGAGGGCGGCCGAGCTGCCCAGGACGGCGAGCAGCCGGTCCCGCGCCGGCCCACCGGCCAGCAGGACGGCGTGCAGGCGCCCCGGTTCGGCCGGCGACTCGTCCGGCACCTGCTGGTGCACCGACTCCAGCAGGCGCAGCAGACCGAGCAGGGCCAGGTCGGGGTCCGGCGTCTCCCCCAGCGCGCGCAGCAGCCCGTCGTCGAAGACCTCCTCCAACGGGTCGACCAGACCGGCCAGGGCGGGGTCGGCGAGCAGCTGCTGGGCGCGGCGGGGGTCGGCGAAACCGAGCCGGGCCATCCGGGTGGTCGCGGTCTGCGGTGCCCGCCCTCTCATCGCGCCCAGCCCCTCGTCACGCCCAGCCCCCTCATGACGCCCGCCCCTCGCGCCGGCGCACCCGGTGGGCGTGCACGACGGCGGCGAACGCCGACGCGTGCCGGGCCGCGACGTCGGCCAGGTGGGCCTCCGCTGCGTCGAAGTCCGCCAGCACCCCCGCGACCGTCAGACCCTGCTCCGCGAGGTCCGCGGCGTCCCCGGCCATCCAGTCGGCGAAGGTCGGCCGGTCGGCCTCCGGGTGGTACTGCGCCCCCCAGGCCCGCTCCCCGACCCGCACCAGCTGGTGCGGGTACCGGTCGGTGGACGCAAGCACCTCGGCGTCCGGCGGCAGGCCGGTGATCGCGTCGTGGTGACCCTGGGGCGCGGGGAACGTCTCGGGCAGCGCGGCCGCCAGCGCGTCGGCGCCCGTCCCGGCCAGCCGGTGGACGGTCGTGACGCCGAGCTCGGGGCCGTCGGGTCCGCGCTCCACGCGACCACCCGTGGCCAGCGCGAGCAGCTGCGCGCCGAGGCAGAGGCCGAGCACCGGGGTGCCGTCGTCCACGCCGGCGGCGAGCAGGGCCCGCACGGCGGGCAGCCAGGGTGCGCGGTCGTCCTCCCAGGCGGCCATGGTGCCGCCGAGCACGACCAGCCCGTCCCACCCGTCCGCCGTGGCGGGCACCGGGTCACCCCGGTCGGGGCGCAGGACCGTCGGCGCCAGTCCGGGGAGGTCGGCGAACCGCCCTGGCGGGACCCGGTCCTCGTGCTGCACGACGAGGACCCTCGGCGCGCCACCGGGACCCGTGCTCACGCGGACCTGCTCACGAGGACCCGGCCTTCAGCCACTCGGTGAACGAGGGACCCCGCAGCCGGGCGCCGTCCTCCGGCAGGTTGCCGCCCGCGCGGAAGGCGCGCGACGCGCGTCCGGGGACCGGCAGCGCCAGAACCCTCGTCCGGCGCCGACCGGCGGCGAGCCGGGCGGCGTCCGCGAGCGGGAGCCGCTGCGGTCCGGCGAGGTCGGGGACGCGGCCCCGCGGCCCGGACCGCACGATCCCGGCGAGCTCGTCGACGACGACGCCGAGGTCCACCGGCTGCGCGGCCCACCCGCGCGGGACCGCGACGACGGAGCCCGCGCGCACGGTGGTGACCAGCCGGTGGACGAACTCGTGGAACTGCGCGGCGCGCAGGACCGTCCAGCCCGTCCCCGAGCCCGCCACGGCCTCCTCGGCGGCGACCTTGGCCCGGTACAGCGGGAACGGCACGCGGTCCGAGCCGAGGATCGAGAGCAGGACCAGGTGCTCGGCTCCCGCGGCCCGCGCCGCCTCGGCCAGGCGCGCCGTCCCGGCGGCGTCCACCGCGGTGGGGTGCCGGGGGTCGCTGTGCAGGGCCACGACGGTGCGCACGCCGTCCAGCGCCCGGGCCAGGCCGTCGCCGGTGCGCAGGTCGAGCCGGCGCTGCAGCGCCGGGTCGCCGTCCGCCGAGCGGCTGGCCACCACGACCGGTACGTCCGCCGAGCGCAGGAGCGGGACGAGCCGCGACCCGACGAGCCCGCGGCCGCCGGTGACCAGGACCGTCACAGCACCGGCAGGTAGCGCCGCAGCTCGTACGGCGTCACCTGCATGCGGTACTCGTGCCACTCCTGGCGCTTGTTGCGCAGGACGAAGTCGAACACGTGCTCGCCCAGCGTCTCGGCCATCAGCTCGGACTCCTCCATCGCCTCGATCGCCGCGTCCAGGCTGGTCGGCAGCGGCCGGATCCCCAGCGCGCGGCGCTCGGCGTCGGTGAGCAGCCACACGTCGTCCTCGGCGCCCTCGGGCAGGTCGTAGCCCTCCTCGACGCCCTTCAGCCCGGCGGCGAGCAGCACCGCGAACGCCAGGTACGGGTTGGCCGCGGCGTCCAGTGCCCGGTGCTCGACGCGGCTGGACTGGCCCTTGCCCGGCTTGTACATCGGCACCCGCACGAGGGCGGAGCGGTTGTTGTGGCCCCAGCAGATGTACGACGGCGCCTCGCCGCCGCCCCACAACCGCTTGTAGGAGTTGACGAACTGGTTCGTGACGGCGCTGATCTCCGCGCCGTGGTGCAGGATCCCCGCGATGAACTGCCGTGCCGTGCGGCTGAGCTGGTACTGGGCGCCCGGCTCGTGGAAGGCGTTGCGGTCGCCCTCGAACAGCGACATGTGGGTGTGCATGCCCGACCCGGGGTGGTCGGCCAGCGGCTTGGGCATGAAGCTGGCGTACACGCCCTGCTCGAGCGCGACCTCCTTGATGACCGTGCGGAACGTCATGATGTTGTCCGCGGTCGTGAGCGCGTCGGCGTAGCGCAGGTCGATCTCGTTCTGCCCCGGCCCGCCCTCGTGGTGGGAGAACTCCACCGAGATGCCCATCGCCTCGAGCATGGAGATCGCGGCCCGGCGGAAGTCGTGGGCCGTCCCCCGCGGCACGTGGTCGAAGTAGCCGCCGCTGTCCACCGGGACCGGCTCGGCGCCGGAGCCGGGGTCGGGGCCGTCACCGCGGAACAGGTAGAACTCGATCTCGGGGTGCGTGTAGAAGGTGAAGCCCCGGTCGGCGGCCTTCTCCAGCGTCCGCTTCAGGACGTTGCGCGGATCGGCGAACGCGGGGCGACCGTCGGGGGTGAGGATGTCGCAGAACATCCGCGCCGTGCCCTGGGCGCCGTGGTCGTCGCCGCGCCAGGGCAGCACCTGGAACGTCGACGGGTCCGGCTTGGCCAGCATGTCGGCCTCGGACACCCGGGCCAGCCCCTCGATGGCGCTGCCGTCGAAGCCGATGCCCTCGGCGAAGGCCCCCTCGAGCTCGGCCGGGGCGATGGCCACGGACTTGAGGAAGCCCAGGACGTCCGTGAACCAGAGCCGGACGAACCGGATGTCGCGCTCCTCGATCGAGCGCAGGACGAACTCCTGCTGCCTGTCCATGGCTCCCCTTCGTCGCTGAGCGGTCCGGCGCGGACGCCTCCGGACCGTCCGGCGGTCCGTCTCGCGGTCCCGCCGCGGAGCAGTCTGCTACGGACCGCCGCCGGGCGGGCAGGGGCCCGCCACCCCGTGGACCGTGACCCGGGCCACGCGGCCGCGCCCGTGCGCCGGTGCGACCGGTCACTAGGGTGGCCGGTATGCCGCAGCTGCGACTCGCCATGGCACAGGTGGACCCCACCGTCGGCGACCTGGCGGGCAACGCCGCTCTGGTCCGGGAGTGGACGGCCCGCGCCGCGGACGCCGGCGCCCACCTCGTCGCCTTCCCCGAGATGGTGCTCACCGGGTACCCGGTGGAGGACCTGGCGCTGCGCTCGTCGTTCGTCGAGGCGTCCCGCGCCGCGGTCGGCGACCTGGCGCGCGCCCTCGCGGACGACGGCCACGGCGACCTGCCCGTCGTCGTCGGCTACCTCGACCGGGCGCAGGGCGCGGACGCCGACCTGGACGGCGACGGGGTCAGCGAGGACGGCCGCACCGGCGTCCCCAAGGGGATGCCGCAGAACTGCGCCGCCGTGCTGCACGGCGGCCGGGTCGTGGCCCGCTACGCCAAGCACCACCTGCCGAACTACGGGGTGTTCGACGAGTTCCGCATCTTCGTCCCAGGTCGCGACCTGACCGTCGTCCGGGTCAAGGGCGTCGACGTGGCGCTGGCGATCTGCGAGGACCTGTGGCAGGACGGCGGCCCCGTCGCCGCGACCCGCGACGCGGGGGCCGAGCTGCTGCTCGTGCTCAACGGGTCCCCCTACGAGCGGGACAAGGACGACACCCGCCTGGCGCTGGTCGAGCGGCGTGCCCGGGAGGCCGGCTGCTCGCTGGCCTACCTCAACCTCGTCGGGGGCCAGGACGACCTCGTGTTCGACGGCGACTCGCTCGTCGTGGACCCGCAGGGCCGGGTGCTGGCGCGCGCGCCCCAGTTCGAGCAGGACCTGCTGGTGGTCGACCTCGACCTGGAGTGCTCGACCGTCGACGCCGACCCGCCGCCGGCGGGTGTGCAGCACGTCGTCGTCGACGAGGAGCCGAGCGAGCCGTACGAGCCCCTGCCGGCCCCGCACGCCGACCGGCTGGACGACGTCGGCGAGGTGTACGCGGCGCTGGTGCACGGCCTGCGGGGCTACGTGCGCAAGAACGGGTTCCGCTCGGTCGTGCTCGGGCTGTCCGGGGGGATCGACTCCGCGCTCGTCGCCGCGGTCGCCGTCGACGCGCTCGGCGCGCCGAACGTCGTCGGCGTCGCGATGCCGAGCAGCTACTCCAGCCAGCACTCCCAGGACGACGCCCGTGAGATGGCCGACCGCACCGGCCTGTCGTTCCGGGTGCAGCCCATCGCCGCGATGGTCGACGCGTTCACCGGCCAGATGGACCTGCCGGGCGTCGCCGAGGAGAACCTGCAGGCCCGCGTCCGCGGTGTCGTCCTCATGGGGCTGTCCAACGTGGAGGGCCACCTGGTGCTGGCCACCGGCAACAAGTCCGAGCTCAGCGTCGGCTACTCGACGATCTACGGCGACAGCGTCGGCGGGTTCGCCCCGCTCAAGGACGTCGCCAAGTCGCTGGTCTGGGAGCTGTCGCGGTGGCGCAACGCCGAGGCGCAGCGACGCGGCGAGACCCCGCCGATCCCGGAGAACAGCATCTCCAAGCCGCCGTCCGCCGAACTGCGGCCGGACCAGGTGGACTCGGACTCCCTGCCTCCCTACGACGTGCTGGACCCGGTGCTCGCCGCGTACGTCGAGCAGGCGAAGGGACGCTCCGAGCTCCTCGCCGACGGCTTCGACCCCGAGGTCGTCGACACGGTCGTCGCCCTCGTGGACGGCGCGGAGTGGAAGCGCCGCCAGTTCGCCCCCGGCACGAAGATCAGCCGGGTCGCGTTCGGCCGCGACCGCCGGCTGCCCGTCACCACGCGGTGGCGCGAGGTCGAGTCCTGACCCGAGCCGGCCGACGACCACGACACCAGCCCCAGGAGCAGCGCCGATGAGCGAGACCCCCGCCCCCTACGGTTCCGGCCCGGCGGCCACCGAGCCCCGGCGCCGGGTGCGCGTCCACCACCTGCAGCAGCTGACGGACCGCGGTGAGCGGTGGGCGATGCTGACCGCGTACGACCAGTACACCGCGGAGGTGTTCGACGAGGCCGGCATCCCCGTCCTGCTCGTCGGCGACTCGGCGAGCAACAACGTCTTCGGCTACGACACCACCCTGCCGGTGACCGTCGACGAGCTGCTGCCCCTGGTCCGCGCCGTCAGCCGGGCCGCGCGCCGCGCCCTCGTGGTCGCCGACCTGCCCTTCGGCTCCTACCAGGAGTCCCCGCAGCAGGCGGTGCGCACCTGCGTGCGCTTCATGAAGGAGGGCCGGGCGCACGCGGTGAAGCTCGAGGGCGGCCGGGAGGTCGCCGAGCACGTCCGGCTGCTCACCGACTCGGGCATCCCCGTGATGGGGCACATCGGCTTCACCCCGCAGAAGGAGCACGTCCTGGGCGGCTACCGCGTCCAGGGGCGGGGCACGGCCGCGGAGGAGCTGGTCGCCGACGCCAAGGCGCTGCAGGAGGCCGGGGCGTTCTCCGTCGTCCTGGAGATGGTGCCCTCGGTGGTCGCCGAGCGCATCAGCCAGGACCTGACCATCCCCACGGTGGGCATCGGCGCCGGGGCGGGGTGCGACGCGCAGGTGCTCGTGTGGCAGGACATGGCCGGGTTGCGCGGCGGCCGGGTGCCCCGGTTCGTCAAGCGGTACGCGGACCTGCGGGGCACGCTCCTGGACGCCGCGCGCACGTACGCCGACGAGGTGCGCGGCGGGGTCTTCCCGGCGCCGGAGCACGGGTTCGAGGACTGACCGCGAAAAGCCCTGTCCCCGTCGCCCGCCGGCGGGGCAGGATGGCGGCATGAGCGAACCCAAGGAGACCCCGACGACGCCGGCCGAGGACGCCCGGGCGCGCTTCCGGGAGGCGCTCGACCGCAAGAACGGCAAGCACGCCGACCCGCTGGCCCACAACCCGACCGTGGCGCACCCGCACACCTCGCCGGCCAAGCCGCAGCGCAGCTTCCGCCGCAAGTCGGGCTGACGGGCCGCTCGGCCCTCGGTCAGCCCCGGGCGGCGCGGGCGACCGCGAACAGCCCCTGCGCCGACCGGCCGTGGGTGCTCCAGGAGCGGACCCCCCAGCGTCGCGACCGGCGCACCAGCTCGGCGGCCGCCTCGTCCGGGTCGGCGGCCAGCAGCAGGAACGGGCAGTCGAGCAGCTGGTCCACGCCGAACCCGCTGTCCTCGGCCAACCGCTCGGCCGACTCGACGGGGTCGGCGTCCACGACGACCCACTGCAGGAGCACGTCGAGCTCCGGCGCCCGGCCGTGCTGCTCCGCCACCCTGCGGACCAGGGCGACGCGCTCGTCGGTCGTGGCCGTGTCCGCGAGGGTGAAGGTGCCCGCGCGCTCGCCGGGCACCTGCAGCAGCCCGGCCAGCCCCACCAGGTCGGCGGTGCGGGCCGCCACCTGCAGGGCACGCTCCCCCATCCCGGCGACCATCACCGGCACGGGGCGCTGCTCGGGCCGCGGTGAGTGCCCCTCGTCGGCCAGCCGACGGCGCACCTCCTCGACGAGCTCCTCCGTGCGCCGCCAGCGCCGCTCGATGCCCGGGAACTCCAGCCCGGCGTCCTCGTGCTCGTGCCTCATGTGCCCGGCGCCGACGCCGAGCTCGACGCGGCCACCGCTGAGGACGTCGAGGGTGGCGACCTCGCGGGCCAGCAGCGCCGGGTTCCAGAAGTAGGCGTCGAGCACGTAGGTCCGCAACCTCACGGTCCTCGTCGCGGCGGCGGCGGTGGCGAGGACCTGGAACGGTGCGGGGGCACCGAGGTGGTCCGCCATCGTCACGACGTCCATCCCGGCGTCCTCGGCCGACCGCGCGAGGGCCTGCAGGCTCGCGCCGTCCGTCCAGTCCCGCAGGGACACACCGAACCTCAGGTCGTCGCTCACTCCCGCAGCCTCGTCACCCGGCGCCTCGGCGTCCAGACCTGTTCACCCACGGCGTGCGCCACCCGGGCCGCTCGGATCAGCCGGCGTGCTGCACGGGTGCGCCGAGCTGACGGGTCAGGACGTCGACGGCGTCCACGAGGCTCGGCCCGTACCAGGTCAGGTGCCGACCCGAGGCGAGCGCGCACGGCAGCCCCGGGAACGCCTCCGGACCGTCCTGCGCGGTGAAGGCGTACGGCTCGTCGGGCAGGACCACGAGGTCGTGCTCCGGCAGGTCCGCCAGGTCGACCCGCGGGTAGCGCTCCGGGTGCCCCGCCAGCACGTTGTCGACGCCCAGCCTGGCCAGCACGTCACCCGTGAACGTGTCGCGCCCGACGGCCATCCAGGGGCGCCTCCAGATCGGCACGACGGCTCGTCGACGGCGTCCGCCGGGACCGTCGCACCGGCCCGCCGCGGCGGCGTCCCACACCCGGCGGGCGTCGTCGAGCCACGCCGGCGCGCCCGCACCGCAGGCCGCGAGCAGCCGGGCGAGCGAGACCAGGGCGCCGTCGACGGTCCGCACGTCCGTCACCCACACGGCCAGGCCGGCGCCACGCAGGACGGCCAGGTCCTGCTCGCGGTTCTCCTCGGCGTTGGCGAGCACCAGGTCGGGGCGCAGGTCGACGACCGCCTCGACGTCCGGGTTCTTGGTCCCCCGCACGCGACGCACGTCGAGGTCGCCGGGGTGGGTGCACCAGTCCGTGGCCCCGACCAGCAGGCCCGGGTCGGTGGCCGCGACGGACTCCGTCAGCGACGGCACCAGCGACACCACCCGGCGCACGTGCTCGGGAACCTCGACGGGGTGGCCGGTGTCGTCGACGCGCAGCACGCCGCGATCCTCCCACGCCGTCCCGCCCGTCCGGCGCGGCGCGTCCGTCCTCGGGCCGCGGCGCGCCGCGGTTACGGTGACCGGCATGCCGCAGCCCCCCGCGCCCCCGGCCGCCCGCTACGACGCCGTGGTCGTGGGCGGCGGCCACAACGGCCTGACGGCCGCCGCCTACCTGGCCCGTGCCGGGCGCTCGGTGCTCGTGCTCGAACGGCTCGACCACGTGGGTGGCGCCGCCGTGTCGGCCCGGGCCTTCGCGGGCGTGGACGCCCGGCTGTCGCGCTACTCCTACCTCGTCTCGCTGCTGCCGCGGCAGGTGGTCGCCGAGCTCGGCCTCGACCTGACCCTGCTGCGCCGGCGGTACTCCTCGTACACGCCCGTGCGCCGCGGCGGGCGCGACACCAGCCTGCTGGTCGACCACGGGGACGCCGTAGCGACGGCTCGCTCCTTCCGCGACGTGACGGGGTCCGACGCCGACCTGGCCGGCTGGACCGACCTGTACGACCGCCTCGGCCGGTTCGCCGAGCGGGTCTTCCCCACCTTCACCGAGCCTCTGGTCTCCCGGGAGGAGCTGCGGCGGCGCGTCGACGACGACGCGACCTGGCGCCTCGTCGTCGACGAGCCGCTGGGCCACGGCGTCGACGCGGCGGTCGCGGACGACGCCGTGCGCGGTGTCGTCATGACCGACGGGCTGATCGGGACCTTCGCGAGCGTGGACGACGCGTCCCTGCAGCAGAACCGCTGCTTCCTCTACCACGTCGTCGGCAACGGGACCGGGGACTGGGACGTCCCGGTGGGCGGGATGGGCGCGGTCTCCGGCGCCCTGCACGACGCGGCCGTCGCCGCGGGTGCCACGGTCGTCGTCGGTGCCGAGGTGACCGCGGTCGACCCGACCGGCGAGGTCGAGTGGCGCACGGCCGACGGGGGCACCCACCGCGTCGGCGCCGGGCACGTGCTCGCCGGCTGCGCACCGGCGACCCTGGCGCGCCTGCTGGGCGAGGAGCCCGACGGCGAGGGACCGGAGGGCGCGCAGCTGAAGGTCAACATGGTGCTCAGCCGGCTGCCGCGACTGCGGGACGGCGTCGACCCGGTGGCGGCGTTCAGCGGCACCTTCCACGTCAACGAGTCCCGGACCCAGCTCGAGGAGGCGTACCGGCAGGCCGAGGCCGGGCGGGTCCCGGACCTGCCCCCGTGCGAGATCTACTGCCACTCGCTGACCGACCCGTCGATCCTGGGACCTGACCTGAGGGCCGGGGGCGCGCAGACCCTGACCCTGTTCGGTCTGCACATGCCCGCCCGCCTGTTCCGCGAGGACCCCGACGGCGCCCGCGAGCGCGCGCTGCGGGCCACGCTGGCGTCCCTGGACAGCGTCCTCGCCGAGCCGGTGGAGGACTGCCTGCTGCGTGCCCCCGACGGGACACCGTGCCTGGAGGCCCGCTCCCCCGTGGACCTGGAGTCCGACGTCGGCCTGCCGGGCGGCAACATCTTCCACCGCGACCTGGCCTGGCCGTTCGCCGAGACGGACGACGAGGTGGGGCGCTGGGGCGTCGAGACCGCTCACCGGCGGGTGCTGGTGTGCGGTGCCGGGGCCCGCCGCGGAGGTGGCGTCAGCGGCGTGCCGGGGCGCGCGGCCGCCATGGCCGTCCTCGACGCCACCTGACCGTCGTCCCGCGCCGCCGCAGGCCCTACCCGAGGGTGGACTCGAGCCGGGCGAGCGCCTCCTCCCAGCGCGTCCGCAGCACCTCGCGGTCGGCGTCGCCGGGCAGGTGCTCGTGCACCAGGTCGAGCCGCGTCCCCGAGTCCTCGGCGACGAGGTGCAGGTCGACGAGGGTGCGCGGCGCGCCGGCGTCGGCGTGCCAGGACACGCGCAGCTGCTCCATCGGGTGGTAGCTGCGCACGACGCCCTCGGTCCCGTCCTCGGCGTGCCACGGCTCGCCCTTGTTGCCCAGGGTGGCGCCGCGACCCAGCAGGTCCTCGGTGCCCTGGGCGCTGATCAACAGCTCCCAGACCTTCTCGACGGGAGCCCCCACGGAGCGGGTCACCCGCACCGGCTCCCCGGTGGTCTCCTCAGCGGTGGACTGGCTGGGACTGCTCACGGCGCCTCCTACGGCTCACCCATCCGGTCCGGCGGGACCGGGTCCGCACCTGACCCCCACAGCAGACCAGCAACCGGGCCGCGGCACAACGGGTGACCGGTCAGGCGTCGTCGTCGCCCTCCCACGCGCGGTCCTCGGCGTCCCAGCGCTCGGTGTTCTCGCGGGCGGTCTGCAGCGCCTGCTGCGCCTCCTCGCGGGTGCGGTAGGGGCCGAGCAGGTTGCGCCAGTCGCTCTGGTGCCCCTCCTCGACCTGCTGCGTCTCGACGTTGAACCAGTACTCCTGTGCCACGTGCCCTCCTCGTCCCACGACGCCCACGTCACGAATCCCACTGGCGGCGCCCACCGGCGGTGCTCACCGGCGGGTCGGCCCCACCGGCCCGCGCCTAGACTCCCAGCATGTCGTCCAGCACCACGGACCGCCCGTCCGCCCGACCACGCCGGCGGCTCGAGCCCGGCACCGTCTCACCCCGGAGGGCCGTCCCGGCGTCGATCCCGCGGCCGGAGTACGTCGACCGCCCCGCCCCCGCACCCTTCACGGGGTCCGAGGTCAAGGACGCCGAGACGGTCGAGCGGATGCGCGTGGTGTGCCGGCTCGCCGCGCAGGCGCTCGCCGAGGTCGGGCGCCACGTGCGCCCGGGGGTGACGACCGACGAGCTGGACCGGGTCGGGCACGAGTTCCTCCTCGACCACGGCGCATACCCCTCAACGCTGGGGTACCGGGGCTTCCCGAAGTCGTTGTGCACCAGCGTCAACGAGGTGGTGTGCCACGGCATCCCCGACTCGACGGTGCTGCAGGACGGGGACGTCTGCAACGTCGACATCACGGCCTACCTGGTGGTCGACGGCGTCGGGGTGCACGGTGACAACAACGCGACCTTCCTCGTCGGCGACGTCGACCAGGAGGTCCGCGACCTGGTCGACCGGACCCGCACGGCGACGGAGCGGGCGATCAAGGCCGTCGCCCCCGGCCGGGAGGTCAACGTCGTCGGCCGGGTGATCGAGTCCTACGCGCGCCGCTTCGGGTACGGGGTCGTGCGCGAGTTCACCGGCCACGGGATCGGGACGTCCTTCCACTCGGGGCTGATCGTGCCGCACTACGACGCCGCCCCCAGGCACGACGACGTCATCGAGCCGGGGATGACGTTCACGATCGAGCCCATGCTCAACCTCGGTTCGCACGAGTGCGAGATGTGGGACGACGACTGGACGGTGGTCACGCGCGACGGCTCGGTCTCCGCGCAGTTCGAGCACACCGTCCTGGTCACCGACTCGGGAGCCGAGGTGCTCACCCTCCCCTGACCGCGCCGGAGCGCCGCACGTCACCGGCACCCGGGTTGCGGGACCGCCCGTCCTCCGGTGGTCTGGTGCTCCGCGACCCGAGGAGGACGACGTGGCAGCAGGAGCGGACTCGGGCGCACGGCACGCCGGGCACCGGCACGTGGCCCCGCCCACCGGCCGGGCGATCGGCGTGGACGTCGGCGGGTCGGGGATCAAGGGCGCACCGGTCGACCTCGACCGCGGCGAGCTGGCCGCGGAGCGGACCAGGATCCCGACCCCGCAGCCCTCGACCCCGGACGCCGTCGTCCCGGTGGTCGCCGAGGTGGTGGGGGCCTGCGGCGACGGCCCGGTGGGGGTCACCTTCCCGGCCGTCGTGCAGCACGGGGTGGCGCGCACCGCCGCGAACGTGGACGACGCGTGGATCGGCGCGGACGTCGCGGCCCTGCTGCGTGAGGCGACCGGTCACGACGTGGTGGTGGTCAACGACGCCGACGCCGCGGGGGTGGCGGAGGCCCGCTGGGGGGCGGCCCGTGACGTCGACGGCGTCGTCGTCGTCACGACGCTGGGCACGGGCATCGGCAGCGCCGTGCTGGTGGACGGCGTCCTGGTGCCGAACACCGAGCTCGGTCACCTCGAGGTCGACGGGCACGACGCCGAGACCCGGGCGGCGGACTCCGCGCGCAAGCGCGAGGACCTCGACTGGCAGCAGTGGGCGGCACGGCTGCAGCGGTACTACCGGGTCGTGGAGGACCTGTTCTGGCCCGACCTCATCGTGGTCGGCGGCGGGGTGAGCAAGAAGCACGACAGCTTCCTGCCGCTGCTCGACCTGCGGACGCCGGTCGTGCCCGCGCAGCTGCGCAACCAGGCCGGCATCGTCGGAGCCGCGGCGATCGCCGCGGAGGAGGCGTCGAGTGGCTGACTGACCGCTCCACGGGCACCAGCGGGAGCAGTCGGGTCAGCCGGCTCAGCCGGGTCAGTCCGAACCGGAGCCGAGGGGCGCCTGCCCGGTGGGGCTGGCCGTGGGGGCGGGCGTCGGGGCGGTGGGAGCCGGCGCCGACGTGCCGGTGGTCGAGGTGGTCGAGGTGGTCGTCCCGTCCTTGGGCACGGTGTCGCCGTCGCCCCCGCCGGAGGGCGGCGGCGGGCTGGTGTCGGGCGAGCTGACGCTCGGCGGGGCGCTCGGGGTCGACGTGGTCGGCGGGGCGCTCGGGGTCGACGTGGTCGGCGGGGCGCTCGGGGTCGAGGTGGTCGGCGGGGCGCTCGGCGACGGGGTGCTGCCGGTCGTGGGCGAGGTGGTGGTGCCCGCCCCGGGCCCGGACGACGCGGTCGACCCGGTGGGGTGACCGGGCGTCGTCCCCGCGGGGGCGGCCACGCCCTCGGCGCCCCGGCGCTGGGTGCTCGCGGCGGCCTCGGCGGCCGTGTCGGTGATCCACGGGCTGAGCGCCGGCACCGACGGGTCGGCGGCGAGCGGGGGCGGGCTCGTGGGGGCGTCCGCGCGCCGCACGTCCGCACCGTCCGGCTCCGCGAGCGCGGCGCGGGCGGACGAGCGGCCGCTGACGTAGGCGCCCGCGAGGTCCTCGCCGTGGAGGGCGGCCAGCTGGGTGGCGCCGGCGTCGTCGGGGGCGGACATCCGGTTGCCCGCCGTGACGGCGGTGGCGGCGATCAGCGCGGCGGCCACGCCGAGGGCGACGAGCTCGGCGGGGTTGCTGCGCACACCGGCGAGACGCTCCCGCACGGTGACCACCTCCTTGCCGGCTCGACCACGGACCGCCCGGTCCGCTGGTGACGTCCGCTCCTGACGTCTGCTGCTGTCATCGGCACGCTAGGCCCCTGACTTGAGTGCTGTCTCGGATTCACCCGAACGGCCCAAGGAAACCACTCCGGCGGCGGCCTCCGGGTGCCCGTTTCCGCACGATCTCCCCTTTGGCCGGATACGTCCACCACCTGGATCGATGAACACGTCGTGACTGCGGCAAGACGCGCAGTCACGTCCGCTCGCCGCTGCTGCGGTCCGGTGACGGGGCTCGACCTGCGGCTCACTCTGGGTCACCATGTGAACGGTGTCACCGTCCGCCCCATCCTCAGGAGGTCCCCGTGCGCCGCTTCTGGTCGACCCTCGTCCTCGGCGTCTCCGTCGTGATCGCCTCGAGCCTGCCCGCGCAGGCCCTGACGCCGATCACCTGCTGCTCCTGGTGAACCGCTCGCGGTGATCCGGGCGCACGACCCCGCCCGGCAGCCGGCCCCGCAACCCGTCCCGCCGCCCGGTCCGGGCACCGGGGGCGTCGCACCGACGCGGTAGGTCCCGGGCGTCGGAGCCGACGCCCGGGACCGGGCCGGGTGCGGACGAGCCGGCCTGTACGCCGGGTTCTGTCCTCGGCACGGTTGCCCGTGGTCCGATGGGCGACCATCCATCTACGACGTGCGTCGCCGCACGCCTCCAGCGGCCTACCCGGGAGCTCGGGCGGGCAGCCCTCGGACGCTCCCTGTCTGGCCTTGCTCCGGGTGGGGTTTACCGAGCCGCACCGGTCACCCGGTGCGCTGGTGGTCTCTTACACCACCGTTTCACCCTTACCCCGCGCCGTGGCCGGAGCCCGTGCGCGTGGCGGTCTGCTTTCTGTGGCACTGTCCCGCGGGTCACCCCGGGTGGGTGTTACCCACCACCCTGCCCTGCGGAGCCCGGACGTTCCTCGGCAGGGCCCGCAGGCCCCGACGCGGCCGCCCGGCCGGCTCGTCCGCTCCCCCAGCCTAGCCGCCCCGGACCGGGCGCGGAGCACGCGACGAGCGCCATGATGAGCCCGTGACCCGTGACCGCGGCCGCGTCGTCGTCCTCAACGGGACGTCGAGCGCCGGCAAGAGCACGCTCCTGCGCGCCGTCCAGGACGCCGAGGACGCCCCGTGGCTGGACCTGGGCCTGGACCGGTTCCTCGGCACGCTCCCCCGCCGGTACCTCGGTCCGCGGTGGCCCGAGGTGCAGCGGTACCGGCACGGACCGGACGGCGCGATCAGCGCCGTCGAACCAGGGCCGGCCGGGGACCTGCTGACCCGGGCCATGCACCGTGCGGTGGCGGCCGCCGCACGGTCCGGCGCGGACGTCGTCGTCGACCACGTCCTGCTGTCCCCCGCGTGGGCGCGCGACCTCGTCGCGGCGCTGGACGGCCTGCCGGTGCTCTGGGTCCGGGTCGGGTGCCCCCCGGACGTCCTGGTCCGCCGCGAGGCGGAGCGCGGCGAGCGGACGCTGGGGCAGGCGGCCGCCCAGCTCCCCGTCGTGCACGCGGCGCTCGCCGCGGCGGACCGCGACTACGACCTCGAGGTCGACACCTCGACGACGTCCCCGCAGGAGGGGGCGGCGGCCGTCCTCGCGGCGGCGTCGACGCTGGCCGGCCGACCCCTCCCGAACCCGCTTGACCCTCACCCGACGTGAGCCGGGACGGTGGTGGCATGACCGAGGCACCGCACCAGGCAGACCGCCACCAGGCCGACCAGCAGACGTTGACGGTGGGCCGGCTGGCCGACCTGCTCGACGTGACCGTGCGCACCCTGCACCACTACGACGAGATCGGCCTGCTGCGACCCAGCGCCCGGACCGCGGCCGGGTACCGGCTGTACACGCCGGACGACGTGACCCGTCTGCAGCACGTGGTGGTCTACCGGAGGCTCGGGTTCGCCCTGGAGGAGATCGCGCTGCTCCTGGACGACCCCGACGCCGACGTCGCCGCGCACCTGCGGCGGCAGCGGGCCGCGGTCGAGTCCCGGCTGGAGGAGATGCGCGGTCTCGTCACAGCCATCGACCGAGCCCTGGAGGCCGAAGTGAGTGGAGTGAACCTGACCACGGAGGAGCAGCGGGAGCTGTTCGGGGACGGCTTCTCGGACGAGTACGCCGCCGAGGCCGAGCAGCGGTGGGGTGACACCGACGCGTGGCGGCAGTCGCGCGAGCGCACCGCCCGCTACACGAAGCAGGACTGGGAGGAGATCAAGGCCGAGTCCGACGCGATCAGCGCCGAGCTCGCCGCCGCGATGGGCGCAGGGGAGCCCCCGACGTCCGAGCGGGCGATGGACGCGGCCGAGCGCGCCCGCCGGCAGATCCACGACCGGTTCTACGACCTGACGCCCGAGTTCCACCGCAACCTGGGCGACCTGTACGTCACGGACCCGCGGTTCACCCGCACGTACGAGGAGCTGGCGCAGGGCCTGGCGCAGTACGTCCGCGACGCCATCCACGCCAACGCCGACCGGCACGCGGCCGACGGCGGCTGACCGCGGCGCGTCCGGCCGTCGTCTCAGGCGAGCGCGAAGCGCACGGTGCGGCTCACCGGGTCCGCCTCGGTGAGCCGCACCGTCACCTCCGTGCCGAGCTCGAGGGCCCCGTCGCAGGCCGCGAGGACGGGCGGGTCCGTGACCTGGACGAGACCGCGGTCGCCCTTGACCACCTCGACCACGACCGCCGGGAACGTCCGGCCGACGTCCCTGCGCAGCACGGCCGCCTCGGCGGCGTCGACCGCGGCGCGCTCCAGGGCACCGGCGACCCGGTCGCTGGCCGACATCGCCTCCGGCAGGTCGGGCAGCGCGTCCCGGACCCACCCCGGCACCTCCCGGCCCGCGCACAGCGCCTCGCAGACCAGGAGGCCGAAGCGGTCGACGAGGCGGCGCAGCGGCGCGGTGACGTGCGCGTACGGCGCGGCGACCGCGGCCTGCTGGACCACGTCCGGTGCGCCCCCGTCGACCAACGGCGTGTACGCCGCGCCACGAAACAGGGTGGCGGACTCGTGCAGCAGCGCCAGCTGCCGAGGGTCCGCCGGGTCCAGGCGCCGCAGGAACGCGCCCTGGTCGAGCTCGTCCGGCCACGGGCTACCCAGCGCCGCGGCCTGGCGGCGGAACCGCTCCAGGGTCCGCTCGTCCGGCGGCGGCATGGTGCGCAGCAGGCCCACGCCGCCGGTGAGCATGAGCTCGGCGGCGGCCATCCCGGTCATCAGCGACACCTGGGCGTTCCAGTCCTCGCTGCGCACGGGGGGCCTCAGCCGCAGCTCGTACCCGTCCGGGTGGACCACCACCTCCTGGTCGGGGATCGCCAGGCTCGCGCCGCCCCGCTCCTGCTCGAGGGCGATCCTCAGCTCGCCGACCTCGCGCAGCAGCAGCAGGACGTCGTCCGCGGTACCGGCCTCGACGTCCGCCTGGACCTGCTCGTAGTCGAGCTGGACGCGGCTGCGCACCATCGCCCGACGCACCTGCGCCGAGGTGGTGCGCCCCTCGGCGTCCAGGTCGATCGTCCAGACGAACGCCGGTGCGTCCTGGCCGGGCAGGAGGCTCGCGGCACCCTCGCTGATCACCGGCGGGTGCAACGGCACCCGGCCGTCGGGGGCGTACAGCGTCTGCCCGCGCCGGCGCGCCTCGGCGTCCACCGCACCCCCGGGCCGGACGAAGGCGGGGACGTCGGCGATGGCGTAGCGCACCCGGTACCCGGTCCCACGGCGCGACAGGTGCAGCGCCTGGTCGAGGTCGGTGGCCCCGGGCGGGTCGACCGTCACGAACGGCACCTCGGTCAGGTCCGCGTCCGGCAGGTCCGGGGCGGCCGCCGACTCCTGCGCCTCGGCGAGCACGTCCGGACCGAAGGCGTCGGGCAGGTCCAGCTCCGCGCGCACGGCGTCCATGGCGCGCGTCAGCTCCGTACCCTCCACGACGGCGTCCCTGGGGGCGGGTCCGTCGGAGCGGGTGCGTCGCACTCTCGTCGGGGCCATGGCTCTCCGTCCGCTGCTCGGTGCCGACCGGGCGACCCGGCCGTGGACCGCCACCCTAGGGACCGGCGACCGCTGCGGCCCGCCGGGTCAGGCGGCCCGGCGCCCGCCTACCCTGACGTCGTGCTCGTGCTGCTGCCGCCGTCGGAGGGCAAGGCGTCCCGTCGCCGCGGGACGCCCGTGGTCCCCCGCACCCTGTCCCGCCCGGAGCTCACGGACGCCCGCCTGCAGGTCCTCGACGCCCTGGAGAAGGTCAGCGCGCACCCGGACGCGCTGGAGCTGCTCGACGTCGGTGCGTCGCTGGCCGCCGAGGTGGAGCGCAGCACCCGGTGGCGGACCGAGCCCGCCCTGCCGGCGTCCGCGCTGTACACCGGGGTGCTGTACGACGCCCTCGACTGGCCGACGCTGCCCGCAGGGGCCAAGCGGCGCGCCGCCTCGCGCCTGCTCGTCGTGTCGGCCGCCTGGGGCGTGCTGGCGCCAGGCGACCGGGTGCCTCCCTACCGGTTGTCCATGGGCGTCGACCTGCCCGGACCAGGGCCCCTGGCCGCGTTCTGGCGCCAGCGGCTGACACCGGTCCTGGACCCCGAGGCCGAGGGCCGCGTCGTCGTCGACTGCCGCTCGGCGACCTACGCCGCGGCCTGGCGCCCCGACACCGGACGGGCCGCGGCCGTGGTCGCGGTCCGGGTCCTGCGGGAGAGCGCGGGCCGTCGCAGCGTCGTCTCGCACATGGCCAAGCACACCCGCGGGCTCGTCGCCCGTCACCTGCTGACCCGGGCCGGCCGGGACCCGCGGACCGCCGAGCAGCTCGCGGCGGCCGTGGGCGAGCGGTACGACGTCGAGCTCACGTCGCCGGCGCGCGACCGGACGCGCACCCTGGACGTCGTCGTCCGCGACTGACGGCCCGCGCGTCCGCCCGTGCCCTCAGCGCCGGCGCAGCGCCTGGTCGAGGTCCTCGAGCAGGTCCTCGACGTCCTCGAGGCCGACCGACAGCCGCACCAGCGCGTCGGTGATGCCGACGCGGGCGCGGCCCTCCGGGCCGAGCCGGCGGTGCGTCGTCGTCGCCGGGTGCGTCACGAGCGACTTCGAGTCGCCGAGGTTGTTGGAGATGTCGACGACCCGCAGCGCGTCGAGGACCCGGAAGGCGGCGTCCTTGCCGGACTCCCCCGCACCCGGCTCCAGCTCGAACGTGACGACGGTGCCGCCGCCGCTCATCTGCCGCAGGGCCAGGTCGTGCTGCGGGTGGGAGGGCAGGTACGGGTAGCGCACCCACCGGACACCCGGCTGCTCCTCGAGCCACTGCGCCACCCGCAGCGCCGCCGCGGTCGAGTGCCTGACCCGCATGCCGAGGGTCTCCATGCCCTTGGTCAGCACCCAGGCGTTGAACGGGCTCATCGACGGGCCGGTGTGCCGCATCAGGTTCTGCACGGGGCCGTCGACGAACTCGCGGCTGCCGAGCACCGCGCCGCCCAGGACGCGTCCCTGCCCGTCGAGGTGCTTGGTCGCCGAGTACACGACGACGTCCGCGCCCAGGTCGAAGGAGCGCTGCAGGACCGGGGTGGCGAACACGTTGTCCACGACCACCTGCGCGCCGGCCGCGTGCGCCAGGTCGCAGACGGCCCGCACGTCGACCAGCTCCTGCATCGGGTTGGACGGCGACTCGAAGAACACGGCGTCCGCGGGGGTGGACAGCGCCCGCTCCCACTGGGCGAGGTCGGGCCCGTCGACGAACTCGGTCTCCACGCCCCAGCGGGGCAGGATCTCGTCGAGGATGACGAAGCACGAGCCGAACAGGCTGCGGGCGGCGACGACCCGGTCCCCCGCCTTCAGCAGCGCGGCGAGCGCGGTGAACACCGCCGACATGCCGCTGGCGGTGGCGAAGCACGCCTCTGCGCCCTCGACGAGGCGCAGCCGCTCCTGGAAGGCGGCGACCGTGGGGTTGCCGTACCGGGAGTAGACGAAGCGGTCGACGTCACCGGCGAACGCCGCCTCGGCGTCCGCGGCCGTGTCGTAGACGAAGCCGGACGTGAGGAACATCGCCTCGGCGGTCTCGTGGAAGTCGGTGCGGTCGAGCCCGCCGCGCACGGCGAGCGTGTCGGGACGCAGTCGCGTCGGGTCGGCGGCCGGTGCCTCGGACGTCGGCTCGGACGTCGGCTCGGACGTCGGCTCAGCGGCGACGCGGTGCCGCTCCCAGGACTCCCCGCGGGCGGCGGCGTCCATCGCCTCGTTGGCCAGACGGTCGGCGTGGCCGTTCATCGCCCGCGGGACCCACGTGTACGTGACCTGCGCCGGGGGGAGCACCTCGCGGGCCCGCCGGGCGAGGCGTCGCATGTCCTCGTGCTTGACCTGCCAGCGACCGGACATCTGCTCGACGACCAGCTTGCTGTCCATCCGCACCTCGACCCTGGCGGACGGGTCCAGCGCGGCCACCGCCTCCAGCCCGGCGACGAGCCCGCGGTACTCCGCGACGTTGTTCGTGGCCCTGCCGATCGCGGCGGCGTCCTCGGCCAGCACCTCCCCGGTGGAGGCGTCCTTGACGACGGCGCCGTAGCCGGCGGGGCCGGGGTTGCCGCGCGAGCCGCCGTCGGCCTCGACGACGAGGGACCGGACGCCGCTCACAGCCCGGAGTCCGGGGTGCGCACCAGGATCCGGCGGCACTCCTCGCACCGCAGCACCTCGTCGGGCGCCGCGGCGCGGATCCGGCCGAGGTCGACGGGGGTCAGCTCCAGCCGGCAGCCCTCGCAGCGACGGGCCTTGAGCGCGGCGGCACCGAGACCGCCGCTGGCCTCCCGGACCCGCTCGTAGAGGGCGACCAGACCGCTGTCGAGGCCCTCGGCGACCTGCTCGCGCTCCGCCGCGACGCGGCCGGACTCGGCGTCCAGCTCGGCCAGCGCGGCGTCCCGCTCGGCGGTGACGCGGTCGGACTCGGCGGACAGGCCGGACTGCTCGGCCTCGAGCCGGGCGACCTCCGCCTCGGCCGCCTCCAACCGCTCCATCACCTCGAGCTCGGCGTCCTCCAGCGTCCGCTGCCGGCGGGCGAGCGACTCCAGCTCGTGCTGGAGCGCCTGCAGGTCCTTGGCGCTGCCCGCACCGGAGTCCAGGCGCTGCTGGTCGCGGTCCGCGCGCGTGCGCACCTGCTCGACGTCCCGTTCGGCCTTCGCGAGCTCGCGGCGCACGTCGTCCGCAGCGGTCCGGGCCGTGACGAGCTCGTCGCGCAGGACCGTGGCCCGGGCCCCGAGGTCGGCCAGCTGCTGGTGCTGGGGCAGGCTGCGCCGCCGGTGGGCGAGCTGGGCCAGCCGGGTGTCGAGGGCCTGGACGTCGAGCAGCCGGACCTGGTCCAGGGCGTTGGCGGTGGTCACCTGACGATTCCTCCAGAGCTGGGCACGCGGAACGTCCACGGGTCGGTGCAGGCCCCGGACACGGTGACGTCCACCGTAGTGCCGGCCTCCTCGAGGACCCCGCTCAGGCGGTCCGCGCACCCGTGCAGCCAGGGCCACTCGCTGGCCCAGTGGGCGACGTCGACCAGGTACGGCGGTCCCCCGCGGGCCTCCTCGCGGGCTTCGGACGCCGGGTGGTGGCGAAGGTCCGCGGTGACGAACACGTCCGCGCCGCTGGCGCGCACCTCGTCGAACAGCGAGTCGCCGCTGCCCCCGCAGACCGCCACCGTGCGGACGACGGCCGCCGGGTCACCGGCGACGCGCACCCCCTGCGCGGTGTGCGGCAGCGAGCGCGCGACCTCCCCGGCGAAGCGCTCCAGCGTCGTCGCCGCCTGCAGCGTGCCGATGCGGCCCAGGCCGCGCGGCGACGGCTCGTCCGCGAGCACGAGCAGGTCGTAGGCGGGCTCCTCGTAGGGGTGCGCGGACCGCAGGGCCGCCACCACGGACGACGCGGCACGGGCGGGCAGCACCACCTCCACCCGCGTCTCGGCCACCTCCTCGCGCCGGCCCGGCTCGCCGGTGTGCGGGCGGGCGGCGGGGCCGGGCTCGAAGGTGCCCGTGCCGGTGGTGGTCCAGGCGCAGCGGCTGTACTCGCCGATGTGCCCTGCCCCGGCCCCGGTGAGCGCGTCCAGCACGGCCGGCGCGGACTGCGCCGGGGAGAACGTCACCAGCTTCAGCCGCGGGTCCTGCGGCACGGGCACGAGCGGCCGCAGGCCGGTCAGGCCGAGGACGCGCGCGAGGGCGTCGGACACCCCGGGGACCGCCGCGTCGGCGTTCGTGTGCGCCACGTACAGCGCGCAGCCACCGCGCACCAACCGGTGGAGCAGGGCGCCCTTCCACCGGTCGGCCGCCACCGAGTGCACGGCGCGCAGCAGCAGGGGGTGGTGGACGACGAGCAGGTCCGCCGCGCCGGCGAGGGCCTCCTCGACGACCTCCCCGACGGGGTCGACGGCCAGCAGGACCCGGCGCACCTCGGCGTCCGGGTCGCCGCAGACCAGGCCCACGGCGTCCCAGTCCTGGGCCCACTGCCGCGGGTACAGCGCGTCGAGGTGGTCCACCACGTCCCCGAGCCGGGCCGTCGTGGACCCGGTGCCACCGGCCGCGTCGGCCTGGCCGGTCGGGTGGGTCGGGTCCGTCGGGTCGGTCGGGTCCGGTGTCGTGTCGGGGTCGCTGCGGGCCACGCGCGGGAGGCTACCTGCCCGACGCCGGCGCGGGGGCCGGGCGCCCGCCGGGCCGCCGACGCGGACGGGTGGGCAGGTGGGTGGGCCCGGCCGGGTTCGAACCGACGACACCCGCGGTGTAAGCGCGGTGCTCTACCAGCTGAGCTACAGGCCCTCACCCGGCGCAGGCCGGGTCGGGTGCGACCCGGCCTGCGCCGGGCGGCAGAGGGCCACGGCCGCCGTAGTCTCGGGCCAGCGGCGACCGTGGCGCCTCTAGGAAACCGTACGGCGCACCGTCACGGGAAGGGCGCGACCGGATCCGATGGCGCGTCAGAGCGCCGCGACGGCCTCGCGGTACGCCGCGAGGTCGCGGGCCTCCCCCATGCCGTTCACGACGGCCCAGCGCAGCACGCCGTCGCGGTCGACCAGGAAGCTGCCGCGGGTGGCCGACCCCGTCGTCTCGTTGAAGACCCCGTAGGTGCGCGCGACCTCGCCGTGCGGCCAGAAGTCGCTGAGCAGCGGGAACTCGTACCCCTCGGCCTGCGCCCACGCGCGCAGCGCGAACACCGGGTCGCAGGAGACGGCCAGGACCTGGACGCCGTCGGCGCGGAACGCCGCCAGGTCGTCGCGGATCTCGCACAGCTCGCCGGTGCAGATGCCGGAGAAGGCGAAGGGGTAGAAGACCACGAGGACGGCGGACTGCCCCGCGAAGGCGGACAGGCTGACGTCCTGACCGTCCTGGTCGCGCAGGGTGAAGTCGGGCGCGGGGGCGCCCACCGTGGGGGCGGCGGTGGCCGTCTCGGTCATCGGGGTCCTCTCGTCGGTGGCCGGCGCGGGCCACGGTGGCTGCGCCGGCGGTCGGGCGGCAGGATGACAGTGTGGCACCGCGTGCACGTGACCTCGTCCCCGAGCCCGGGGAGCGGGGGCTGGCGTCCTGCGAGCCGGTGGACGTGGCCGCGCTGCTGGGGCCGGCATGGGACGGTCTGGTGGGGATGGCCGCCGACGCCGACCTGGACGCGCAGACCCGCCTCCCGGGCTGGACGGTGCGCCACGTGCTGGTGCACCTCGGCCGGTGGGACGTCGACGAGCGCCGGCTGGAGCGCCTCGTCGCCGACGCCCGCGCGGGCACGGTCGGCACGGCCGACGACACCGACGCCCGCAACGCCGGGGTGGTCGCGGCGCACCACGACGCCAGCCGCGCCGAGGTCGTCGGCGCCCTGGAGGCCGCGCGCGACGCCGTCCTGGCCCTGCTCAGGGGACCCGAGGGCGCCGAGCTCGGCCGGCGGCCCGTGGCCTCCGTGGTGGGACCCCTGCCTCTGGCCGGGCTCCTGGTGGCCCAGGCCTACGAGCTAGCCGTGCACGGCCTGGACGTCGCCGACGCGACCGCGGGGACGGTCCCCGAGCAGCTGCTCGGCGCGGGCGTCGCGGGGATGACCGACGTGGTCGGTGCGCTCAGCGCCCGGCACCGCGTCGCGGCGACGTTCGCGGTGGCCACCCCGCAGGGCTGCTGGGCGACCGGGTCCGCCGAGGACGGGAGCTGGACCACGATCGAGGTGGACCTCGGTGTCCGACCGGCCCGGCTGGGCTGGCCGGCGCTGGCCGGCGAGGCCTCGGACGTGCTCGAGGCGGCCTCCGGGCGGGCGCTGGCGGCGCAGCTGCTCGCCACCCGCAGGCTGCGCGTGCACCACCCGGCGGGTCTGGTCAGGCTGCTGCCCGCGCTGCGTGACGTGCCCGGCCTGCCGGGTGGGTCGGCGCTGGAGGCCAGCCTGGGGGCGATCGGCCAGACGGGCCGCCTGCTCGCGCGGGTGTCGGCCGGGGTCACCGGCGGGGTGACGTCGGTGCTGCGGCGCGACTGAGAGGGCTGCGGCGGGACTGAGAGGCGAGCCGGACCGAGCGGGCGCCGGCCCGCGGCGTGTCAGGCGCGCCGGGTGCCGGGCGCGACCAGACGGGTGCCGGACCAGTCCTTCGTGGCGCTGACGCTCTTGGTCGCGTGCATCCCGGCGGTCGTGGCGGCCTCCTGGATGTCCGAAGGCTCCACGTGGCCGTCGCGGCCCGCCTTGGGCGTCAGGAGCCAGATGACCCCACCCTCGCCGAGGGACGGGATCACGTCCTGCAGCCCGTCGACGAGGTCGCCGTCCTCCTCGCGCCACCACAGCACGACGGCGTCGACGACGTCCTGCGCGTCCTCGTCCAGGAGCTCCTCGCCCGTGACGTCCTCGATCGCGTCGCGAAGGTCCTGGTCGACGTCGTCGTCGTAGCCGAACTCCTGCACGAGCTGGCCGGGCGTGAAGCCCAGACGCGTCGCCACACCCTGATCCGCCGCGGGATCCGCGGTCGCGCCCACGTGCTGCTCCCTGTCTCGAACGCTCCGACCCTGCCCGGGCCCTGTGCAGCGAAGGCTCTCACCTCCGCGCGTCCGACGGTAGTGCATCGGCCCTGGTCGGGCCCGGACAGGTCGCCCCGGCCGGTCCGGCGGGACGGACGCGTCGCGTCGGCGCCGCCGTCGTGCTCGACTGTGCCCGTGGACGACGTCGAGAACGTGACCGGGCCGGTGGCGCACCACGCGGAGGGCCCGTGCTGGTCGCCCACCTGGGGCGGGCTGCGCTTCGTGGACCTGACGGCCGGTGACCTGCTCACCCTGCACGGCGACCGCGTGCGACGCCGGCACGTGGGCGAGGTCGCCGCGTTCGTGCGGCCCCGCTCCGGCGGCGGCTTCGTCGTCGCGCTGGAGCGCACGCTGGCCCTCGCCGGCTCCGAGGACGACGAGCTGCGGCCGCTGCCACCGCTGTGGGAGGACCCGGGCGTGCGGTTCAACGACGGCGGGTGCCTCCCGTCGGGGACGCTGTTCGCCGGGTCGATGGCGTACGACGGCTCGCCCGGCCGGGGTGCGCTGCTGCGGGTGGGCACGGACCTGGGTGTCGCCCCGTTCGTCGAGCAGGCCGGGGTCGCCAACGGGTTCGGCGTCTCCCCCGACGGCTCCCGGGCGTACTGGGTCGACAGCACCACCCAGCGGGTGGACGTGTTCGACGTGGACGGCGACGCCCTCGTCGACCGTCGGCCCTTCGCGCACGTCGACGCCGAGGACGGGACGCCGGACGGCCTGGCCGTGGACGCCGAGGGCGGGGTCTGGGTCGCGCTCTTCGGCGGCTCCGTGGTGCGTCGTCACGACGCGGACGGCCGGCTCGACGCCGTGGTGCCGTTGCCGGTCTCCCAGGTCACGGCGTGCGCGTTCGGCGGCGAGGACCTGGACGTGCTGTACGTGACGACCTCCCGCCAGGGCCTGCCCGAGCAGGCGGAGCCGCAGGCCGGTTCGGTGTTCGCGGTCACGCCCGGGTGCCGCGGCCTGCCGGTGCTCCCCTTCGGCGGGTGACGACGTGGGCAGGGTGACGCGGCGGACCCCGGTGGTGAGGCTGCGCCTGCCCGACGACCCCCGGGGGCGTCCGCTGGTCACGACCCGCCCCGACGCGGTCGCGGTGGAGGAGCCGCTGGAGATCCGCGTGGACGGCGAGCCGCTGGTGACGACGATGCGCACCCCCGGCCACGACCTGGACCTGGCCCTGGGGTTCCTGCTGACCGAGGGGCTCCTGCCCGGGCCGCAGGCCGTCGCGACCGGGGTGCACTGCTCCGACGTGGACGAGCAGGGGTCACCGACGTTCAACGTGCTGGAGCTGACCCTCGCTGCCGGGGTGGCGCCCCCCGACCTGGCCGGCCGCCGGACCTTCGGCGTGACGTCCGCGTGCGGCGTGTGCGGGTCGGCGTCGGTCGACGCCGTCCGCGAACGGGGCGCGCCGGACCTGGGCGGGGACGCGGTCACGGTGGACGCCCGGGTGCTGGCCGGGCTGCCGCAGCGACTCAGGGAGGTGCAGGGCGCCTTCGAGCGCACCGGCGGCCTGCACGGCGCCGCGCTGTTCGAGGCGGACGGGACGCTGGTCGCGGCGGCCGAGGACGTCGGGCGGCACAACGCCGTCGACAAGGTGCTCGGCCGCTGCGCGCGCGAGCGGGGCTGGCCGCTGACCGGCACGGTGCTCGCGCTGTCGGGGCGCGCCTCCTTCGAGCTCGTCCAGAAGGCGTGGGTGGCCGGGGTCCCGGTGGTGGCGGCGGTCTCGGCGCCGTCCTCGCTCGCCGTCGAGGTCGCCCGCAGCGCGGGCCAGACGCTCGTCGGCTTCCTGCGACCGCCGACGCTGAACGTCTACGCCGGGCCGCAGCGCGTGCTCGGCGCCGTCGGCTGAGCCGAGGGGCTCCGACCGGCCGTGACCGGCTGTGACCGACCGTGACCGGCCGCTGACCGGCCGGTCACCCTGTGCGCGTCACCCGCACCCTCAGCCGCTCGCCGACCGCACGGACGTGTCGGGACCGGGCACGAGCACGCCCTCGTGCCCGTCGGCGTGGCGCACCCGGTACGGCGGGCCGCCGTCCTCGCCGAGGACCTCGACGACCTCGCACTCCTCGTCCGCCTGCCCGACGACCTTGCCGTGCATCGTGAGCCGGTCTCCGACTGCTGCCCGCATGTCGACCTCCCCGCGGCTGGGTGACCCCTCCACGGTACGAGCCCGCCGCCCGGTGCGGAACACCCCGGCGCGGGGTCAGCCCACCGCGCGCAGCAGGTCCAGCAGGTCCGACGGGTGCACGACGTCGCCGGTCCGCTGCAGCTCCGCCGCGGTCCACCACCGGTGGTCCACGACGCTGCGCCGCTCCACCTCCGTCCAGGCGGACCGGTCGACGTGGACGTCGGCGGCCGGTGCCCGCACGACGAAGAAGCTCTCCTGCTGGCGGTACCAGCGCCCCTCGAAGGAGAACCCGCACACGCGGGTCGCGCGCACCCGGCCGACGTCCGCGGCGACCACGCCGGTCTCCTCCCGCAGCTCGCGGCGAGCGGCCGCGGCCAGGTCCTCGCCGGGGTCGACGCCCCCGCCCGGGGTGAACCACCAGGTGCCCAGGTCCGGCCGGGCGGGGTCGCCGCCGCGGAACAGCAGCGTGCGCCCCCGCTCGTCGAGCAGGACGACGCGCGCCGCGGTCCGCTCGACGACGTCCTGCCGGGCGCCGGCGGGCGGGGCCGCGTCGTCGGCCAGCCGCAGCGGGCGGGCGGGCCGGTGGCTCACGCGGGCAGGTAGGACAGCCGCACGCGCCGGTCGGGGTTGTCGGCGTTGGTGTCGACGAGGCACACGCTCTGCCACGTGCCCAGCGCCAGCCGGCCGTCGACCACGGGCAGGGTGGCGTACGGGGCGACGAACGCGGGCAGGACGTGGTCGCGGCCGTGCCCGGGCGAGCCGTGCGCGTGCCGCCACCCGTGGCCGGCCGGCCCCTCGGCGGGCAGGACGGCGGCCAGCGCCGCGAGCAGGTCGTCGTCGGACCCGGCGCCGGTCTCGATCACCGCGACCCCGGCGGTGGCGTGCGGGACGAACACGTGCAGCAGGCCGTCGCCGGCGCCCGCGTCGGCGAGGAAGCGCCCCACCTCGTCGGTCAGGTCGTGCACCCGCTCGTCGCTGCCGGTGCGGATCTCGAGGACCTCGGTGCGCATCCAGCGCACGCTACCGGGGAGGCCGCCCGCCGCTCGTCAAGAGGGGGTCGATGTGACGTGGCGCGCACGGAGGGACAGGATGGACCCGTCACCGCACGCGACCGCACCCGACCCACCGGTCACCGGCCGCGCGCGTCGCACGAGTGGAGAACGAGGTCCCGACGTGGCAGGACGCGAGGAAGCCGGCCCCATCCTCAACGGGATGCCGAGCCAGCTGCCCGACATCGACCCCGAGGAGACGGCGGAGTGGCGCGAGTCGCTCGACGGAGTCGTCGACGAGCGCGGCCGCCAGCGGGCCCGCTACCTGATGCTGAGCATGCTGCAGCGGGCGCGGGAGCGGCAGGTCGGCGTCCCCAGCCTGACGGCCACCGACTACGTCAACACCATCCCGCCGGAGTCGGAGCCGTGGTTCCCCGGTGACGAGGAGGTCGAGCGCCGCTACCGGGCGTTCCTGCGCTGGAACGCGGCCGTGATGGTGCACCGGGCCCAGCGTCCCGACATCTCCGTGGGCGGCCACATCTCCACCTACGCGTCCTCCGCGACGCTGTACGAGGTCGGCTTCAACCACTTCTTCCGCGGCAAGGACCACCCCGGCGGCGGCGACCACGTCTTCATCCAGGGCCACGCCTCCCCCGGCATCTACGCCCGCGCGTTCCTCGAGGGCCGCCTCTCGGAGGGCCAGCTCGACGGGTTCCGCCAGGAGCTGTCGCACCCGGGCGGCGGGATCCCGTCCTACCCGCACCCGCGCCTGATGAAGGACTTCTGGGAGTTCCCCACGGTCTCGATGGGCATCGGCCCGATGAACGCGATCTACCAGGCGCAGTTCAACAAGTACCTGCACGCCCGCGGGATCAAGGACACCTCCCAGCAGCAGGTGTGGGCGTACCTCGGCGACGGCGAGATGGACGAGCCGGAGAGCCGGGGCCTGCTGCAGGTGGCCGCGTTCGAGGAGCTCGACAACCTCAACTTCGTCATCAACTGCAACCTGCAGCGTCTCGACGGCCCGGTCCGCGGGAACGGCAAGATCATCCAGGAGCTGGAGTCGTTCTTCCGCGGTGCCGGGTGGAACGTCATCAAGGTCGTCTGGGGTCGGGAGTGGGACCCGCTGCTCGGCGCCGACCGCGACGGCGCGCTGGTCAACCTGATGAACCAGACCCCGGACGGCGACTACCAGACCTACCGGGCCGAGGACGGCGCGTTCATCCGCGACCACTTCTTCGGCCGCGACCCGCGCACGCAGCGGATGGTCGAGAAGATGTCCGACGAGGACATCTGGAAGCTCAAGCGCGGCGGGCACGACTACCGCAAGGTGTACGCGGCGTACAAGGCCGCGGTGGAGCACACGGGGCAGCCCACGGTCATCCTCGCGAAGACCATCAAGGGCTACGGCCTGGGCACGCACTTCGCCGGCCGCAACGCCACGCACCAGATGAAGAAGCTGACGCTGGACGACCTCAAGGGCCTGCGCGACAGCCTGCGCATCCCCGTGTCCGACGAGCAGCTCGAGGCCGACCCGTACCTGCCGCCGTACTACCACCCCGGCGAGGACTCCGAGGAGGTCCGCTACCTGCGCGAGCGCCGGCGCGTGCTCGGCGGCTTCGTGCCGGAGCGGCGCGTCGACGCCAAGGCGCTCGAGCTGCCCGGCGACGACGCGTACAAGGTCGTCAAGCGGGGGTCGGGCAAGCAGAGCGTCGCGACCACGATGGCGTTCGTCCGCCTGCTCAAGGAGCTGATGCGGGACAAGGAGTTCGGCCGTCGCGTCGTCCCGATCATCCCGGACGAGGCGCGCACGTTCGGGATGGACTCGTTCTTCCCGACCGCGAAGATCTACAACCCGCACGGGCAGAACTACGTGTCCGTCGACCGCGAGCTGATGCTCGCGTACAAGGAGTCCGAGCAGGGCCAGATCCTGCACGTCGGCATCAACGAGGCGGGGTCCGTCGCCGCCTTCACCGCGGCGGGCACGTCGTACGCCACGCACGGCGAGCCGATGATCCCGGTCTACATCTTCTACTCGATGTTCGGGTTCCAGCGCACCGGCGACGGGCTGTGGGCGGCGGGCGACCAGATGACGCGCGGCTTCCTGCTGGGGGCGACCGCGGGGCGCACGACGCTGACCGGTGAGGGGCTGCAGCACGCCGACGGGCACTCGCTGCTGCTGGCCTCGACGAACCCCGCGGTCGTGTCCTACGACCCGGCGTACGCCTACGAGCTCGGGCACGTGGTGCGCGACGCCCTGGAGCGCATGTACGGGGCGGACGGGGCCCACGCCGACGGCGGCGCACGCGACCGCGACGTCATGTACTACCTGACGGTCTACAACGAGCCGATGCCCCAGCCGGCGGAACCGGACGACCTGGACGTCGAGGGTGTCCTGCGCGGGATCTACCTGCTCTCCCCCGGCCAGCGCACCGAGGGCCGTCCGCGGGTGCAGCTGATGGCCTCGGGCGTCGCGGTGCCGTGGGCCCTGGAGGCCCAGGAGCTCCTCGGCAGGGACTTCGGCGTCGACGCGGACGTCTGGAGCGTCACGTCGTGGAACGAGCTGCGGCGCGACGGCCTGGCCTGCGACGAGTGGGCGTTCGACCACCCCGGCGAGGAGCGGCCCACCCCGTTCGTCGCCCAGCGGCTCGCCCAGCACGACGCGACAGGCCCGGTGGTGGCGGTCTCGGACTGGATGCGGGCCGTCCCCGACCAGATCCGCCAGTACGTGCCGAACGAGTTCGTGTCGCTGGGCACCGACGGCTTCGGCCTGTCGGACACCCGCCCGGCGGTCCGCCGGCACTTCCACGTCGACGGTCCGTCGATCGCCTACCAGGCGCTGGCGGAGCTGGCGCGTCGCGGCGAGGTCGAGCGCGACGTGCCGGGGCGGGCGTACGAGCAGTACCGGCTGCACGACGTGACGGCCGGGACGACGGGCAACAACGAGGGCGACTCCGGCTGAGCCCCGCCCCGCGCGGCCCGCACGTGACGAGGCCCCGGTCCCTGCGGACCGGGGCCTCGCTGCGTCCCCTCGACATCCCCTCGACCTGACCCTGGAGGACGGGTCGACGGTGGTCAGGCGCCGGTGGTCAGGACCGGCGCCTCGGGTCCGCGGAGTGGATCTGCGCCTCGAGCTCGGCCCGCAGGGGGCCGACGCGACCCTGGTCGGGGTGCTGGGACAGCGCCTCGAGGTGACGGCGCGCCTCGGCGATCCGCCCCGCCTCGACGGCGGACTGGACCAGGTGGCGGCCCGCCTCGACGTCGTGCTCGCGCGGACGCCAGTGCCCGACCCCGAGCCCCAGCGCCTCGTCCGGCAGGCCCACCTCGCGCAGCATCGCGAGCCCCTCGGCCAGGGCGCGGCCGCTGTGGTCGCGCTCGGCGGCGGTCCCCAGCCGCCGCAGCGCGCCCTCGCGGTCGTCGTGGATCGACAGCCTGGCGAGCTCGATCAACGGGTGCCACGCCCGGTGGTTGCCCGCCAGCTCCTCCGACAGCGCCCAGACCGCGTAGGTCGCGGCGCGCTCGGGGTCCTGCGGCGGCGTCGGCGGGTCCTGCGACAGGGTCTGGCCCGGGGCCGTCTCGGTGACGTGCCCCTCGACGGCCCGGCGACGGACGATCTCCACCAGCTCGTCGAAGGCCGCCTCGTCGTTGGGGTCGTCGTGCAGCCGCATGCGCAGCGCGTTCTCGCGCGCCAGGTCCGCCGGGGGGCGGCTCGTGCTGCGCCGGCGCGCACCGGCCCGCCCGCTCACCGAGCGCAGCGCGGGCTTGAGTCGTTGCGGTGTGACGCGGGAGACCCGCTGTCGCACCCGGTCGAGGATTCCCATGCCGTCCTTCCCGCGTGCCGTCCGGCCGGGCCTTCGGGGCGACGCGTCGCCCTCGGCCTGCACCGACAATAGCCAACGGCCCCCGGTCACGCCCGTGCGCGAGCCCGCGCGCCCGGGGTTGTCGCTGTCCGACAAAGCCGCCACCCGGTCGGGTGAACGCCCCGTCCGGCGCCTCCACCTAGACTCGCGCCGTGGCGCAGCGGGTGAGCGAGGCGTCCCTGCGCAGGCTGCGGCAGGGCGGCAGCCGGTTGTCCACGGTCGCGCTGCGCCGCCTCGACGAGCTGCTGCCGTGGTACCGGGCGATGCCGCCGGAGGACCGCTCCTGGGTGGGTCTGGTCGCCCAGGCCGGGATCTCCGCGTTCACTGCCTGGTACGCCGACCCGACGACGCCGCCGCAGGTCACCGCCGACGTCTTCGGTACCGCGCCGCGCGAGCTGACCCGCTCGGTCACGTTGAGCCAGACCCTGCAGCTGACCCGCACGATCGTGCAGGTCGTCGAGGAGAACGTCGACCTGCTGGCGCTGCCCGGCGAGGAGCAGGTGCTGCGCGACGGGGTGCTGCGCTACTCCCGGGAGGTCGCGTTCGCCGCCGCCGAGGTGTACGCGCACGCCGCGGAGGCGCGCGGCGCGTGGGACGCACGCCTGGAGGCCCTCGTCGTCGACGCCCTGCTGCGCGGGGACACCGACGAGGCCCTGCGGTCGCGGGTCGCCGCGCTCGGCTGGCAGGGCCACGACGCCGTCGCCGTCGTCGTCGGGACGACCCTGCCCGGGGAGGCCGACGACGCCGTCGCCGAGGTCCGGCGTGCTGCGCAGAGCGCCGCCGACGACGCCCTCGTCGGGCTGCAGGGCGACCGCCTGGTCGTCGTCCTGGGCTCCTCCGGTGACCCTCGGGACGCCGTCCCGGCCCTGCTCACGCGCTTCGGACCGGGCCCCGTGGTGGTCGGGCCCGTCGTGCCGGGGCTGTCGGCGGCCGGGCGCTCGGCCCGCACCGCCCTGGCGGGGTTGGTGGCCGCGCGCGGCTGGCCGCAGGCGCCCCGCCCCGTGCACGCCGACGACCTGCTGCCCGAGCGCGTCCTGTCCGGCGACGTCACCGCACGGCGGGCGCTGCTGGACCGCGTCCACCGCCCGCTGGTGGCCGCCGGCGGCGCGCTGGCCGACACCGTCGCCACGTACCTGGAGCACGGACGCTCCCTGGAGGCCACGGCACGGACCCTCTTCGTGCACCCCAACACCGTGCGCTACCGGCTCCGCCGCGCCGCGGACGTGACGGGTTGGAACGCCATGAACGCCCGCGAGGCGTACGTGCTGCAGGTGGGGATGACCATCGGGCTGCTCGCCGACGGGCCGCCAGCGGCGCACCGCCGTCCCCCGGAGGCACCGGTCACCGCTCCACCAGCCGCACCACCAGCCGGCCCACCGGTCGCGGCCGCCGGCGCCGGCGACGTCTCGTCGCCCGCGGCTCCACTTCCCCACTTGTAGGATCCCTACAAATCCCGGTCACTCACTTGGTCGGCGTCGTGACGACCACGGCGCCGGGCGGCCCGGGAGTCTGGGACCGTGCTCGCTCTCCTCTGCCCCGGTCAGGGCTCCCAGACCCCCGGCATGCTCTCGCCCTGGCTCGAGCTGCCCGGCGCCGCGGACCAGCTCTCCGCCCTCTCGGACGCCGCCGGCCTCGACCTCTCCGCGCACGGGACGGTCTCCGACGCCGACACGATCCGGGACACCGCCGTGGCGCAGCCCCTCATCGTCGCCGCAGGTCTGCTGAGCCTGCAGGCCCTGCTCGCCGCGCTCGACGACGGCGCGGACGCCGGTGCGCTCGCCGGAGGCGGCCGGGCGTTGGCCGACGCGGTCAGCCGGCGCGTGGACGTCGCCGCGGGGCACAGCGTCGGCGAGCTCACGGCGGCTGCCGCGACCGGCGTCCTGACCCCCAGCGACGCGGCCGGGCTCGTCGCCGCGCGCGGACGAGCGATGGCGCAGGCGAGCGCCGCGACGCCCACCGGCATGAGCGCCGTCCTCGGCGGCGACGCCGACGAGGTCACCGCCACCCTGGGCCGGCACGGCCTGGTCGCCGCGAACGTCAACGGCGCCGGGCAGGTGGTCGCCGCCGGCACCCTCGACCGGCTCCAGGCCCTCGCGGACGACCCGCCCGCCAGGGCCCGCGTGATCCCGCTGCAGGTCGCCGGGGCGTTCCACACCGAGCACATGGCCCCCGCCGTGGAGGCCATGGAGCAGGCCGCCGCCGGCACCACCCCCGCCGACCCGCTGGTGCGGCTGCTGTCCAACGCCGACGGGGAGGTGGTCACCGACGGCGCCGACGCGCTGCGCCGCCTCGTGCGGCAGGTGCGCAACCCGGTGCGCTGGGACCTGTGCCAGGACACCCTCGCGGACCTCGGCGTCACCGGGCTGCTTGAGCTCACCCCCGCGGGGACGCTGACCAACCTGGCCCGGCGCACCCTGCGCGGCGTGCCCGCCGTGGCGCTGAAGACCCCCGACGACCTCGAGGCCGCCGCCGCCCTCGTGACCGAGCACGGCGGCCAGCCGCCGTCCCCCACCCCCGCACCCTCCGGGAGCGACGCATGAGCACACCGAGCCCCCAGACCGCGACCCTGCTGGCGCCCCGTGGCGCCGAGCACGCCCGCCTGCTGTCCGTCGGGTCGTACCGGCCCGAGCGGGTCGTCACCAACGACGAGATCTGCGAGCACATCGACTCCTCGGACCAGTGGATCCGCGAGCGGTCGGGCATCGTCTCGCGGCGCTTCGCGGCCCCCGACGAGAGCGTCACCGACATGGCCGAGCACGCCTCGCGCGTCGCCCTGGAACGGGCCGGGATCAGCGGCGCCGACGTCGACGTCGTCCTCGTCGCGACGGTGACGCACCCGTACCAGACGCCGTCCTCGGCCGCGCTGCTGGCGCACCGCCTGGGCGCGACGCCGGCCGCCGCCCTCGACGTGTCCGCCGCGTGCGCGGGGTTCTGCTACGGCGTCGGGCTCGCCTCCGACATGGTCCGGGCGGGCAGCGCACGGCACGTCCTCGTCGTGGGGGTGGAGAAGCTGTCGGACTTCACCGACAGCCACGACCGGTCCACCGCGTTCATCTTCGGTGACGGCGCGGGGGCCGTGGTGGTCGGCCCGTCGGACGTGCCGGGGATCGGGCCGACGCAGTGGGGCTCGGACGGCAGCGCGTGGGACGTCATCTCCCAGAAGCACTCGTGGATCGACGTGCGCGACCACACCACGGAGTGGCCGGCGCTGAGGATGGCCGGGCAGAGCGTCTTCCGCTGGGCGGTCTGGCAGATGGCCCCGGTCGCCCGCAAGACCCTCGAGGCCTCCGGCGTCGCGCCGGAGGACCTCGCGGCGTTCATCCCGCACCAGGCGAACGTGCGGATCATCGACGCGATGGTCAAGCAGCTCGGCCTGCCCGAGTCGGTCCCGGTGGCACGCGACATCGTCGACACGGGCAACACCTCGGCGGCCTCCATCCCGCTCGCGATGGACCGGATGCTGAGCGAGGGTGAGGCTGCGTCGGGCGGGCTCGCGCTGCTCATCGGCTTCGGCGCCGGCCTGGCGTACGCCAGCCAGGTCGTCGTCCTGCCCTGACCACCGGCACCGCACTGACCCGGCCCCGCACAGACCCCCGCCCGCGAGGGCGGGTCGCACGACCCGCCGTGGCCGCCGCGACGGCGTCCACGGCACGGCAGCCCCGGCGACGACCGGGCACGGACGAGACGAAGGAGCACCGCACGATGGCGCAGAGCGAGCAGGAGATCCTCGACGGGATCGCCGAGCTGGTCAACGAGGAGACCGGCCTGCCCAAGGAGTCCGTCGAGATGGACAAGTCCTTCACCGACGACCTGGACATCGACTCGCTGTCGATGACCTCGATCGTGGTGCAGGCCGAGGACAAGTTCGGCGTGAAGATCCCGGACGACGACATCAAGAACCTGCGGACCGTGCGCGACGTCGTCGCCTACGTGCAGCAGGCGCAGGGCTGACCCGCACCTCGACCAACCGGCACCAGCCCGCACCAGCCCGCACCGCACCGGCCCCGTCGACCACGGGGCCGGTGCGGGCGGCTCCCGCCCCCACCACCACCCCCGACCAGGAGGCAGATCCATGACCGGTCAGCGCGCCGTCGTCGTCACCGGCCTGGGGGCGACGACCCCCCTCGGCGCGGACGTCCCCAGCACCTGGGAGGCCGCGCTCGCGGGCCGTTCGGGCGCCCGCACCCTCACCCAGGACTGGGTGGCCGGCTACGAGCTGCCGGTGACCTTCGCCGCGTCCCTGCACACGCCGGCCACGGAGGTGCTGCCCCGTCACGAGGCGAAGAAGCTCGACCCCTCGGGGCAGTACGCGATGGTCGCCGCCCGCGAGTCGTGGCAGGACGCCGGCGCGCCCGAGCTCGACCCGGAGCGCCTCGGCGTCGTGTTCGCCACCGGGATCGGCGGGGTCTGGACGCTCCTCGACGCCTACGACACGCTGCGCGAGCGCGGCGCCCGCCGGCTGTCGCCGATGACGGTCCCGATGCTCATGCCGAACGGTGCCGCCGGCGCCATCGCGATCGAGATGGGTGCCCGCGCCGGCGCCCACAGCCCCGTGTCGGCCTGCGCGTCCGGCGCGGAGGCGGTCGCCTACGCCGCCGACATGATCCGCCGGGGCCGGGCGGACGTCGTGGTGGCCGGTGGCACGGAGGCGGCGATCCACCCGCTGCCGATCGCCGGGTTCGCCGCGATGCGCGCGCTGTCGACCAGCAACGACGAGCCGGCCACGGCGTCGCGGCCCTACGACGCGGCCCGCAACGGGTTCGTGCTCGGCGAGGGCGCGGGCAGCCTGGTGCTGGAGTCCGAGGAGCACGCCAGGGCGCGCGGCGCCCGGGTGTACGCGCACGTGGTGTCGGCGGGGCTGACCTCCGACGCCCACCACATCGCCGCCCCGGACCCCGTCGGGGCGGGGGCGACCCGGGCCATGCGCGACGCCCTGCGGGACGGCGACTTCTCGGCGTCCGACGTGGTGCACGTCAACGCGCACGCGACCTCGACCCCGGCCGGTGACGTCGCGGAGGCCGCGGCCCTGCGCGCGGTCCTCGGCTCGGCGGTGGACTCGGTCGTGGTCTCGGCGACGAAGTCGATGACCGGGCACCTGCTGGGTGCGGCGGGCGCGGTGGAGAGCGTCCTGAGCATCCTGGCGCTGCACCACCGGCTGGCCCCGCCGACGATCAACGTGACCGACCTCGACCCCGACGTGGCCCTGGACGTCGCGCTGGACAAGCCGAGGGAGATCGGGGAGGGCGTGGCCCTGAACAACTCGTTCGGGTTCGGCGGCCACAACGTGGCGGTGGCGTTCCGCACCGCCTCCTGACCGACCCGTCCGCGCGGGGTCGCGGACCCCGAGGACGGACGGCTCGACGCACGGACCCCGGCGCCACCGAGCGCTGCCGGGGTCCGGGCGCGTCGCCGGGCGTGCGGGCGGTTCAGCCCACCCGGTGCAGCCAGCGCACCGGGGCTCCCTCGCCCGCGTACCGGAAGGGCTCGAGCTCGTCGTCCCACGCGCGGCCGAGGGCGAGATCGAGCTCGTGCCGCAGCACGTCGGGGTCGTCCGCCCCGGCGAGCACCGCCGCGCGGACCCGGTCCTCGGGCACCACGACGTTGCCGTGGGCGTCGGTGACCGCGTGGAAGATCCCGAGCTCGGGGGTGTGGCTCCAGCGGCCGCCGTCGACCCCCGGGCTCGGCTCCTCGGTGACCTCGTAGCGCAGGTGGGCCCACCCGCGCAGCGCCGACGTCAGCGTCGCCCCGGTGCCCGGTCCCGACTGCCACGAGAGCTCGGCCCGGTAGGTCCCGGGGGCGGCCGGCTGCGGCGTCCAGTCCAGGCCGACGCGCACGCCGAGGACTCCGCCCGCCGCCCACTCGACGTGAGGACACAGAGCACGCGGCGCGGAGTGCACGAACAGGACGCCGCGCGTGGTCGCAGCAGACATACCGACCTCCTTGGCTGGCTCGAGGTACGTCTTCCCCTACGGACCGCGAGCGCTGCACCGGGATCGGCGTGCGTGCTGCCGGACGGCGTCCGACGCGGCCATTGTGCCCCAACGACCTCCACCGCACCAGCGACACCCCCGACATCGACTCTGACGCCACGCGACCGATCGGTGACAGGCTGTGATGCGAGTCGTGTCACAATGTCGTGGGCAACCGGTGGGACCTCGCGGGTGAAGTGACGTGCCACCGCTGCCGATAGGTCGAGTGCACCGGCACCGAGCCGGGCTGAGCAGGGCCACCGACGCGAGGCCACTGAGGGGTATGGGGACCGTGGACGATTCCGAGCTGCTGGTGTCCGAGGTGTACGACGAGGGCGTCATCTCGGAGGTCATCCGACCCGCTGCCGTCGTCCCCGAGGAGTCGGCGCGGGCGATCCTCGTCGAGCTGGCGCTCCAGGACGTGCTCAACGGCGGCGTCTGGCAGTCCGAGCCCAGCGTCTGGAGCCGGTACGACCGCCCGTGGAACGGCCAGGGCCACCCGGGGGACGCCGAGCTCATCGGCAGCATCCAGGTCGCGTACGGCACCCCGACCAAGTACGAGATCACGATCTACCGCGTCACCGTGACCCGCTTCGGCACGGAGCACGGCTGGAGCGTCGAGTCCCTCTCGGACGACGCCCTGAAGTTCGGCAACCTGACGCTCGACGAGTGCCCCCGGGCCACGCTGGCGCCCCCGCCGAAGCCCTTCCGCTTCTGAGCGCCACGCACCGCGCACCCCTGACCGCTGCCCCTCCCCCGCCGGCTACTGATCGTCAGACGTTTCTGGTGGTGATCACCACCAGAAACGTCTGACGATCAGTTCGGTGCGGGGAGGTCGCGGGTGCGGCGGTGGCGGGGTGACCGGTGACCGCTCGCGGTGACACCCTGGGCGGGTGAGCACCGACGCGCCCGGACCGCACCGCCCCCGGCGCCCCACCCTGCTCGGGCCCGCGGCCCTGGACTCCGCCGCCGGCGGTGCCGACCCCGCCGAGCGCGCCCGCGCGGCGCACACCACCGCGTGGCTGCTCGTCGAGGGCGCCCGCAGCAGCGACGACCAGCAGGTCGTCGACCGGGTCGTCGACCTCGCCGACGAGCACGGACTCGAGCTGCTCGCCGACCTGTGGGCCGACTCCCCCGCGGACTCGCTGCCCGGCGTCCTGTGGAGGTTGTACGTGCTGCGGGCTTGGGTCGAGGCGGACCCCGTCGGGGCGTCCCGCGAGTTCGCCGAGGGACGGCGCCGCACGCCGGTCCTCGAGGTCGTGGCCGGCGTCGCCGACCCGCCCGGACCTGAGCAGGTGCGGCAGATGCTGGCCGACGTCCTCACCGGCGTGTCGCGCGGCGACCTGGCCGTGACGATGGAACGCGCCGCCGCCTTCGCCCGGATCGTGTCCGCCGGCCGGGCCGAGCTGACCGCGGAGGCGGCCCCTGCGCCCTCCGGTGCCTCTCCGGGGGCGTCGGTGCGGTCGGCTGCGCGGATGCTGCGCACGGCCGAGCAGCTCGAGCACGCCGCCGACCGCTACCGGCAGGGCAGGCTCACCTGAGCGGGGGAACACCCACGGCGTCCCACCGGTTACGCTCGACGTGCGTCGGGCTGCGGTAGCCCCGGGCTCCACCTGAAGCCGCTACGAGCGGCCACGCGCCGAGAGGCGCTCCCGGTCCGGCGCACAGCAGAACGGCGAGGCCGGCTGCCCGAGGGGCAGCCGGCCTCCGTCGTCCCGGTTGGTCCTGGTCCTGGTCCGAACGACCTCAGGCGTCGCGGCGCTCGAACAGCGCCCACGCGGGTGCGAGGACGAGCAGGGCGAACGCCGCGAACACGGCCCCGTTCTCGACCCGGCTCAGCGGACCCGGACCCGAGGCACCCGCGACCTGCTCCAGGGGCAGGCTCTGCGCCAGCTGCGACCCGGCACTGAACGGCAGGAACCGGGTCACGGGCTGCAGACCGTCGAGCGCGGGGATGAAGGTCAGCCCGAACAGCACGGGCTCGATGACCAGAGGGAGCACGAAGAGCAGCGGCAGCACCAGCGCAGTGACGCGCGCCAGCAAGGTCGCTCCCAGGCCCACGACGGCCCAGAGCACGAGCAGGACGACGTAGCCCACCATCGCCGCCCGCCCTCTGCCGTCGATCTCAGGGGCGCCACGTGTCACCGCGAACACGGCGTAGTTGGCGACGAGTCCGGCGATGGCGACCAGCACAGCCGCGACCACGACGACCGCGAGCTTCGCGGCTACCAGGACGCTGCGGCGGGGTAGCGCCGAGAGGGTGGGCCGGATGGTGCCGTGCCGGTACTCGTGCCCCATGGACAGCACGCCGAGGATCCCGACGAGGACGGCAGGGATGGGCAGGGGGAACAACGCGACACCGCCCGTCATGACGGCCACCTCGATCCCGGACGCGAGGTCCTCCTCGCGTGAGAACCACCCGACGAGCCCGGTCACGACCGCGGGCAGCCCGATCGCCAGCCCGACCAGCCAGTACGTCGAACGCACGGTCCGCAGCCGGACCCACTCGAAACGCAGCGCGTCGATCATCGGACGGCCCCCGTCCCGTCGTGAGGGAAGTGCCGTACGGCGGCTCCCGGCTGGTCGGGCGTGCGGTACTCGCTGGACTCGCCGGTCGCCTGCAGGAAGGCCTGCTCCAGGGACGCCGTCCGCGTGGTGAGCTCGTGCAGCGCGATGCCGTGGCCGGCGGCCACGTCGCCCACCTGCTGGGGCGTCACGTCGTCCAGCAGCGCCGCCCCGTCCCCCGTGGGCTGGTCCCGCGCCCCGAGTGGCCGCAGCAGCTCCACGAGCTCGCCCAGCCTGGGGCTGCGCACGAGCACCTGCGTCGTCGAGAAGCGGCTGACGAACGTGGGCACGTCGCCGGTGTGGATCAGCCGTCCGCGCCCGATGACGACGAGCTCGTCCGCCATCAGCGCCATCTCCGACAGCAGGTGGCTCGACACGAACACCGTGCGCCCGGACGCCGCGTACGCCTTGAGGAAGTCCCGTAGCCAGTGGATGCCCTGGGGGTCGAGCCCGTTCGCCGGCTCGTCCAGGATGAGCGTGTGCGGGTCACCGAGCAGCGCCACCGCCAGCCCGAGGCGCTGACCCATGCCCAGGGAGAACCCCTTCGGCCGGCCGTGCGTGACGGAAGCGAGACCCACGAGCTCGAGGACGTCGTCGGCCCGCTGGGCGGGGATGGCGTTGGCCGCCGCGAGCATCCGCAGGTGGTTGCGCGCGGTGCGCGTCGGGTGGAAGGCCTTGGCCTCCAGGACGGTCCCGACCTCGCGCAGCGGGTGGCGGATCTCGCGGTAGCTGCGTCCGTCGAAGAGCGTGCGACCGGATCCCCGGTCCAGGTCGAGCATGAGCCGCATCGTCGTCGACTTGCCCGCCCCGTTCGGTCCGAGGAAGCCGGTCACCCGCCCCGGCTGCACCTCGAAGCTCAGGTCGTCGACCGCCCGCTTGCTCCCGTACGTCTTGCCCAGCCGCTCGGCTGTGATCACCGTGTCCCCGATCGTCGTGTGGTCCGCGGGCGGCACCGTACTGGACGGGCGTCCTGCCCCGGGACCGACGAAGGTCGGACGCGCGGCCACCCGAACGGTGGATCACGGTGGGACGCGTCGCTGTCGATGAGGTGTCGGGAGGTGGTCTCGTGGAACCGCGAGAGACGTCGGGCGCGACGACCAGCCTGATCGTCCGGTACGTGCGCAGGGCCGGGGGCGAGGACGCCGTCCGGGCCCTGGTCGAGCGCGCCGGGGTGGAGCAGAGCGCGGCCGAGCTCGAGGACGAGGCCCGGTGGGTGTCCTACGACACCCGGATCCGGCTGCTCGAGGCCGCCGTCGACGTCCTCGACGACCCCGAGACGCCGTTCCGGATCGGCACCACGGCGCTCGAGCACGCCCTCAACCACGCCCTGGTCCTGATGGTCCGCACCCTCGGCTCCCCGCGCCAGGTGTACCGCGGGGTGGCCGCCCTGATCCCGAAGTTCTCCTCGACGTCCACGATGCGGGTGCTGGAGTCCGGCCCCGACCACGCCGTGCTGTCGTTCACGCTGCACGACGGGTACGAGCACTCACGGCTCGACTGCGCCTACGCGCAGGGCCTGCTGTCGGTGGTCCCAAAGGTCTTCGGCCTGCCGGCCGCGCGGATCGTGCACGACGAGTGCGAGTCGGACGGCCACCCCACCTGCGTGTACCACGTGACCTGGTCGCGTCGACGGCGGATGCGCTGGCTGCCCGGCAGGCGCACGAGCAGCCAGGACGCCGAGCTGCGCGCCCTGCGCGGCCAGCTCGAGGCCCTGCAGTCGGCGGCGTCCGACCTGGTCGACAGCGACGGTGTCGACCAGATCCTGCAGCGCATCACCGAGCGCGCGGCTGCCGCCGTCCTGGCGCCGGCCTACCTGCTCGCCGTCACCGACCGCACCGGGGGGCCGCCCCTGGTGCACCACGCGGGCCTCGACCCGCAGCAGGTCCCGGCACTGGCCGAGCAGCTCCTGACCACCGGGCGGCTCCCGGACGCCGTCGTGGTCGACGTCCAGTCCGCCCGCCGTAGCCACGGCCGGCTGGCCGCCGTGTACGGCAGCCGCCGGGCGCACGTCGCCGTCGAACGCTCGCTGCTGGGCTCCTACGCCCGGCACGCCGCGGCCGCCCTCGACCTCATCGAGGCGCTGGAGGACAGCAGGTCCGACGAGCGGCGCGCCCGGGCCGTGCTCTCCCTCGCCCACCAGCTGGCCTCGGCGGGCGACGCGCAGACGGTGGCGCACGTGGTCTGCTCGGCCCTGCCCGACGTGGTCGGCAGCGACAGCAACAGCTTCATGCTGTGGGACCCCGCTCAGGGGGTGATGCAGCCGATCGCGTCGGAGGGCCACTCGGACGAGCGCCGGGAGTTCCTGCTCGGCTACCAGGTGCCGGTGCACTCCACCCCCGAGCTCGCCGCGCTGCTGGGACGGCGCGACCCCATGGTGCTCGCCCTCGGCTCGGTCAGCGAGCCGCTGCACCGGCTGATGGCCGCGCTGGGGCTGCAGAACGTCGTGGTCGTGCCGCTCGTCGCCGGCGACGCCCTGCTCGGGGTGACGACGACCTCCTACCGCAACGGCCTGCCCGCCAACGTCGACGACGTGCTGGCGCGCCTGCAGGGCGTCGGGGACCAGGCCGCCACGGCGTTGCGCAACGCCCAGCTGCTGCAGACGGTGCGTCACCAGTCGCTGCACGACTCGCTGACCGGGCTGCCGAACCGGCGCCTGTTCACGCAGCGGATGGACGACGCGCTGCGTGCCACCGGGGAACGGGACGCCGTCGCCCTGCTCTTCTGCGACCTCGACCGGTTCAAGCAGGTGAACGACTCCCACGGCCACCACGCCGGCGACGAGCTGCTGCGCCAGATCGCCGCCCGGCTGCTGGGGACGCTGCGCCCCTCGGACACCGTCGCCCGGATCAGCGGCGACGAGTTCGCCGTGCTGCTGCCGTCGGTACCCGACGCGGACGTCGCCACCGAGCTCGCGCACCGTGTCGTCGCCTGCTTCGAGCCCCCGTTCCGGCTCGAGGGCCGCGACGTGCGCGTCACCACCAGCGTGGGGATCGCCGTCCACCACGGCCCGGACGGCCGCGGGGACCTCCTGCTGCGCGCCGCGGACGCCGCCATGTACGACGCGAAGCAGCGCGGCCGCAACCAGATCGCCGTCTCGGGCCAGCGCACCGCCACCGAGCTCGGTGGCGGCTCCCTCGAGGCCGAGCTGGAGCACGCCATCGCGGCCGGCGAGCTGGTGCTGTTCTTCCAGCCCGTGGTCCAGGTGGCCCGGGCCAGCGGCCTGCCCGTCGTCGGCGCCGAGGCCCTCGTCCGCTGGCAGCACCCGCGCCTGGGTCTGCTCGGCCCGGCGGCGTTCCTCCCGCTGGCCGAGGAGTCCGGCCTCGTGGTGGACCTGGACCTGTGGGCCCTGGGCGCAGCCTGCTCGGCGCTGTCCGGGTGGGGGCCACGCGGCGGCCCCATGCACGTCGCCGTCAACCTGGCGGCCCCGACGCTGCTGGACCCCCGCCTGCCGGAGGCGGTGCGCTCCGCGCTCGCCGTCCACGGCGTGGACCCGCAGCGGCTGCACCTGGAGGTGGTGGAGTCCCGGTCGCTGTCCAACCTGCCCGGCGTGGTCGAGCGGCTCGTGGAGCTGCGGCAGATCGGCGTCCGGGTGTCCCTGGACGACTTCGGGACCGGTTACTCCACGCTCGCGTGGCTGCAGCAGCTGCCCGTCGACCAGATCAAGATCGACCGGTCGTTCATCGCCGCCCTGCCCGACCACGCCCCCTCGATGGCCGTCGTGCGCGGCGTCGTCGAGCTGGCCCGCGGTCTCGGCGTGGAGGTGGTCGCCGAGGGCGTGGAGGACGAGCGGCAGCTCGCGGCGCTGCGCGACGCCGGGTGCGACCTGGCGCAGGGATACCTGCTCGGCAGGCCGGGGCCGCAGTCCCCGGTGGTCTCACCGCAGCCGGTCGAGCTCGTCGCGCAGGCCACCGGGTCCCAGGACCCTCACCCCGGCGGGTAGCCGTCGCCGCAGGCCCCGGTCGGCTGTCACCACGACGACCGGTCCGGCGGCGCCCGCGACGTGCTCGACGAGCGCGTCGTCCCCGCTGCCCGCGGTCCTGACCGCGACGACGCCGTCCGGCACCGGCACCCCACGGGCACGTCCCTCGAGGACGGCGACGACGCGGTCCACCCTCAGCGGGTCCTGCCGGGCGTCCGGCCCGCCCAGGACGCGTCCCGGCAGCCGCGCGAGGGCCGCGACGAGGCGCTCGCTCGCCCTGGCCCGGTCGCGCCACCAGCCGTCGGGCCGTGCACCGAGCACGTTCGCGACGTCGACCACGAGGGTGACGCCGGACCCGGCCGGCGCGCCGCGGTCGTGACCGGTCACCGGAACCCGTGCCGGGCGAGCGGCTCGACGAGCTCGCGCTCCTCGTACGCCAGGTGCGACAGCAGCGTGTCCGTCAGCAGGTCGACGGCCGCGCGCAGCTGCGCCCCGCCGTCGGTGGAGGCGACGAACGCCACCAGCGCCCGGTCGACCCCTTCCAGCACGTCGTGGATCGCATGGTGCTCCTGCTCCAGCCGGTCGATCACCGGCTCCAGCGCCGGCTCCGCGCCGCGCAGGTGGGGGAACATCCCGACGTCCTCGATCGTGTGGTGGGTGGTCACCACCCGGCAGTAGGACTCGCAGTACGTGCCGAGCGTCCACTTGTTCTGCCGCATCGTCATGACGTTGACGTGCGAGCGCGCCGCGCCGGCGTCGAGCGTGCCGGCCAGCACCTGCTCCATCAGGTCGCGCACCTGGGCGAGCTCGCCGCGCAGCATGTCGTGGACGTCGACGAGGTGCTGGCCGCTGGCCTGCTGCTGGGCGGTGTAGGTGGCGTCGGGGTCCGGCGCCGGGGCGGTGGGACGGCTGCCCTCGTCCCAGACGCGGACCTCGGTCAGGCGCGTGCCGTCGTCCGGGGTGGGGACGACGCCCAGCCCGGCTGGGACGGACGGTGCCGTCGGAGTCCCCGGGGCGGAGGCTCCGGTGGACGTCGGGTCCGGCGCCCCCGTCGTGCCGGCCCCGCCCGTGCCGGCGGTGCCCTCGGTGCCGGCGGTGCCGCCGCGGCGGCCCCCCTCGACGGCCTCCCGGACGGCGGGCGCCACCTCGGCGGCGAACCGCCGGATCGTGTCGGGGTCGTCCGAACCGAGGACGAACGTGCTCGTCCCCAGACCGAGGGCGAGCTCGGTGAGCTGCTCCGCCCACTCACCGGCGTGACCCGCGAGGAACTCGCGGCTGGTGCGGCCGAAGGTGCCCGAGACGTTGTAGAGGCGCCGGACCTCGGCCGGGTCGCGGCCGGCGGCGGCCGCGGCCTCGTCGACGGTGCGGGTCATCACCGCGAGGGCGTCGGGGTCGGCGTAGCCGCTGCTGGGCAGCCAGCCGTCGGCCCGGCGCGCGGTCAGCCGCAGCATCCGCGGCTTGTACGCCCCGAGCCAGATCTCGACGGGGTGCGCGGGCGCCGGGCCGGTCCGGGCGCCGTGGACGCGGTGGTGGCGACCGTCGCTCGTGGCGCTGCGCCGCTCGGTGTCCCACAGCCCCCGGACGACGTCGAGGGCCTCCTCGAGCGCGGTGACCGCCTCCCCCGGCGCGAGCCGGCCACCGCCCAGCGAGGCGACGCCCTCCCAGAAGGCGCCCGACCCCAGGCCGAGCTCGACCCTGCCGCCGGTGAGCAGGTCGAGGCTGGCGACGGACTTGGCCAGGACGGCCGGCGGGCGCAGCGGCAGGTTCGCGACGTTCGGGGCGACCGCCACGCGCTCGGTCCGGGCGGCGACGACGGCCAGCAGCGTCCACGCGTCCAGGAACCGCGGCTGGTACGGGTGGTCCTGGACGGTCACGAGGTCGAGTCCCACCTGCTCAGTCAGCTGGGCCAGGGCGACGACCTGCCCGGGTCGCTCGGCGGTGGGGGTCAGGAACGTGCCGAACCTGAGCTCCTGGCCGTAGTCCGTCACCGGTCGCCTCCGGGGTCGTCGTGCGCTGCCGGGGGCAAGTCTCCCCCGACCCGCCGTCGGCGGCTTCCCCACGGTCCGGGCGGTGGTCGTGACCAAGGTCCCTGGGGCGGGCGCCGACCCCTCCGTAGCGTCGTGCGGGTGACCTCGACCGCCGTGCGCCCGGACGACCGCCCCGCACCCGCGTCGGCCACTGGCTCGCCGAGCCGGGCACGGCGTCGAGCGGTGCGCCGCTACGTCCCCCCGCAGCACGGGGCGTGGGCGATGCTGCTCGTGCCGTTCACCGCGGGGGTGCTGCTCGGGGGCCCGGCGTGGGTGCACCTGCCGCTGCTGGTCGCCTGGGTGGGTGGCTACCTGCTGTCGTACTACGCGCTCCTGGCGGTGAAGACGCGGCGCGTGGCCCGGGTGCGCGCGCAGCTGCGGCTGTACGCGGCGGTGACGGTCCCCGCGGCGGCGGTGCCGGTGCTCGTCCAGCCTCGGCTGCTGTGGTTCGGGCTCCCGCTCGCCGGGCTGGTGGCGGTGAACGCCTGGTACGCCTGGCGGCGAGACGAGCGCTCGGCCGTCAACGACCTGGCCGGGGTCGTCCAAGGCGTCCTGATGGTTCCCGTGGCGGTCGTGGCCGCCGGCGGGTCGGCGTGGGACGTCGCCCCCGCCTCCGCGGTCCTGCTGCTGTACTTCGCGGGGACCGTTCCCTACGTGAAGACGATGATCCGGGAGCGCGGCAGCCGGTCCTGGCTGCTCGGCTCGGTCGGCTACCACGGCGTGGCGACCTGCCTGGCCGGCGCGGTCGCGGTCCCGTTCGCGGCGCCCTTCGCGTGGCTGATGGTCCGTGCGGCGGTGCTCCCCGGGCGGGGTTGGACACCCAAGCGCGTCGGCGTGCTGGAGATCGTCCACTCGCTGCTGCTGCTCGTCCTGGTCGTGGCGCTGCTGCGGCCGTGAGGCGGGACGTCGCCGGGTCGCGGCGAGCGCTACATTCGGCCCCGCCGGACGGTCACCACCCGGGGCAGTAGCTCAGCCGGTCAGAGCAGCGGACTCATAATCCGTCGGTCGTGGGTTCGAGCCCCACCTGCCCCACCACCCCACCTGCGCCACCACCCCCACCGGCCCCGACGATCACGGCGCACCGACGACGACCAGCTCGTTGCCCTCGGGGTCGGTGACGAGCCAGCGTCCGGCCGCCTCGTCGAGGAGCCGGCCGCCCGCGGCGAGCGCCGAGGCCACACGGGCGCGCGCGGCGTCCGGGGGCACGGCGAGCTCGCAGTGGATGCGGTTGCGCTGGCGGCGCCGGTCCGTCTCGAAGGCGTCGAGGTCCTGCAGCACCACGACCGGGCCCAGCCGGCGCGGGTCATGGACGTCGGTGACGTGGTCCCGGCGGTCCGGGACGTACCCGAGCGCGGCGACCCAGAACGCGCGGACGGCCGCGACGTCGACGGCGTCCAGGACGACCTGGGTGAACCGGGCCCGACCCGCGTCCGCGGTGGCGCCGAGCCCTCGGGCGGCGGTCTGGAGCGCCGCCGCGAGCGCCTCGAAGTCGACCTCGAGGCCGTGGGCGTCGCGCTCCCACTGGTCCTTGCCGCTGTCCAGCAGCACGAGGCCGGGGCGCAGGTCGAGCAGCAGCGGGAACCCCGCCTCGTCGGCCAGTCGCGCTGCCGCGGCGGCGAGGTCGCGCTGCTGCTGCACCGACGCGGTGCGGTAGCACGCGACGGCGCTGAACACGACCTGCCAGTCGCGGGTGCCGTCTGCCTCACCCAGCGGTGAGCCCGGGACCAGGTCGACCTCGTTGCCGTCGGGGTCGGTGTGACGCACCCCGTACGGCCCCGCGGGCTCGCCGGGGGCGGACGCCTCGACCGCCTCGGCCGGGCGCACCACGTCGAGGTGGATGCGACTCCGCAGCGGCAGGGCCTCGGTGGACGGCCGGATCCGCAGGGCCGGGTCCCGCTGCAACGGGTCCTGCAGGGCGCCGTCCGGCCCGGGCACGTAGTCCAGCACCGGCTGCCAGAAGCGCCGCAGGGCGGCCGGGTCGGGCGACTCGACGACGACGTCCAGCTGCTGCGGCACGGCGGGGTCCCCGATGAGGCCGAGGTCCCGCGCGGCACCCGACACCGCCTCGGCGTGCGCGCCGGCGTCGACGCGGACCCGTGCCCCCGTCGGGCGCACGTCGACCGCGGCCACGGCCGACAGCGCCGCCACCCGCCCGGCCAGCTCCGCTGCCGTGACCAGGGACGGCGCGGCGAACCACCCGGTCGCGACGCCGTCGACCACCCACCAGTCCGATCCGTCGCCCGATCCGCTGGTGCCCGTGCCACCCGTCCTCGTCATGCCGGGCACCGTAGACGCGCATCCGGACGACCTGCTTCCGGATCGACCCGATGTCCGCGGGATGTCAGCGGCGAGGGGCAGGATCGCCCCGTGGACGACAAGGAGACCCTGCACCGGTACCTGCGCCGCCAGCGCGACGACCTGCTCGCGACGCTGGACGGGGTGGACGACTACGACGCCCGTCGGCCGCTCACGCCCACCGGCACGAACCTGCTGGGGCTGGTCAAGCACGTCGCGACCGTGCAGCTCGGCTACCTCGGGGAGGTGTTCGGGCGTCCCGCCGCCGAGGACCTGCCGTGGGACGCCGACGACGCCGAGCCGGACGCCGACCTGTGGGTGCCCGCTGAGCAGACCCGGCAGGACGTGGTGGACCTGCACCACCGGTCCGCCGCGCACGCCGACGCCACGATCGGGGCACTGCCGCTCGACGCGCCAGGGCACGTCCCCTGGTGGGGCGAGCGCGGCGCGGTGACGCTGCACCTCGTGCTGGTGCACCTGTGCGTCGAGGTCGCCCGGCACGCGGGTCACGCCGACGTCCTGCGGGAGTCCCTGGACGGACGGGCGGGGATGCGTCCGGGCGACCCGAACGTCACCGACCGCACGCAGGCGCAGTGGGCGGAGCACCGCGACCGCGTCGAGCAGGCCGCACGCCGGTTCCGCGCCTGAGAGGCGCCGGTTCGGTCAGGCGAGCTGCAGGGTCGTCACGCAGGTCGGGTCGTCGGGCCCGGTGCCCACCGGCACCTCGCCGGACAGCTCGCCGGCCGTGACCTCGAGGGTGCCCTCGACACCCCGGGGCAGCCACAGACCGACGAACCCGTTGCCCACGGTCGTGCGCTGCTCGTCGAGCAGCACCTCGCCCTCGGTGCTGGTGACGACGACCCGCACGTCCTCCTCGACCATCTCGCCCTGGCAGGTGGTCAGGCTGTGGAAGAAGCAGTCGTGCGTGCCGTCCACGTACGGGGCCACCGAGACGTAGAACCGGTCGTCAGGCATCGGGAGGCTGACCTCGTCCTCGGCGTCGGACAGCAGCAGCTCGTCCGGGCGCACCGACGCCATCAGGTCGCTCGGCCGGTCGGGACCGCTGAGCCGCTCGAGGTGGTCGACGACCTCGGCCGCGTCGGCGTCGGCGAGCACGTCGAGGCCGTGCTCGGCGAGCAGGGACGCCGCCGCGGACGCGGACCGACCGGACCGGTCGGCCGGGTCGGACGGGTCGTCGTCCGCGGCGCCGCCGCAGGCGGCGACCAGGAGAAGGGGGACGGCCACGAGGGCGTGGGCACGGCGCAGCACAGGGAACCTCCGGTGGTGGGCTTCGGGTCAACGGTAGGTGGTGCCGGCACCCCGGACCCGGGCCGATGGTCCCGAACCGCGAGGGTCCGACGGCCGTCAGCCGACGCCTTCGCAGGCCCCTTCGCCGGGCACGTCGAGCGGCCCGAAGCCCGTCCCCCACAGGCGGTCGGCGAGCTCGTACGCGGCGGCGGCGCGCCCGGCGACCCGCTCCCCGCGACGCACTCCCCCCTCACCGGGGGACCAGCGGACCGCCGCCCACGCTCCCACGCCCAGCAGCTCCAGCACCCCCGCGGGGCCCGGCTCGCCGTCCCACGGCTCCAGCGGAACACCGGCGACGGTGGGCTCGGCGAGCGCCACCCGCACCGGCTCGGCCGGCGGTGGCACCGCCCAGGTGAACGCCCGCACCCGGGCGCCGCGGTGCCCGTCGGCGACCGAGAGCACCAGCCCCTCCAGCTCGGCCGCCGTGACCCCGGGGTCGTGTCCGCTGACCACCGCCCGCTGCAGGGACGTCAGCGGCAGGTCCGGCAGGCCCTCGGTCAGCAGCAGCAGACCGACGCTGGTCCGGGCGTTGAGCTCGGTGGGGCGCCAGCCGCGCGCGGTGAGCACACCGTCCAGCCCGAACGCCCCGCGGTACCCGACGGCGGACGCGACGTGGTGCCCGACCCGCCTGGCCACCTCCCGCATCTCCTCGCGCGCGGGCGGCGGCGGGTCCCACCAGGTGGACAAGCCGCCGTACAGGACCCCCTGGCCGTCCCGGCGCAGCAGGTTGACCAGCTCCACGGGCCGGAACACCGCGACCCCGTCGGGCAGGACCACGCCGTGCACGCTGCACGGGACGCCGTCCAGGAAGGGCATCACGCGCACCGACCTGCACCGCGGTGCCAGCTCGCTCACCGCGGCCTCGACATCGTCGTCCGTGCGCGCGCGACGCACGAGGTCCGCTCCCCCGGCCACACCGGTGCTGGTGTCCCCGGACAGGACGACGCCCGCGCCGGCGTCCAGGTCGCGCAGGGCCGCCAGCGCGGCCGGCACGTCGCACGGCACCACCCGGCTCGGCGCGCGCGCGACCCCGGCGCCGTCCCAGACGGAGTCCACGACCGTCTTGTCCTCGAGCCGACCCCACTGCGGCCGCCGCCCACCGACCACCCGGCGACCGAGGACCGCGTCCTGCTCGGTGAACGACGTCGCCAGCCACAGCGCCTCGCGCCGCGGGTCGACCTCGTCCAGCACGCGCTCGACGTGGGGCGGCAGGGCCCGCAGGGCCCGTTCCTCGGCGCGGATCGCGTCGGAGACGATCGCGGGGGCCGGGACGTCGACGTGCACGACCCGGCACGGGCTGTCCGGCGCGGCCGGCTCCGGAGCCCCGGGGAAGCGCGAGGCGACCAGGACGACGTCGCGCACTCCCGCCTCGCGCAGGGCCTCGACGTACCCGAGCAGCGAGCCGAGGGGCGCGACCCCGAGCACGACGACGTGGTCGCGCAGAGGCCTGTCGAGGTGCGCACGCCACGCAGCCACGTCCACGTCGGTCCCCGTCCGTCCCGGGCGGCCCGCAGCCGCCGGTCAAGAGCCTAGCGAGCGCACCCGTCCGGGACCTGGCTCGCACACCACCCGCGACGGAGGCACAGTGGACCGATGCGCCTGAGCACGCTGCTGCGGACCGGTCTCGCCTGCGCCGCCACGGCCACCCTGGGCGCGGTGGCGACCGACCCGGACAGCCGCTGGTACCGCTCGCTCGACCGGCCGGACTGGCAGCCTCCGGCGCCGGTCTTCCCCCTGGTGTGGACGCCGCTGTACGCCGACCTGGCGGTCGCGTCCGCGGCGGTGCTGTCGGACGACGCCGCACCCGCTGCGGGACGGGCGGCCTACGCACGTTCCCTCGCGGTGAACCTGACCCTCAACGCGGGCTGGAGCTGGCTGTTCTGGCGGGCTCGGCGCCCCTGGCTGGCCGCCGCGGAGTGCGCGGTCCTGGCTGCCAGCTCGGCCGACCTCGCGCGCCGGGCCGGCGCGGTCCGGCCCGGCGCGGGCGCGGCGCTCGCCCCGTACGCCGCGTGGTGCGGGTTCGCGACGGTCCTGAGCAGTGCCATCGCCCACCGGAACCCGCGGTCGTGACGGCCGTCGTGGAACGGGCCCGCGCCCGCCTCGGCGCGGCCCTGTTCGAACAGGTCGCCGGGCCGGACGGCCCGCGGCACCGCCAGCGCATCCACGGCTCCCCCGGCCCCCGCTGGTTCACCGAGGACCGACCGGTCCGACGCGTCCACGCCGACGCCTCGATGTTCGTCGGTGGCCTGCGGGCCCTGCTGCTGCAGGCGCTGCACCCCCTGGCCATGGCCGGGGTGGCCGCGCACTCCGGCTTCCGCGGGGACCCCTGGGGCCGCCTCGCGCGCACCAGCACCTTCCTCGCGGTCACGACGTTCGGGACGGCCCAGGACGCCGAGCGCGCCGTCGACCGGGTGCGGGCCGTGCACCGCGGCGTCCGCGGCAGGGCGCGCGACGGGAGGGCGTACGCCGCGTCCGACCCGCACCTGCTGGAGTGGGTGCACCTCGCCGAGGTGGACAGCTTCCTGGTGGCCCACCAGGCGTACGGGGCCGAGCCGCTGGACGCGGCCGGGCTCGACGGCTACGTCGCCGACACCGCCGTCATCGCGCGGGCCCTGGGCGTGCCGGACCCACCGGTCACCCACGACGCGCTGCGGGACCGGCTCGAGGCGTACCGGCCGGAGCTGGCGGCGACGCCCGAGGCCCGGGACGTCGCCCGCTTCCTGGTCTTCTCGCCGCCGCTGCCGCTGCCGGTCAGACCCGCGTACGCCCCGCTCGCGGCCGCGGCCGTGGGGCTGCTGCCGCCCTGGGCGCGGCGGCCGCTGGGACTGCCCTGGCTCCCCGTCGCCGAGGCCACCGTCGTCCGGGCGATGGGGACGGCGGCGACGGGCGCGATCCGCTGGGCGTTGTCGCCGGTGCCCTCGACCACCCCGGCCGGCGGGGCGGCCTGACCGCCCGGCCTGCGGACGGCGCCGACCAGGACCCCTCAACCCGGGCCCGGACCGGCCGATGGGTACCCGTGGCACCGACCCCCGACGAGCCGGCGCAGTGGCGTGAGCTCGTCGTCGGCGTGCTCGCAGACCCCGAGCGGTTGTCGTTGGTGTTCCAGCCCATCGTCGGTCTCGCGGACGCGCGCGTCGTCGGCTACGAGGCGCTGTCGCGCTTCGACGGCCCCCCGGGTCTGACCCCCGACCGCTGGTTCGCCGCGGCCGACCGGCTCGGTGTGGGTGCCGACCTGGAGGCCGTCGCGGTGCGCAAGGCGCTGGACGTGCGCGCGGACCTGCCCGCCAACTGCTTCCTCACCGTCAACGTCAGCCCCCACCTCGTCACCGAACCGGCGCTGCGCGACCTGCTGCTGGGGTCGGGTTCCCTGGCGCCGCTGGTGATCGAGCTGACCGAGCACCGCGACGTCGACGACCCGGCGCCGCTGGTGCGGCTGCGGGACGAGGTCGCCGACCGCGGCGGCCTGCTGGCGCTGGACGACGCGGGGTCGGGCTGGTCCGGCCTGCAGCAGATCACCCGGCTGCGACCGCACCTGATCAAGCTGGACCGGGCCCTGGTCCAGGACGCCGACACCGACGAGGTCCGGCTCGCCCTGGCCGAGGTGCTCGGGGAGTTCGCCGGTCGGATCGACGCCTGGCTGCTCGCCGAGGGCGTGGAGACCTGGGGCGAGCTCGAGGCGTTCCTGCGCCTCGGCGTCCCCCTCGCCCAGGGGTACCTGCTGGGACGGCCCGCCCCGGGGTGGACGCAGCTCGACCCCGCCGCCGCCGCGCGGCTGCGTGCCGCGGGGTCCCGGGTCCGGTTGCGGGAGAACGTCGCCAGCCTCGTGGAGGAGGTCTGGCTGGACGGCGTCGACGGTCCCCGCACCGACCAGGTGGGGGTCCGGTTGGACGCGTGGGGCCGACCGGACCGGCTGCTGCTGCCCTCACGCCGCAGCGCCCGGTCCCGCGCCGTCGCGCCGGCCCAGACCGGGGCCCGGACGCGCGGGGCCCTCGACGAGGACCGCGCCACCCACCGCCTGGCGCCCGTCACCCTGCGCGTCCCGCCGTCCGCGTCCGTGCACGAGGTCGCCCGGCGTCTGGTCACCCGGGGCGAACCGGAGCGGTTCGACCCGGTCGTCTGCGTCGACGAGACCGGCCGCCCGCTCGGCGTCGTCCGGGTCGAGCGGATCCTGCTGCGGCTCGCCGAGCTGCAGCCCCCCGGCTGACGCGCACGTCTGCCGGACCACACCCCGGCGCCGCCCGGCGCCCCAGAGAAGGAGCCCTCCCGTGAAGCAGTTCTCCTGCGGCGACGTCGTCCCCGGGTGCACCCGGACGTTCACCGCGCCGGACGACGACGGCGTGCTCGCGCAGGTCGCCCAGCACGCCGCCGACGACCACCAGCTCCCCCGGGTCCCGCCCGAGCTCGCCGAGCAGGTGCTCAGCCGCGTCGTCACCGTCTGACGGCGGACGCCGGGCCGCCGCGACGAGCGGCCGCCCGGCGGTGCATCCGGCGCCGGGACGGGGACGGAAGTGAGGGCGTCAGGTCCGCTCTCACCGAGGAGACGCCATGTCCCTGTCCCGCACCGCCGCCGCCGTCGTCGGAACCGCCGCGCTCGCCGTCACCGGTGTCGCCGCACCCGCCGCGGCCGCACCCGCCGACGCCCCGACCAGCACGACCGCCCCGACCGGCACGACCAGCCTCGCCGAGGTGCTCGCGGCCGACGGCGCCGACTTCGACCGCAACCCGTTCGACTACGACATCCTCGACGGGGCCGTCCGCGCCGTCCTGGCCGCCAAGCCCGACAGCCCGGTGGCCGTGCTGGCCGACGGCTCCGTGCCGCTCACCGCGTTCCTGCCGGACGACCTGGCGTTCCGGCTGCTCCTTCTCGACGTGGCGCACCAGGCTCCTCGCTCCGAGGAGGCCGTCCTCAACGGCCTCGCCACCGCCGTGGGCGTGGACGCGGTCGAGACCGTCCTGCTCTACCACGTCGTGCCCGGCGCCACGATCGACAGCGCCACCGCACTCGCCTCCGACGGCGCCGACCTCACCACGGCGCAGGGCGGCACCTTCCAGGTGGACGTGCTGTCCACCAAGGGCAAGGTCGTGCGGCTCAAGGACGCCGACCGCAACGACATCGACCCCTTCCTGGACCGCAGGGACCTGGACCTCAACGCGGGCAACGCGCAGATCGCGCACGGCATCTCGTTCGTGCTGCGCCCCGCCGACCTCTGAGCGCCCCACCCACCGTCGCCCCGCGAGCCGTCCGCCACCGACGGCCGCGGGGCGACGCCGCGCCAGGGGTGTCGCAGTGGCCGGCGCCCGCACGCCGGCGCAGGGGGGATGCGGGCATACCGGACCCGCCGCGGGGTACCTCGTCCTCCAGTCGACCCCAGGAGGAGAAGCGATGACGAACCAGCCCCCCGGACCGGGCGCAGGTGGGCCCACGACCACGTCCGGGCCCACGACCGCGTCCGGGTCCACCAGCCAGGGCGCCGCTTCCACCAGCCAGGGCGCCGCTTCCACCAGCCAGGGCGCCGCTTCCACCACCGACGCCGCGAAGGAGTCTGCGAGCCAGGTGAAGGACACCGCGACGGCCGAGGCCCAGCACGTGGCCGGCACCGCCGGCGAGGAGGCGCGCAAGGTCGTCGAGGAGGTGCAGCACCAGGCCCGGGACCTCCTCGGCGAGCTGCGCACCCAGGTCGGCGACCAGACCCGCACCCAGAAGGACCGGATCGCGCAGGCGCTCGCCGAGTTCACCGACGAGCTGGACGCGATGATCGAGGCCGGCGGTCGCTCCGGGATCGCCTCGGAGCTGGCCCGGCAGGTCAGCAGCCGGGCGGGTGACCTCCGCAGCGCCCTCGAGGGCCGCGAACCCGGCGACGTCCTCGACGACGTCCGGCGGCTCGCCCGGCGCAGGCCGGGGACGTTCCTGCTCGGCGCCGTCACCGCGGGCGTGCTCGCCGGCCGGCTCACCCGCGGCGGCGTCCAGGCCCACCGCGACGAGGACGGCACGGGGACGACCGCCGGCGCGGACGGGACCCTGCCGGTCCCGCGGCCGGACACGGCACCCGCCACCACCGGCGTGCCGCCCGTCGGCGCGCCACCGCCCGGCGCAGGGACCGGTGCGGGAGCCGGCGCAGGGGCGGCCGGAGCGTACGAGCGGGTCGACCCGACGACGGGCAACCCGGTCGCGCAGGACCCGGTCGAACCCGGCCTGTCGTCGCCCGGCCGCCCCGGCTCCACGCCCCGTCCCGGTGGGCTGACGCCGTGACCGCACCCGCACCCGGACAGGACCCGGGCACCCAGCACGCCGCCCCCGCCGGGGGTGACGACCGCTCGCTCGGCGAGATCGTCGGCGACATCGCGAAGGACCTCAGCACCCTCGTGCGGCAGGAGATCGACCTGGCGAAGACCGAGGCCAAGGCCGAGGTCACCAAGGCCGGCAAGGGCGCCGGGCTGCTCGGCGGCGCCGGGGTGGCGGGGAACCTGTTCCTCGTCTTCGTCTCCCTCGCGCTGGTCTTCCTCCTCGACCGGGTGATGCCCCTCGACCTCGCGGCGCTCGTCGTGGCCCTCCTGTGGGGAGCCGTCGCCGCCGTCATGGCCCTGATGGGCCGGAAGAAGCTGCAGGAGGCCGACCCCACGCTGCCGGCCACCACCCAGACGATCAAGGAGGACGTCCAGTGGGCGAAGACACGCAACGGCTGACGCACGACATCGAGGGCACCCGGCACGACCTCACCCGGGACGTGGACGCGTTGTCCGACCGGGTCAGCCCCAGCCGGGTGGTGGAGCGGCGCAAGCAGGCCGCCCGCAGCAGCCTCGGCTCCCTGCGCGACCGGGTGATGGGGTCGGCGAACGACGCCGGCCACTCGGCCGGGGGGACGGCGTCGTCCGTCAGGGGCCGGGCCGGTGACGTCGCCAGCGGCGCCTCGGACGCGGCCAGCGGCGCGGTGGACACCGCCCGGGAGAGGACCGAGGGCAACCCCCTCGCTGCGGGCCTCATCGCCTTCGGCGTCGGCTGGCTCGTCTCCTCCCTGCTGCCCGCCTCCGAGAAGGAGCAGCGCCTGGCCTCCCGGGCGGAGGAGGCCGCCAGGGAGCACGCGGCACCGCTCGCCGACGAGGCCAAGCAGGTGGGCCGCGACGTCGGCGAGCAGATGAAGGACAAGGCGTCCCACGCGGCGGACGAGGTCCGCTCGACCGCTCAGGAGGGGGCGCAGCGGGTGACGCAGGAGGGCCGCTCCTCTAAGCAGACCGTCACGGAGGAGACCCGCGACCAGGGCTCGTCCGTACGGGACCGGGCCGGCGGCTGACCGACCGGGGACGGCCGGCCGGTGGCTCAGCCGCCGGCCGGCCGCTCGGCGTCCGCGCGCTCGGCGTCCGCGCGCTCGGCGTCGACCTGCTCGGCGGCCCGGGCGATACCTCGCTGCATCCCCCCGAAGACGACGCCGTGGAACGGCGTCACCACCGCCCAGTAGAGGTGCCCCGCCAGCCCGCGGGGGTGGAACAGGGCCCGTTGCCGGAAGGTGCTGCGCCCCGAGGGCTCCGGCTCCACCCGCATCTCGAGCCAGGCCAGGCCCGGCAGCCTCATCTCGGCGCGCAACCGCAGCAGCCGCCCCGGTTCCACGGCCTCGACCCGCCACCAGTCCACGGCGTCCCCGACGACCAGCCGGCGCGGGTCGCGACGGCCACGACGCAGTCCCGGACCGCCCACCACCCGGTCGAGCAGGCCACGGACCCGCCAGCCCAGCGACCAGGAGTACCAGCCGTTGCGACCGCCGACGCCCTCGACGACCTGCCACAGCGCCTGCGGTGCCGCCTGGACGGCGGTCGCGCGCTCGTCCACGTACAGCGAGCCGCCGGCCCAGTCCGGGTCCTGCGGCAGCGGGTCGCTCGGCGCCCCGGGCGTGGAGGCGGACGACCAGGACGTCGCGACGTCCAGGTCCTGCACGCGCGCCAGCGCCAGCCGCACCGCCCGCTCGAACCCGACGAGGCCCTCCGGCGGGTCGGGGACGTACCGCCGGATGTCGTGCTCCTTGACGACCACCTCGTGCACCAGGCTGTCGACGAGAGGCCGGGCGATCGCGCTCGGGACCGGCGTCACCAGACCCACCCAGTGGCTGGACAGCGACGGGGACAGCACCGGCACCGGAACGATCCGCCGAGGCGCCAGACCGGCCGCACGGGCGTAGCCCTGCATCATCTGCCGGTACGTCAGGACGTCCGGCCCGCCCACGTCGAAGGCGCGGTTGACCTGCGGCGGGAGGGACGCCGCCCCCACGAGGTACCGCAGCACGTCCCGGACGGCGATCGGCTGGATCCTCGTGTCGACCCACCGGGGGGTGACCATCACGGGCAGGCGCTCGGTGAGGTACCGCAGCATCTCGAACGAGGCGGAGCCGGAGCCGATGATGACCGCAGCCTGCAGCACCGCCGTCGGCACGCCGCTGCCGAGCAGGATCTCCCCCACCTCGCGCCGGCTGCGCAGGTGCGCCGACAGCTCGCCCGTCGGGTGCAGGCCGCCGAGGTACACCAGCCGTGCCACCCCCGCCCGGCGGCAGGCGTCCGCGAAGGTGCGGGCGGTCTTGGCGTCCCGGTCGGCGAAGTCGCGCCCCGTGTCCAGCGCGTGGATGAGGTAGTACGCGACGTCGACGCCGTCCAGCGCGGCCGCGACCTGCTCCGGCTCGGTCGCGTCGGCGCGCGCCACCTCCACGCGGTCCGCCCACGGCCGACCGGCCAGCCGGTCGGGGTGGCGGGCCATCACGCGCACCCGGAAGCCGGCCGCGAGCAGCTCGGGTACCAGCCGGCCACCGATGTACCCGGTCGCGCCGGTCACCAGCGCCAGGCGTCCCCGGCCCCCGGCGCTCCCCGCGTCCCCGGGCGGGTCCCCCGCCAGCTCGCCCACCGCGTCGTCGCCCACCCGCCCCACCGCGTCGTCGCCCACCCGCCCCACCGCGTCGTCGCCCACCCGAGCAGTCTCGGGGGGCCCCGGTCCCCTCGCATCCGGACCGGTTGCGCTGAGGTTGCATCCGAACAGGCCCGGCCGTAGGAAGTAGCACTAGACGACGGGAGTCCCATGACGACGACGACCTCCCGCCCCGCCACCCTGCCGGGCGACGAGCTGACCGCACTCCTACCGCACGTGCTCGACGACCTGCTGCGCAGCCGGACGACGGAGTGGTCCGGCGCGCCCCGCGCCGAGGAGCTCCTCGACGACCTGCGCGCCTCGGTGGGTGGCGGCAAGCTGCTGCGGCCACGGTTCTGCTACCTGGGTCACCAGGGCGCCGGCCGCGGCGCGTCCGCGGTCGCCGTCGCGCCGGTCAGCGCCGCGCTCGAGCTGCTGCACGCCTTCGCCCTCGTGCACGACGACGTCATGGACGGGTCCGCGACCCGGCGCGGGGCCCCGGCGCAGCACGTGCGACAGGCCACCCGGCACGCCCGTCTCGGCTGGCGCGGGGAGCGGCGCCGGTACGCGGAGGGCACGGCCGTCCTCGTCGGCGACTTGGCCTTCGCACTGGCGCAGCGCGTGGCCGGCGACCTGCCGGCCGACGGCCGTCGGGTCTGGCACGACATGTGCGGCGAGCTCGTGCTCGGCCAGTACCTGGACGTGCGCGGCACGGCGGCCGGGGAGACGGGCGCCGAGTACGCCTGCACCGTCGCGATGCTCAAGTCCGCCCGCTACACGGTCGTCCGCCCGCTGCAGCTCGGCGCCAGCGTCGCCGGGGCCCTGCCCGAGCTCGAGGGCGTCTACACGGCGTACGGGGAGCCGCTGGGGCTGGCGTTCCAGCTGCAGGACGACCTGCTGGGCACGTTCGGCGACCCGGCGGTCACCGGCAAGCCGGCCGGTGACGACCTGCGCGAGGGCAAGCCGACGCTGCTGCTCGCGCTGGCCCGCCAGGGCTGCGCCGACCGCGAGCGCGCGCTGCTCGAGCGCGCCGGCGCCGACGACGTGACGGACGCGGAGGTGGCGGCCATCACCCGCGTCTGCGAGACGAGTGGCGCCCGCGCCGAGGTGGGGCTGCGCATCGACCGGTGCGTGCAGCAGGCCCACGACGCCCTCGCGGACCCGGTGCTGTCCCCGACCGCCCGTGACGCCCTGCACGCCATGGTGGACGTCGCCGTCCGCAGGGACCGGTGACCGCGTGACCGCGACGGCCCCCCGCCCCGCCGCCCGCCCGGCACCCGGTGACGCCGACCTGGCGGCGTCGTACCGGCGGTGCGCCCGCATCGCCCGCCGGTTCGGCAAGACCTACGCCACCGCGGCGCGGCTGCTGCCCGCGTCGGAGCGCCGGCACGTGCACGCCGTGTACGCGTTCTGCCGGCTCGCCGACGACATCGTCGACGACCTCGACGACCGGCCGCGCACCGAGCGGGTGGCCGCGCTGGCCGCCTTCGGTGACCGGTGGCGCGCCGACCTCGCCGCCGGTCGCAGCGACGACCCGGTGCTCGTGGCGGTGCTGGCCACCGTGCAGGAGACGGGCATCAGCCCGTCCTGCTTCGACCGCTTCCTCAGGTCCATGGAGATGGACCTGACGGTGAGCACGCACGCCACGTACGCCGACCTCGAGCGCTACATGGACGGCTCGGCCGCGGTGATCGGCGAGATGATGCTCCCGGTCCTGGGGGGACGTGGGCCGCAGGCGACGCACGCCGCCCGCAGCCTCGGCGTGGCCTTCCAGCTGACGAACTTCCTGCGCGACGTCGGCGAGGACCTCGAGCGGGGGCGGGTGTACCTGCCGCAGGAGGACCTCGACCGCTTCGGGGTCGACCCGTTCGAGCGACGGGTGACCCCCGCGTGGCGCGAGCTCATGCGGTTCGAGATCGACCGGACGCGCAGGATCTACCGCGAGGCCGACGCGGGGATCCCGCTGCTCTCCCCGCGCGGCGCCCGGTGCGTGTGGACGGCGCGCGTGCTCTACGCGCGCATCCTCGACCGGGTCGAGGACGCCGACTACGACGTGTTCACGCACCGCGCCACCGTCCCGGGGCACCGCAAGGCCGCCGTCGCCGTCGGGTCGCTGCTGCGCCCGCCGCCGGGTCGTCGCGGCGCCGGACGCCCCGGCGGCGCCTAGCGCGCCGTGCCCCCGGGCGACGTGCCACGCCGCGTCCCCTCACCCGGCGTCCCCTCCCACTGCGTCGTCGCCACGTAGCCGGTCAGCACCACCACGTGCAGGAGCCACACCCACAGCCCGACCGCGGTCACGGCACCCACGGCGGTGGCGCCACCGAAGGGGGCGCCGAGGTCGATGGGCAGGGACAGGAACAGCACGAACCCCTGCAGGAAGCCGGCGACGAACGCGCCCGTGGCCAGCCCGCCGCCCAGCGCCAGCCTCCACGGGACCTCGCGCGCCGCCACCACGCGGAACGACCACACCAGTGCCGCCGACACCACCAGCCAGTCGACGTTGAGGGCCACGTACACGCCGAGGACGCCTCCCCCGACCCCGCGGGAGAACAGCTCCGCGACCAGGGGCGTGACCGCCAGCACCGCCAGCAGCAGCAGCGGCGCGACGGCGAGCAGGGGCAGCGTCGCCAGCCTGCCGCGCCAGCCGGTGAGCGTCTCCCGCCCGTCCGTCGGCGGCGCGACGACGAGGTAGGCGCGGCGCAGCCCCTCGCCGTACAGGCTGGCGGGCAGCACGCTCACGGCCACGACGAGCCACGACACCTCCGCGGCCGCCAGCACGAGGTCGGGTGCCAGCCGGTCGGCGCCCAGCGCGGACGGCAGCGCCTCGCCGAGCGCGCCCGCCAGCTCCTCGATCCGGGACTCGCCGACCAGCGCCGACGCCAGGCGCGCGGAGAGCAGCAGGAGCGGCGTCGCCGCCACACCGGCGTAGAAGGTCAGCCCCGCCGCGACCAGCAGCAGGTCGTGCCCGTGCAAGGCGGACGCGGTCACGCCGGGCAGGGCTCGCAGGCGCTTCCACGCCGAAGACCCGGTGGGGCCCACCGACGGCGGCTCGGTCCGTGGCACCTGCGCAGGGTGCCACCCTCCGTGGCCGACCGCGCCCCGGGGAGACGAAAGTCTGGGGCGGTGCAGCCGGGTGGACGATGCCCCGTCCCGGCGGTCGGTGGGTGGATGGTCGCGTCACCACCGAGGAGGGCCCGTGACCACGCTGACCGGCGGCACCCGTCCCCGCCCACGCGGGGCCGTCGTCCTGCCTGCGCGCGCCGTTCCCCTCGGGGCGCTGGTCGCCACGGTGCTGCTGGTGCTGCACGCACTCGACCCGCAGGTGGTCCTGTCGCACCTCACCGGCGCGGCCGGTGGCGTCGGCGAGGAGCTGCGGTCGGTGGGCCGCACGGCGCTCGGCGCCGACGGGCGCTGGGTGGCGGTCGCCGCCGCCGGGAGCGCGACGTCCTTCGTCGCCGCCGCCGCCGTCACCGCGGCCACGAGCCCGGTCCGGCTACCCTTCCGGACGGCGGTGGGGGCCCAGCTCGCCGCGGCGGCGACGCGCCTGGTCGCCCCCGGCGCGGCCGGTGTGGTCGGGGTGACGGCGCGCGTCATGGTCCGCCGCGGCGCCCGCGTCGTGCAGGCCGCGACGGCCGCCGCTGCCGCCCAGGTCGCCCAGCTGGCGCTGACCCTCGTCCTGCTCGCCGCCGTGCTGGTGGTGGACGGCGACGGGCTCGGCCGGGCTGGTCGGGACCTGACCTCACCCGCACCCGGGTGGTGGCCGGCGGCGGTCGCCGTCGTCGTCGTGCTGACCGTCGTGGCGGGGGCGGCGCTCCCCCGGCCCTCCCATCGCCTGCACGGTGCCGCGCGCCGGCTGCGCGCCGGCGCGCGGGAGCTGCGCGTGACCGGGCGGGAGCTCGCGTGCACCCTGCGACGGCCGGTCCGCGCCGCCGCCCTGGTGCTGGGCGCCACCGGGCTGACGGCCGCTCTCGGGCTGAGCCTGTGGGCCGCCACCCGCGCGGCCGGCGCGGACGCCGGCGTCGCCGCCGTCCTCGTCGTGCTGCTGGTCGGGACCACGCTGGGCTCGGTCCTGCCGACCCCCGGTGGGGTGGGCGGCGTCGAGGGCGCGACGGTCGCCGGGCTCGTGGGGGTCGGGCTGACCCTCGAGCAGGCCGTCACCGCGGTCCTGGTGCACCGGCTCGTGACGTTCTGGTTGCCCGTGCCCGTCGGCCTCGTGGCCCTGGTCACCCTGCGACGAGCGGGAGCGCTCTGACGTCACCGCGCTGGGGACCGGTCAGGGCAGCTCGATGACCTCCGGCGGACCGACCAGCCGGGCGCGGGCCATGGCCTCCACGGCGTCGGCGAGCCCCGAGCGGACGCCGAGCCGGACCAGCTCGTCCGCGCAGCGCACGACGCACGAGATGACCGCGCCCGCGCTGACGCGACCGGACAGCTCACGGACCAGCAGCTCGGTCCGGCGCAGCAGCTCCTGCCGCTCCGCCACGACGACGGCCGCGCCGGCGCGCTCGCCGGTCCGGGGTCGGCCCCACCCCGTCGACGACGTCGGCGCGCCGGACGGCTGGCGCCCTCGCACCACGTGGGCGCGTGAACGCGTCCCGGCGTGCGTCCCACCCCGCACCCCGGGACGCGGGTCGGCGGTCGACGTTGCCGCCCCCGTCGCCGGTCCGGGCGAGCTGCCCACCTGCGTCCCCACCACGGCCCCAGCCAGCATCGGCGTCCCTCCGACGTCCACCCCGTCACCCCGTGCCCAGCAGCCTGCCTGCCCGCCGTCGGCGCGGACAGGCCACAAGGCACCGGTCGTCCTGACGCGATCACGTCATGTCGTCGACCGCTCACCCACGGGTAACGTGGTGCGGTCATCGACGCACGGTCATCGACGCACCAGGCCGCCGCCGGTGACCGTCCGACACCCCGCGCGGACAGTCCGGCGCGGTGACCGTCCGGCGGCAGGCGCGCGAGCACCGGTCGGACCTACCCTCGGCACATGGGCACGGGACCGGTGACGGTCCTCATCGTCGAGGACCACGCGATGGTTGCGGCAGGACTCGCCGCCGTCCTCGACGACGACCCGGAGATCCGCGTGATCGGCACCGAGCACGACCTCGCCGGCGCGTGCAGGCGGCTGCGCACGGCACCCGCGGACGTCGTCCTGCTCGACTTCCGGCTACCGGACGGCCGCGGCGGGGACGCGGTCGACGAGCTGCTGAGCGCCGCCCCCGACGCCCACGTGCTGACCGTCACCGCGGTGCCGGAGGCGCACGCGCTGGCGGAGGTCGTGGCGGCCGGCGCGATGGGCTTCGTCCGCAAGGACGCCCGGCCCGACGAGCTGCTGCGGGCCGTGAAGGCGGTGGGCGCCGGTGGGGCGTGGTTCAGCCGGGAGGCGATGGCTCGGATCGTGCGGCTGCGCCAGGGCACCAGCAGCCGTCCCGCCCTGTCCGGGCGGGAGACGGAGGTGCTGCAGGCCCTGGCGAACGGCGTGCCCGTCCCGCGCATCGCCGACGACCTGCACCTGTCCCAGCACACCGTGCGCAACCACCTGCGCAGCGCGATGACCAAGCTCGAGGTGCACACCAGCCTCGACGCGGTGGTCCGGGCGGCGCGCGAGGGACTCATCGACCTCGGGCTCGACCCGTGACCCGCCCGCCCGTGGACGTGCCCGGGGACCCGCCCGGCACCGACCAGCCCGGACGACGCCCCCGCCACGTGGTGCTGGTGGACGACGACCCGCGCTTCGTCGGCGCCCTCGCCGACCTGCTCGGGGACCACGACGACCTGACGGTCCTGGCAGCGGTCGTCTCCGCCGACCAGGCGCTGGACGTCGTGACCGGTGCGGACGTCGACGTGGTGGTCGTCGACGTGCAGATGCCCGGCGACGGCGGGGCGGGCCTGACCCGGCGGCTGCTCGAGCACGACCCCGGGCTCGTGGTCCTCGCGCTGTCCGCGGCCGCCGACCCGCGCTCGCGCGCGGCGATGCTGGCGGCCGGCGCGCGCGCCTACTTCGTCAAGAGCCCGCCGTGCGACGACGTGGTCACGGCGGTCCGGACGGTGCCCGTCCGGACCACGGCCACCTGACCGCACCAGCCCCCGGCCGCAGTCAGTCCAGGACCAGCGGGATGCGGTGCACCACGCGCGTCCCCGCACCGGGTGCGGTGTCCAGCTCCCAGGAGCCGCCGACGGCTTCGGTCAGCTCGGCGCTGCCTCGCAGGCCCAGGTGCCCCGGCCGCGCCTGCCGCACGCGCGCCGGGTCGAAGCCGACCCCGTCGTCCGCCACGCACAGCTCCAGCTCCGTCCCGGTCGAGCGCAGCACCACCTCCAGGGTCGTGGCGCGCGCGTGGCGGACCGCGTTCCAGGCCGCCTCGCGGAACAACCGGTAGGCCAGCACCCGCACGGCCCGGTCGGCGGGCTCGGGTCCGTCCACCTCCACCGACCAGGTCAGTCCAGCCGGTTCCACGGTCTCCTCCAGGTAGAGGCAGACCGCCGACTCCAACCCCTCGTCGTCCAGGGTCGGCGGGTGCAGCTCGAAGACCATCCGGCGCAGCCTCGCGACGGCTGCGGACAGGTCCGCGTCGACCTGGTCGAGCAGCGCGAGGGCGCGCTCGTCGACCGTCCCACCCGCCGTCCCGCCGGCGGCGAGGTGACGGCGCAGGCGCTGCAGGCGCAAGGACGCCGCGACGGCCGCCTGCACCGTGTCGTCGTGGATGCCGGTCGCCAGCTGCCGCCGCTCCTCCTCCTGCCCCACGAGGAGGTTGCGGCGCGAACCCCCCGCTCCGCCGGCGCTCGCGCGCCTGCGCAGCCACCGGCCCAACCGCCCCCTCGCCACCACGGGGTGCGCGCGGCCGCCGTCCGCCCCCGGCCACCCCGCGGGCGGTCGGGACGCGTGAGACGAGGCGTCGTGTCCCACGGCGCCATTGTGCCGCCGGCCGCGCCCGCGTGGCGGGACCTTCGCCCGTACCGGCCGCCGGACGCGGCGCGGAGGCTGGTGGGACGAGGGGGACGGTCGAGAGGAGCCCGACATGAGCACCACGAGCAGCGGCACCCGCCCGGCGGCCGCGCCGGCGCAGCACCGCGCCACCGACCCCGTGCCCGACTACCCGTCCGCCCCCGAACGAGGCGCGCTGCTCGCCGCACCCCGTCCGGCCCCGGGGACCGGACGCGTCGTCGTCGGCGACGACCGCACCCACCACAGCCGCCGGGCCGTGGAGTTCGCGGTGCGCGAGGCGGAGCTGCGCGGCGAGGCCCTCACGCTCCTCACCGTCGTCACGCAGCCGTTCGACGCCTCCCGTGAGGTGGCGGCGCAGCGCCGTGAGCACGGTGAGCTCCTCGCCCAGGCACGGGCGCACGTCGACGCGGTCGCGCACGGCCTGCGTACCACCCACCCGCGCCTGCGCGTGGACGCGGTGGTCCTCGTCGACCCCCGGCCCGCCGACCTGGCGGCGCTCCTGGAGGGCACCGGGCTGCTCGTCGTCGGGGCCCGGGGTGCGCACGGCCCGCGGGCCTTCGGCCTGGAGTCCACCAGCCGCAGCATCCTCGGTCGCGTCGGTGTCCCCGTCACGGTGGTCCCGGACGACGGTCACGAGCCGGCCGAGCCGGCGGACCAGCCAGTGGTCGTCGCGGGTGTCCCCGACGGGCCGCTCGGCGTGGAGGTGCTGCGGCACGCCGCCGCGGAGGCGCGGCTGCGCGACGGCAGGCTGCGCGTGGTGCACTCTTTCGCGCCCGAGACGTCGGGTGGCCGCGACCTGGCGGCCGCACGCAGCGTGGTCTCCCACGCGCTGCGCGCCGCGGGCACGGACCCGTGCCTGCCGGTGTCCCGGATCCTGACGTCGGAGCCGGCCGCCGCGGCGATCGCCCGGCACGCGGACGGCGCGGACCTCGTCGTCGTCGGCTCGCGGGGACGGCTCGCCCTCGCCGGCCTGACCAGCGACTCGGTGAGCCGGTCGGTGCTCGACGCGGCGGGGTGCCCGGTGCAGGTCGTCCTGGCCGGCGACCCGGGCTGACGGGCTGCCGACCCGGACCGGCGGACCGCCGGGTGGTCCGCGGCGCATGGTGCGTGGCGGGGGTCTCACTCCCCAGGGCGAGGGGTCGGGCGCGGCGCCTATGCTCGTCGCGCACGGGTCGAGCCGCCGCACCGAGGGGTCCACCTGTGCCGTCCGCGAACCGACCGACCGACCCGAGCCGGCCCCCGGCGCACCGGCCGTCCCCTGCAGGGACCGGTCCTGGGGGCGGGCCCTGCGCCGAGCACCTCTTCCAACCCGGCCACGCCGCGGCGGCCACCCACGCCCGGGTACGGGGCTGGCCCTCGGTGTACGTCGCGGTGTGCGTGCTGTGCGGCGCCTCCGTCGACCTGCTCGCCGCGTCACCTCCCGCGCCGGCGCCTCCATGAACGGTGATGAGGAGCCCCCCGCCGGGACCTTCGCCCCTCGCGGCCGCGCGACCGGCCGACGAGGCTGGGAGCGGACGCCGGACCTGCACCGGCGCTCGGGGACGGAGGGCGTGATGGACGTCGACGGGACGGTCGTCGTGGGTTACGACGGCTCCAGCAGCTCGCAGGAGGCGGTGGTCTGGGCCGCGCGGGAGGCGGTGCGCCGGGCCCGGCCGCTCGCGGTCGTGTACGCACTGGACTACGCCCGGTTGGCGGTCGCGGGGGCCGGGGCGATGGCGTGGTTCCCCGGCGTGCTGGAGGACTCCGCGCAGGACGTGGCCGCCGAGGGCGTCGACGTGGCGCGGAAGGTCGAGCCGTCCGTCGACGTGCGCCCGGTCGCCCACCTGGGCGGGGCGACGACGGCCCTGGTGGAGGCGTCGCGGACCGCTCACCTGGTGGTGCTGGCCACCCGCGGTCACGGTCGCGTGGTCGGGGGGCTGCTCGGGTCGGTGGCCTTCGCGGTGACCTCGCACGCACGGTGTCCTGTGGTCGTCGTCCGCGGTGAGACCGAACCCGTCGGACCCGGTCGGCCGGTGGTCGTCGGCGTCGACGGCAGTCCCGCTGCGCAGGCGGCGCTCGAGCACGCCGCACAGGCCGCCGCGGCCGCGGACGCGCCACTGAGGGTGGTCGCCGCGTGGTCCGCGGCACCGGCCCACGACTGGGAGACCACGTACTGGGCCCGGGCCTTCCCCGGCCAGGACCCGGAGGACGTCGTCCGGCGCGCGGCGTTGACCCACCTCGCGGAGGCGCGCGACGCCGTGACGCACGGCCACCCCGAGCTGGACGTCACGACCGACGACGTGGAGGGCGCGCCCTCCGAGGTCCTGACCCGCGCCTCGGAGGGCGCGGGCCTGGTCGTCGTCGGGGCGCGTGGGCGAGGAGGGGCGGCCAGCCTGCTGCTCGGGTCCGTGAGCCGGGGCCTCGTGCACGCGGCGCACTGCCCGGTGCAGGTCGTGCACGTGCCGGCACGGGCCACGACCGAGGTCACGACCGAGGCCACGGCCTGAGTCGACGCACGGCGACGGAACGCCGACGGCCCCTCACCTGCTGGTGCAGGTGAGGGGCCGCTCGGCGTTCTCGTGCTGACGGGGTCCGTGCGGTCAGGTCACTCGAACCAGCCGAACACGTCGACGAGGACGTGCGTGCTCCCCTCGGCGTTGAACACCGAGAACCCGTTCTGCGTGCTGTTCGTCCGGGCGACCGTGGCGTTCGGCCGCGTCTCCCCGCGGTTGAGGTTGAGGGTCGACGACCCCGGGACTCCTGGCTCCGGGGACACGCCGAGCCACGTCGTCGCGGTGGCGTCCACCCCCGTCACGTTGGCGACCACGGCCCGGGCCCCCGGAGCAACGGCGTCGGTGGGGACGGCGCGGTACGTCCAGCCGTCCAGCGCACCACCGGCGCCGCCCACGCCGCTGCGCGTGTCGAGCACCCGCGAGGGAGCAGACGGGGTGAACCGGTACCCGTCCCACTCGGTGTCTTGCGCGTCGTACCAGCCGAGCACGTCGACCACGATGTCCGTCCAGCCGTTGGAGTTGTAGACGCCCATCACCAGCACGCCGTGCTCGTCCGTACCCACCGGGACGACGGCGAGGTTGGGGGTGCTCTGCCAGGCCGCGAAGTTGATGTTGGACACCTCACCGGTGCCGGACGGTCCGATCAAGCTGACGTAACCGTCCGCGGTCGGGTTCACCGCCGTGACGTTGACGACTACGGACGTCGCCCGCGCGGTGTCGACGCCTGAGACCTCCACGGGGACGAGCCAGGCCTCGTTCGACTCCCACGCCTGACCCCCCAGGCGGCTGTCGTACGCGCGCGTGGGCTCGATCGGGTGGTAACCGCCACCGAGCGCACCGTCCGCGGTCGCGTAGTAGCCCTGGACGTCCACCAGCAGGTGGGCCGACCCGGCCGCGTTGAACAGCGAGACGCTGCCCCGCTCCCCCAGAGCCACGGTGACCAGGTTCGCCCGGTTCTCACCACCGCGCAGGTTGAGGTTGGACGTCGCGGGACGCGGCGCCCCGGTCGGCCACGCCGCCACCCACGTCGGAGCGGTCGTCTCGACCGCGGTGACGTTCAGAACGACCGCCGACACCCCCGTCGTCGGCACCCCCGCGCGGCCCGCGACGAGGAGGTCGATGCTGCTGCCGCCAGCAAGTGGGCCGCGACGCGCCCCGAGGCCGGAGCGCGTGTCGAGCAACCGGTCGGGCTTGACCGCGTGGAACGTCCCCTCGTTGCCGTCGAAGGCGGCCGACGCCCCCGCCTCGGCAGGTGCCTGCGTCCCTTGGCCGAGCGACGGTGCCCCGGACAGCGCAGGCGGCGGGGCCAGCTCGCCGTCACTGCGGCGCGGGTGGTCGGGAGTCGTCAGGGGAGCGGACGCAGTGACCGCGGGGCCGGACGCACCGGCGGCCAGGGAGGGAACCGGGACGAGGGCCCCGGCGACGGTCAACGTGGCGGCGGTGAGAACGGTCGCGATCTTGGGCTTCACGCCGCGCATCATGGCGCACCCGACCGACACCGTGACGGGTGTTTCCGCAGAACGTGACGCGGACACGACGCAGCGGCGACGCACCGTGGCCATGTGCTCGCGGAGCGTGCCGGAACGGCGACGGCCCCTCACCCGCTGGTGCAGGTGAGGGGCCGTCCGGCACTCTCCGGGGGCACCCTTGGGAGCGGCGACTGCCAGGTCAGGTCAGGTCACTCGAACCAGCCGAACACGTCGACGAGGACGTGCGTGCTCCCCTCGGCGTTGAACACCGAGAACCCGCTCTGCCCGCTGTTCGTCCGGACCACCGTGGCGTTCGGCCGCGTCTCCCCACGGCTCAGGTTCAACGTCGACGACCCGGGGACACCCCACTCCGGCGACACCCCGAGCCACGTCGTCGCCGAGGCGTCCACCCCGGTCACGTTGGCGACCACGGCCCTGGCGTTCGGAGCCACGGCACTCGTGGGGGCCGTGCGGTACGTCCAGCCGCCCAGGGCGCCACCGCCGATGCCGGTGCGGGTGTCCAGGACCCGCGAGGGAGCCGACGGCGTGAACCGGTACCCGTCCCACTCCGTGTCCTGCGCGTCGTACCAGCCGAGCACGTCGACCACGATGTCCGTCCAGCCGTTGGAGTTGTAGACGCCCATCACCAGCACGCCGTCTGCGTCGGTACCCACCGGGACGACGGCGAGGTTCGGGGTGTCCTTCCGCGCCGTGAAGTTGATGTTGGACACCTCACCGGAGCCGGACGGTCCGAACAGACCCACGTAACCGTCCGCGGTCGGGTTCACCGCCGTGACGTTGACGACCACGGACGTCGCCCGCGCGACGTCGAGACCCGGGACCTCCACAGCGACGAGGTAGGCCTTGTTCGGGTCCCATGCCTCGCCCCAGGGGCGGCTGTCGTACGCGCGCGTGGGCTCGATCGGGTGGTAGCCACCACCGAGCGCGCCGTCCGCTGTGGCGTAGTAGCCCTGGACGTCGACCAGCAGGTGGGCCGACCCGGCGGCGTTGAACAGCGAGATGCTGCCGCGCTCCCCCAGAGCCACGGTCACCAGGTTCGCCCGGTTCTCACCACCACCCCGCAGGTTCAGGTTGGACGTCGCCGGACGCGGGGCCCCGGTGGGCCACGCCGCCACCCACGTGGGAACGGTCGTCTCGACCGCGGTGACGTTGACCACGACCGCCGACACTCCCGTCGTCGGCACACCCGCACGACCCGCGACGAGGAGGTCGATGCTGCTGCCGCCGGGCAGGGCGCCGCGACGCGCCCCGAGGCCGGAACGCGTGTCGAGCAGCCGGTCGGGCTTGACCGCGTGGAACGTCCCCTCGTTACCTTCGAAGGCGGCCGACGCCGCCGCCTCAGCAGGTGCCGGCGCTCCGTCGCCGACCGACGGTGCCCCGGACAGCGCAGGCGGCGGGGCCAGCTCGCCGTCACCGCGGCGCGGGTGGTCTGGAGTCGCCAGGGGGGCGGTCGCGGTGACCGCGGGGCCGGACTGGCCGGCGGCCAGGGAGGGGACGGGGACGAGGGCCCCGGCGAGGGTCAACGTGGCGGCGGTGAGAACGGCCGCGATCTTGGGCTTCACGCCGCGCATCATGGCGTACCCGGCCGACACCGTGACGGGTGTTTCCGCGGGACGTGACGCGGGCGCGACGCATCGTCGCCAAACGGTCGCGCAGCGTGCCGGAACGGCGACGGCCCCTCACCCGCTGGCGCAGGTGAGGGGCCGTGCGGTCCTCCTCGTGCTGACGGGGTGCCGCCCCGTCAGGTCACTCGAACCAGCCGAACACGTCGACGAGGACGTGCGTGCTCCCCTCGGCGTTGAACACGGAGAACCCGTTCTGCGTGCTGTTCGTCCGCGCGACCGTGGCGTTCGGCCGCGTCTCCCCGCGGCTGAGGTTCAGCGTCGAGGACCCGGGCACACCCCACTCCGGCGACACCCCCAGCCACGTCGTCGCCGAGGCGTCCACCCCGGTGACGTTGGCGACCACAGCCTTGGCGTTGGGAGCCACGGCGCTCGTCGGGACCGTGCGGTACGTCCAGCCGCCCAGGGCACCACCGCCCCCACCGACACCGGTCCGGGTGTCCAGCACCCGGGCAGGAGACGAGGGCGTGAACCGGAAGCCGTCCACGTCGCTGTCCTGCGCGTCGTACCACCCCAGGACGTCGATGACGACGTCCGTGATGCCGTTGGAGTTGAAGACACCGATGCTCAACGTCCCGTCCACCTCCACCCCGACCTCGACGACGGCGACGTTCGGGGTGGTCTGGCCGGCGCGGAAGTTGACGTTGGAGACCTCACCGGAACCGGTCGGGCCGTACAGGGACAGGTAGCCGTCCGCGGTCGGGTTCACCGCCGTCACGTTGACGACCACGGAGGTCACGCGCGACGCGTCGATGCCAGGCACCTCGACGGGAGCGAGCCAGTCGCCACCTGGCTCCCACGCCTCGCCCCAGGGGCGGCTGTCGTACGAGCGCGTCGGCTCGATCGGGTGGTAGCCGCCGCCGAGGGCGCCGTCGGCCGCCGCGTAGTAGCCCTGCACGTCCACCAGGAGGTGCGCCGAGCCGGCCGCGTTGAACAGCGAGATGCTGCCGCCCGCACCCAGGGCCACGGTGACCAGGTTCGCGCGGTTCTCGCCCCCGCCCCGCAGGTTCAGGTTGGACGTCGCGGGCCGCGGAGCGCCGGTCGGCCACGCCGCCACCCACGTGGGAGCGGTGGTGCCGACCGCGGTGACGTTGACGACGACCGCCGACACCCCCGTCGTCGGAACCCCCGCACGGCCCGCCACGAGCAGGTCGACGGTCCCGCCGGCGGGGACCGCGGCCTTCGGGGCACCGAGGCCCAGCCGGGTGTCGAGCAGCCGCTCGGGCACCAACGGGTGGAACGTCCCCGCGTTGCCGTCCACGGCAGCCTGGGGCTCCGAACCGGTTGGGGACTGCTGGGCAGCGGACGAGGTCGCACCGGACAGCGCCGGGGCCGGGGCCAGCTCGCCCTGGCCGCGCTGCGGCTCGGAGACGGTCAGGGCGGAGGGCGCGACCGTGCGGTCGGCTCCCGCCGCCAGGGAGGGGACGGGGACGAGGGCCCCCGCGATGGTCAGGGTGGCGGCGGTGAGCACGGCCGCGGTCTTGGGCTTCACGGTTCGAATGATGCGGCACACCCCCGACGCTGTGACGACCGTTCGCCCACGATGTGACGCGACCGGGCCCCGCGTTCACCCGCCCGGCAGCTGGCCGGGGCCCGGACGGACGACGGCCCCCCACCTGGTGCAGGTGAGGGGCCGTCAGGTGCTCCCGCGACTGGACTCGAACCAGTAACCGTCCGATTAACAGTCGGATGCTCTGCCAATTGAGCTACGCGGGAAGGACGCACCCCGTCAGGGGGCGGTGGAATCGTAGCAAAGCGGCAGGTGTGGTCCGTCCACCCCGTCCCCCGCTCAGGTCAGCGGACCCACCTGGTCCTCGAGCACCGCACGGCCCTGCGCGACCGCCGCCGCGACGTCCGGGGCGTCCAGGTCGGTGCCCCGGTCGGGCAGCACCTGCAGCACGAGGGCGTCACCCACCCTGCGCGCGACGAGCCGCGCGCCGCCGCGACCGGCGACCTCGACCCGGTGCGTCGCCACGACCGTCGCGTCCACCCGTTCGCGGACCACCTGCAGCCACCGTCGCGTCGCGGGCGCGGCCGGCCGCTCCGGCCGGACCCAGGTGGTGCGACCGCCGACCCAGACCACCGCCAGGACGCCGTCGACGTCGTCCCAGGCCGCCGTGTCGACGTCCGACCAGGGGCGGTCCAGCACGGCACCGTCCGCGCCGACCAGCGCGAACCCGCGGTCCGTCCCCACGGCCCACCCGCCCTCGGCGGTGGGGCTCGCCGCCAGCACCCGCTCCCGGCGCCCCAGCGCGAGGGCCACCAGGACCTCACCCGGCGGGCCGCCCGCCTCGCCCCGCACCAACCGGCGCAGCCGACCACCCCAGCCCCGCCGACCCGTCGGCACCGCGTCACCGTCACCCACCGTCGGTCACTCCTGCCGCAGCGCCCGGCGCTGCTGCTCGAGGGCCTGCAGCTCGGCGAGGATCGCCGCCTGGTCGGCGTCCTGCGCGCGCTGCAGCCGTGAGTGCAGCGCGGCCTTCGCCCGACCGATCTGCACCTCCCGCAGCGCGGTGACGATGGACGCGGCGTAGCGGGCCAGGCCGACGTCCGTGGGCGTCGCCGGCAGCGGCGCGACGGCGAGCTCCGTGATCAGCCCGGACAGCACGGTGGGCGTCTGCTCGCGGACCCGCTCGGCCCAGGACGGGTCGGGCGAGGACGGCGGCGGGCCGGCGACCGTGACGGCGTCGAAGACCGCCCGGTACGCGGCCGCCGTGAACGTCTCCGCGTCCAGCATCGAGAGCTCACCGGCCGGGACGAGGTGCGGCACCTGCAGCACGACCTCCAGGACCTGGCGCTCGGTGCGCCTCACCGGGTCTCGGGGGTCCGGACGGCGGTACCCCGGCGGGGGTGGCGACGTCACCTCCGCCGTGGCGGAGCCGGGCTCACCGGGCCCGCGGGCCGCCGGCCCGCCCGGGGCCCCCGCGGCTGCCCCGGCCGGTCGGGGGGCGTCCGGCTGGCGCTGCCGCGGTGGCGTCTGCGCGGGCTTCACGCCGGCCTTCAGCGCCCGCGCGACGGTGGAGCGCACCTCGTCCACGTCCATCCCGAGCCAGCCCGCGAGCTGACGGGAGTACTCTGGCCGCAACGAGCTGTCGCGGATCTGCGCCACGACCGGGGCCGCGGCCCGCAGCGCCTGGACCCGGCCCTCCGCCGTGTCGAGGTCGAAGCGGGCCAGCGTGGAGCGGATCGCGAACTCGAACAGCGGCTGGCGGGTCGCCACCAGCTCCTGGACGGCGTCCGGCCCCTTCGCCTGCCGCAGGTCGCACGGGTCCAGGCCGTTCGGCTCCACGGCCACGAACGTCTGGGCGACGAACCGCTGGTCCTCCTCGAACGCCCGCAGCGCGGCCTTCTGGCCCGCCTCGTCCCCGTCGAAGGTGAACACCACCTCGCCGGAGTAGGCGTCGTCGTCCACGAGCAGCCGGCGCACCACCTTGATGTGGTCGGTGCCGAACGCGGTGCCGCACGTGGCCACGGCGGTCGGCACCCCGGACAGGTGGCAGGCCATCACGTCGGTGTACCCCTCGACCACGACGACCTGCTTGCGCCGGGCGATCTCCCGCTTGGCCAGGTCGATCCCGTAGAGCACCTGGGACTTGCGGTACAGCGGGGTCTCTGGCGTGTTGAGGTACTTGGGGCCCTGGTCCTCCTCGAGCAGCCTGCGGGCGCCGAAGCCGACCGTGGCGCCGGTGATGTCGCGGATCGGCCAGACCAGCCGCCCGCGGAAACGGTCGTACGGCCCGCGCCCGGAGCCCTGGCTGAGCAGCCCGGAGGTGACCAGCTCGACGTCGGTGAACCCCCGGCCACGCAGGTGGCGGTGCAGGGCGTCCCACCCCTGCGGGGCGAAACCCACCCCGAACTGCTCGGCGGCCTGCCGGTCGAACCCCCGCTCGGCCAGGAACCGGCGGCCGACCTGCGCCTGCGGTGACGCCAGCTGCTCGCGGAAGAAGTCCTCCGCGGCCCGGTGGGCGTCCAGCAGCCGCTGGCGGCGGCCGGTGTCCTCGGAGCGGGCGGGACCGCCGTCCTCGTAGCGCAGCTGGACCCCGACCCGGCCGGCGAGCCGCTCGACCGCCTCGGTGAAGGTCAGGTGGTCGACCTTCTGCAGGAACGAGATGACGTCGCCGCCCTCGCCGCAGCCGAAGCAGTGGAAGAAGCCCACCTGCGGGCGGACGTGGAACGAGGGCGTCCGCTCGTCGTGGAACGGGCAGAGCCCCTTCATGGAGCCGACCCCGGCGGACTTGAGCGTGACGTGCTCGCCGACGACCTCCTCGATCCGGGCGCGCTCGCGGACGGCGTCCACGTCCTCGCGTCGGATCCGGCCTGCCACGAGCGGAGTCTAGGTGCCGCTCAGCCCCCGGCGCGGCGCGGCCTGCACAGCCGCCGGTGCCACGCCACGGCGCTGGCGTCGGTGAGCACCGACACCTGGTCGACGACCGTCCGGAGCCGGGCGGCGTCGTCGTCGGCCTCGGCGGCGGCGCGCAGGTCCGCGGCGTACGCGGGCTCCAGGGCAGCCGGACCGGCCTCCACCAGCGCCCCCGTCAGCTCGGTGACGACGGCCCGCTGCCGCTCGTACACGCGGCGGCGCCCGTGCGCCCGCATCACGAAGACGGCGGCCGTCGCCTTCAGGACGGCGATCTCGGCCAGCGTCCCGGACGGGACGACGACGTCGGCGGCGTGCCGCCGCAGCGGCCCGGGCCCGAACGCCTCCCTGGTCGCCAGCTCCGCCGCCGCGCAGAACCGCCCGATGAGCTGGCTGGTCATGTCCTTGAGCGCGGCCAGGCCCGCCCGCCCGCCGTCGAAGCCGTGCACCCAGTACGGGGTGGCGCGCAGCCGCTCCAGCGCCGTGTCCAGGTCCGCCTCCCCCAGCCGCGGCGCGTACCCGACCGCGGCGGTGCGCAGCACCTGCTCGCGGGGGCCGTCCCGCCCGAGCAGCCCGGGGTCGAGCCAGCCGCCGACGACGGCGTCCTCGACGTCGTGGACGCTGTACGCCACGTCGTCGGCGAGGTCCATCACCTGCGCCTCGAACGACCGGCGCGCGGACGGCGCCCCCTCGCGCAGCCAGCGGAACACCTCGAGGTCGCCGTCGTAGACCCCGAACTTCGCCCCGCCGTCCGGGGCCTCGCCGCGGCGCCACGGGTACTTGGTCGCGGCGTCCAGGCTGGCGCGGGTGAGGTTCAGCCCGGCGGGTCGCTGCGGCGGCCCGGGGTCCACCACCTTCGGCTCGAGGCGCGTCAGCAGCCGCAGCGTCTGGGCGTTGCCCTCGAACCCCCCGATCCCCGCGGCGACCTCGTCGAGGACCCGCTCGCCGTGGTGGCCGAACGGCGGGTGCCCCAGGTCGTGGGCCAGGCAGGCGGCGTCCACGACGTCCGGGTCGCAGCCGAACGCGGCGGCCAGCTCCCGGCCAACCTGCGCCACCTCCAGGCTGTGGGTCAGCCGGGTGCGGGCGAAGTCGTCGGTGCCCGGGCCGACGACCTGGGTCTTGGCACCGAGCCGCCGCAGCGCCGAGGAGTGCAGGACGCGGGCCCGGTCGCGGGCGAAGTCACCGCGTCCGGGCCGCTTGCGCGGCTCGGTCACCCAGCGCTCGCGGTCGGCCGGGCCGTACCCGTCCCCGGCCGGCGCCGCCGCCTGGTCGGGAGGCACGCTCACGTCGTCACCCGCAGCCAGATCCAGTGCAGGTAGGCGGCCGTCTCCCGCGCGGTGTACGTGACCGTGGACCAGCCGCCCGCCGTGGACGGCCCGCTGGTGGTGGGCGAGCTCACCGCGTCGACCCCCTGGTGGCGCAGCATCTCCGTCGAGCGCAGCGAGTGCCATGGGTCGGTGACCACGACCGCGGTCTCCCACCCGCGGTCGCGCATCTCCGCGGCGGCCGCCCACAGGCTGCCGCGGGTGTCGACGCCGCGCGCCACGACGACCACCGCGTCCTGCGGGACACCGCGGTCGACCAGCCAGTCGCGCCCCGCCTCCGCCTCGGTGAACTCCTCCCCCGGCTGCCCCCCGCCGGTGGTGACCACGGCCGGGGCGACCCCCTGCTCGTACAGCGCCAGGGCGTGCTCCAGCCGCGGTTCGAGGTACGGGCCCGGCCGGCCGTTGAACTGCGCGGCACCCAGGACGACGATCGCGTCGCTGGGTCGGCGGTCGTCCTCGTCGGAGTGGGCCAGGACGCGCGCGGCGGTCACGGCGACCAGGGCGACGACCCCCAGGACGACGAGGAGCAGCGCGGCCCGCAGCAACCGGAGCACACCCACGGGACCCGCGCTCACCCGCCGCTCACCGACAGCTCGGCCTCGCGCACGGCGTCCAGCGACGCGCCGGTGAGCTCGCGGCCGTCCAGCCACCCGTCCGGCAGGGCGACCCGCTTGGCGGCCGCGGTGCGACCGCGCGGGCCCTCCGCGGCCTCCCCCGGCCACGGCTCGTCCGGGTCGAGGTCGGCCACCAGGGCGTCCAGGGCGGCGAGGTCGGTGACGGTCGCCAGGCCCGTCCGCACCCGATGCCCCACCGGGTACCCCTTGAGGTACCACGCGACGTGCTTGCGGATGTCCCGGCAGGCGCGCAGCTCGTCGCCGTAGTGGTCGGTCAGCAGCTCGGCGTGCCGTCGCATCGTCGCGACGGCGAAGCCGAGCGGCGGGCGGACCCGCTCCGGCCGCCCCTCGAAGGCCGCGGTCAGGTCCGCGAACAGCCAGGGCCGTCCGAGGCAGCCGCGTCCCACGACGACACCGTCGCACCCGGTCTTGGTGACCATGGCCACGGCGTCCTCCGCCGACCACACGTCGCCGTTGCCGAGCACCGGGACGTCGGCGGGCAGCGCGTCGCGCAGCCGGCTGACCGCGTCCCAGTCAGCGGTGCCCGAGTAGAACTGCGCCGCCGTGCGCGCGTGCAGCGCGACCGCGGCGGCTCCCTCCTCGACGGCCGAGCGGCCGGCGTCCAGGTAGGTCAGGTGCTCGTCGTCGACCCCCTTGCGCATCTTCACCGTGACGGGCACACCGGCGGGCTCGGCCGCGCGCACCGCGGCGCGGACGATGGCGGTGAACAGGTCCGACTTCCACGGCAGCGCGGCCCCGCCGCCCTTGCGGGTGACCTTCGCGACCGGGCAGCCGAAGTTCAGGTCGACGTGGTCGGCGTGGTCCTCCTGCACGAGCAGGCGGACGGCGGCACCGACGGTCGCCGGGTCGACGCCGTACAGCTGCACGCTGCGCGGGGACTCGTCCGGGTCGTGCCGGATCAGCCGCATCGACTCCGGCGTCCGCTCGACGAGCGCGCGGGAGGTGACCATCTCGCTGACGTAGACCCCGCCGGGACCGAATCCGCGGCAGAGGGCCCGGAAGGCCTGGTTGGTGATGCCGGCCATCGGCGCCAGCACCACGGGCGAGGGCACCGTGTGCGGGCCGATGCGCAGCGGGGGCAGGGTCGGGGGCACGGGCACAGTCTTTCGCACCCGCCCCCCGCTCCCAACCCGCGGGCGGGCCGGGCCCCCGACCCCGGGCGTCAGCAGCCCAGCAGCCGCGGCGCCAGGTAGTCCGTCACCTTGTCGAGGGCGACCCGCTCCTGCGCCATGGAGTCGCGCTCGCGGATCGTCACGGCCTGGTCCTCGAGGGTGTCGAAGTCGACCGTGATGCAGAACGGCGTCCCGATCTCGTCCTGCCGGCGGTAGCGCCGGCCGATCGCGCCCGCGTCGTCGAACTCGACGTTCCAGCTGCGCCGCAGCTCGGCCGCGAGGTCCTTCGCCTTCGGGGACAGCGCCTCGTTGCGCGACAGCGGCAGCACCGCCGCCTTGACCGGCGCCAGCCGGGGGTCGAGCCGCAGCGACACCCGCTTGTCGACACCGCCCTTGGTGTTCGGCGCCTCGTCCTCGGTGTAGGCCTCGACGAGGAAGGTCATCAGCGAGCGGGACAGGCCGGCCGCCGGCTCGATGACGTACGGCGTCCACCGCTCGCCCTTGGCCTGGTCGAAGTAGGACAGGTCCGTGCCGGAGTGCTGGGCGTGGGTGCCGAGGTCGAAGTCGGTGCGGTTGGCGATCCCCTCGAGCTCACCCCACTCGGAGCCGGCGAACCGGAACCGGTACTCGATGTCGACGGTGCGCTTGGAGTAGTGGGAGAGCTTGTCCTTCGGGTGCTCGTAGTGGCGCAGGTTCTCCCGCGAGATGCCGAGGTCGACGTACCACTCGGTCCGCTGGTCGATCCAGTACTGGTGCCACTCCTCGTCCGTTCCCGGCTCGACGAAGAACTCCATCTCCATCTGCTCGAACTCGCGGGTGCGGAAGATGAAGTTGCCCGGCGTGATCTCGTTGCGGAACGACTTGCCGATCTGGCCGATGCCGAACGGCGGCTTCCTGCGCGCGCTGGACATGACGTTGAGGAAGTTCACGAAGATGCCCTGCGCCGTCTCGGGACGCAGGTAGTGCAGCCCGGACTCGTCCTCGACGGGGCCGAGGTACGTCTTGAGCATCATGTTGAAGTCGCGCGGCTCCGTCCACACCCCGCGGTTGCCGCAGGACGGGCAGGGGATGTCCTCGAGGCCGTTCTCCGGCGCGCGGCCCTTCTTCTCCTCGTACTCCTCCTGCAGGTGGTCGGCCCGGAACCGCTTGTGGCACGACCGGCACTCGGTGAGCGGGTCGGTGAACGCGCCCACGTGCCCGGAGGCGACCCACGTCTGGCGGGGCAGGATGATCGAGGAGTCCAGGCCGACGACGTCCTCGCGGCCCGTGACGACGGACCGCCACCACTGCCGCTTGATGTTCTCCTTGAGCTCGACGCCGAGCGGGCCGTAGTCCCAGGCGGAGCGGGTACCGCCGTAGATCTCCCCGGAGGGGTAGACGAAGCCCCTGCGCTTGCAGAGGCTGACGACGGACTCGATCGTGCTGGGTGCGGCCACGGTGCGGATCACTCCATCCGGCTGGGTGTCGGCGGACCCGGGCGAGCGCCCGGGGTCGACCAGCCTAGCGGCCGGGACCGGGCCTCCCGGCGTCCGCCGGGGCCCGGTCGGAGGCCGCCGTCGAGGCCGCCGCGCCCACCGGCTGGTCGACCAGCACCTCGTACGCGCCGGGCTCGTCGACGGCACGGTGCATCAGCGGCGCGGTGCGGACCTTGACCTCGTAGGACCCGAGCGCGCGGCGGTAGGCGCCGACCCCCTCCCACCGGGTGACGACCACCCACCGGTCCACCTCGTCGGTGCTGCGCCCGACCTGCCCGCCGAGGTAGCCGGGGCGGGCCGCGAGGGCCTCCAGCACGGGGCCGGCCAGCGCGAGGAACTCCTCGGCGTCGGACTCCGCCACCGTGTAGCGGTTGACCACGAGCACGGCGGACCTCCGGGGTGTCGACGGGCGTCGGGAAGCATCGAGGGGCGCCGGGGGCCCGGAGCTCTGCCACGATGCTGGCATGGTCGCGCCGTCACCCCCCGAACGCCACCGGCCGGACGGCGCCGGCGGGCGCACCGGGAGCGAGCGCCGGCGGGAGCGGGCCGCTGCCGCGACGCTGCCGGTGCTGGAGCGACTGCGCGCGGTCCCGGTTCCGGTGACGGCGCTGGCGGTCGGGGCCCTGCTGCTGGGCGCGCTCCTGCTGGGGTCGTGGCCGGGTGGCCTGCTGCTGCTGCTCGTGGTCGGCGCGCTGGGCTGGATCACGTGGCTGGTGTGGCCGCGGCTGTCCACGGGGCACCGGGTGCTGCGCGCCGGTGTCCTCACGGTGCTGCTCGTCACCGCGCTGGCGCGGCTCACCTGACCGACCTCCGGGGGCCGGTGCCTGAGAACCGTTTTGACTTCCTCGCCATCGCGAACTGATAATCGTTCTATGCAGCGACCTCGTGCCCTCACCGCCCTCCTGCTCGGCTCGGCTCTCGGCCTCGGCGCCTGCGGGACCGCCGACGGGTCCTCGGGGACCGGGGACGGCGGGGTGCCGGTGGTCGCGAGCTTCTACCCCCTCGAGTACGCCGTCGCCCAGGTCGGTGGCGACCGGGTGTCGGTGACCAACCTGACCAAGCCGGGCGCCGAGCCGCACGACCTCGAGCTCGCCCCCCGCGACGTCGCGCGGCTCTCCGACGCCGCGCTGGTCGTCTACCTGGCGGACTTCCAGCCCGCCGTCGACGACGCCGTCGAGGCCGAGGCGGCCGACCACGCCCTCGACGTGACCGACGCGGCCCGGCTGTCGGACGGCGACGACGGCGCGGACGCCGACCACCCGGACGAGCACGCCGACGACCACGCCGACGACCACGCCGAGGACGAGCACGCCGACGAGCACGCCGACGAGCACTCGGACGAGCACGCCGACGACGACCACGGCCACGGCGCCACCGACCCGCACTTCTGGCTCGACCCCACGCGGCTGGCCGACGTCGGTGACGCGGTCGCCGAGCGGCTCTCCGCCGTCGACCCCGACGGCGCGGACGCTTACCGCGCCAACGCCGAGGCCCTGCGCGCCGACCTCGAGGCCCTCGACGCCGAGCTCGAGGCCGGCCTGGCCGGGTGCGCGAGCCGCGACCTCGTCGTCAGCCACGAGGCGTTCGGGTACCTCGCGGACCGGTACGGCTTCGAGCAGGTCGGGATCAGCGGCCTGAGCCCCGAGAGCGACCCGCGGCCCCAGGACCTCGCCGCCGTCACCGAGTTCGTCACCCAGCACGCGGTCAGCACCGTCTACTACGAGACGCTCGTCGACCCCGCCGTCGCCCGGACCGTGGCCGAGGAGACCGGTGCCCGCACCGCCGTCCTGGACCCGATCGAGGGACTGACCGACGAGTCGGCCGGCTCGGACTACCGTGAGGTCATGCTCGCCAACCTGGAGACGCTGCGCGAGGGGCAGTCCTGCCCGTGACGGGCGGGCCCCCGACCCCCGTCGTGGCGCTGCGGGGCGCGACGATCGGTTACGCCGGCACCCCCGTGGTGCGCGACGTCGATTTGCGGGTGGACGCCGGTGAGGTGGTGGCCGTGCTCGGCGCCAACGGCTCGGGCAAGTCCACCCTGGTGCGGGGCCTGCTGGGCCTGGCCCAGCTGCAGTCCGGGGCCGTCGAGCTGTTCGGCGTGCCCGTGCAGCGGTTCCGCGACCGCGCCCGGATCGGCTACGTCCCCCAGCGGCACACGGTCGGCGGCACCGTGCCGGCCACGGTGCGCGAGGTCGTGTCGTCCGGCCGGCTGCCGCGGTTGTCGGTGCTCGGCCGGCTCGGGCGACGCGACCGGCAGGCCGTGGACGAGGCCATCGCCACGGTGGGGCTGGCCGACCGGGCGACGGCGTCGGTGGCCGAGCTGTCCGGCGGGCAGCAGCGGCGGGTGCTCATCGCCCGGGCCCTGGCCAGCGAGCCGGACGTCCTGGTGATGGACGAGCCGACCGCGGGCGTCGACACCTCGCACCAGCGCAGCCTCAGCGAGACGCTCCGCTCGCTCGCCGACCGCGACGTGACGATGCTCGTCGTCACCCACGAGGTCGGTCCGCTCGTCCCCGTCGTCAGCCGCGCCGTCGTCATGCACGAGGGCAGGCCGCGCTACGACGGCCCGCTGCTGCCGTCGATGGTGGGGGCGTCCGACGGCCTGCTCGAGCTGGCCGAGCACACCCACCACGACGACGAGGACGAGACCACCGCGCGCCCGGGATGGGTCGCCGAACCGACCTGGGGGGCGTGACGTGGAGCTGCTCGAGACGGCCTTCATGCAGCGCGCGCTGCTCGCGGCGCTGCTCGTCGGCCTGACCGCACCCGTCGTGGGCACCTTCCTGGTGCAGCGACGGCTCGCCCTCATCGGCGACGGCATGGGGCACGTGGCCCTGGCCGGCGTGGCGGCCGGGGTGCTGACGAGCACCAGCCCGGTGTGGACGGCGCTCGTCGCGGCGGTCGCGGCCGCCGTGCTGATCGAGGTGCTCAGGGCGCAGGGCCGCACCAGCGCGGACGTCGTCCTCGCGGTGCTGTTCTACGGCGGCATCGCCGGTGGCGTCGTCCTGATCAGCCTGTCGCCCGACGGCAGCGCCGCCAACCTCAACGCCTACCTGTTCGGCGCCATCACCACGACGACGACGTCCGACCTGTGGGTGTTCGGGCTGCTCGGGACCGTCGTCCTGGGCACCGTCGCGCTGCTCGCGCCGCGGCTGTTCGCGGTCAGCAACGACGAGGAGCACGCGCGCGCCACCGGGCTGCCGGTGCTCGGCCTCAACCTGACGCTCGCCGTCCTGACGGCCGTCACCGTCGTCGTGTCGATGCGCGTCGTCGGCCTGCTGCTCATCTCGGCCCTGATGATCGTGCCGAACGCGGTGGCCCAGCTCGTGGCGCGCAGCTTCCGCGGCACGCTGCTGACCGCCGTCGTCGTCGGCGTCATCACCAGCGTCGGCGGTGTCGCCACCTCGTACTACGCCAACACCCCGTCCGGCGGCACGATCGTCGTCCTGGCCATCGGCGTCTTCCTGCTGACGGCGCTCGGGACGTGGGCCCGCGCCGCACTGGCCCGTCGTCGCGACCCCCGCGCCGGGTACCACCCGCACGAGCACGGTGCGGGGTGCGGCCACCCCACCGTCCCGCACGGCGACCACGTCGACTTCGTGCACGACGGGCACCGGCACGCCGCCCACGGCGACCACTACGACGAGCACTGCCCGCCGGGCGGGCCCACCGGCCGCACCGCGGGCGGGGACGAACCGGAACCCGCCGGCCGGGGGCCGGCCGGGACGTCGGCGCGTCCGGACCTACGATGACCAGCGCCCCCACCGGGGCCCGGCGCGCCGACCGGCGGCCCCCCGGGACGACCCCACGCGAAGGTGCAGGCATGCCCGTCCAGGCTCGTAAGGCCAGCCGCCAGCGCACGGCCGTTCAGGAGTTCCTCGACACCCAGGAGACGTTCCGCAGCGCCCAGGACATCCACGCCGACCTGCGTGAGCGCGGCACCAGCATCGGCCTGGCGACCGTGTACCGGGCCCTGCAGGGGATGGTGGAGGACGGTGAGGTCGACGTCCTGCGCACCGACGACGGCGAGGCCGTCTACCGGCGCTGCGGCAGGCACCACCACCACCACCTCGTCTGCCGGGGCTGCGGACGCACCGAGGAGGTCGAGGACGCCCCCGTGGAGCGCTGGGCCGCCCGGGTCGCCGACGCGCACGGGTTCACCGACGTCGAGCACCAGGTCGAGGTCTTCGGCACCTGCGCCGAGTGCGCCAGCGCCTGACCCCCTTGCGCGGCTGACCCGACCCGGGGTCGGCCTCAGGCGCCGGGCGTCGGCGGACCCGGCTGACCGCCGCGTCCGTCCGCGGCGTCCACCGCTCCCCCGTACCGGCGGTCCCGGCGGGCGTACGCCTCGATCGCGCGCCACAGGTGCCGGCGGTCGACGTCCGGCCACAGCTCGTCCAGGAAGACCAGCTCCGCGTACGCCGACTGCCACAGCATGAAGTTCGAGATCCGCTGCTCACCGGAGGTGCGCAGGAACAGGTCGACGTCCGGCAGGTCCGGCTCGTCGAGGAAGCGCTGCACCGTCCGCTCGTCGACCCGCGTCGGGTCCAGCCGCCCCGCCGCCGCCTCGACGGCGATGGCCCGGGCCGCGTCGGCGATCTCCGCACGGCCGCCGTAGTTGATGCACATGTTCAGGGTCAGCCGGTCGTTGTGCCGGGTCAGCCGCTCGGCCTCCTCCAGCTCGCGGATGACGCTGGTCCACAGCCGCGGACGGCGGCCCGTCCAGCGCATCCGCACCCCCCAGCGCGCCATGTCGTCGCGACGTCGCCGCAGCACCTGCTTGTTGAAGCCCATGAGGAAGCGCACCTCCTCGGGGGAGCGCTTCCAGTTCTCGGTCGAGAACGCGAACACCGACAGGTGGCGCACCCCGATCTCCAGGGCGCCGGCGACGACGTCGAACAGCGCCGACTCCCCCGCCTCGTGGCCGGCCGTGCGCGTCAGGCCCCTGCGGTTCGCCCAGCGACCGTTGCCGTCCATCACGATCGCCACGTGCGCGGGCACCAGCTCGACCGGCACCGTCGGCGGGCGCGCGCCGGTGGCGTGCGCCGGCGGCGCGACCGGCTGCTGCGCCGTCCCGGCCCCGGGCGTCGACCCTGCTGCGCGGCGTGCCCGGCGTCCCGACGTCCTCATGCCCGCTCCACCAGCCGCAACGACCGGACCCCCCGCTCCAGGTGCCACTGCAGGTAGGCGGCGACCAGACCGCTGCCCTCCCGCCGGGACCGCGTGTCGCTGGCGTCGGCGACGTCCCAGTCCCCGGTGAGCAGCGCCGCCAGCAGCGCGACGGTCGCCGGCGCCGGTGCCGCCGACCCCGGTGGACGGCACTGCGGGCACACGGAGCCTCCCATGGCCACCGCGAAGGCCCGGTGCGGACCGGCGGCGCCGCAGCGCGCGCAGTCCTCGAAGCTCGCCGCCCACCCGGCGACCGCCATGGACCGCAGCAGGAACGCGTCGAGGACGAGGGTGGGGTCGTGCGCGCCGTCCGAGAGGGTCCGCAGCGCGCCGAGCAGCAGGAGGAACTGCTGGGTCGCGGGCTCCCGCTCCACCGGTGTCAGGCGCTCGGCGGTCTCGAGCATCGCCGTCCCGGCGGTGTACCGCGCGTAGTCCCCGGCCACCGTGCGGGCGTACGGCGCCAGCGTCTCCACCTGGGTGACGACGTCCAGCGACCGGCCCGCGTACGCCTGGACGTCGACGTGCATGAACGGCTCCAGCCGCGCCCCGAAGCGGCTCGACGTGCGCCGCACCCCCTTGGCCACGGCGCGGACGCGACCGGTCGACCGCGTCAGCAGGGTGACGACCCGGTCGGCCTCCCCCAGCTTCTGGGTGCGCAGCACGACACCCTCGTCGCGGTACAGGCTCACCGGGTCATCGTCCCACCACCGCGACGCGGCCCGCCCCCGCCCCGCCGCTCAGAACACCACGAGCTGGTCACGTCCGGCGCGCTTGGCGCTGTACAGCGCCGAGTCGGCCGCCCCGAGGGCGTCCGGGGCCGGCAGCGAGGTCGCCAGGCCCACCGAGACGGTCACCCGCAGCCCCGGGGCGAGGTCGTGCCACGAGGACTCCCGGACCGCCTGCAGGATCCGTCCGGCGATCGTCCGGGCGGCCGCGGGGTCGCCCGACACGACCACGAGGAACTCGTCGCCGCCGTAGCGCACGACGACGTCCTCGACCCGGCAGTGGGTCCGCAGGATGTCGGCCAGGCGCAGGATCACCAGGTCGCCGACCTCGTGCGAGAAGGTGTCGTTGACGTCCTTGAACCGGTCGATGTCGACGAACACGACGGACAGGTCCCGGTCGCTGCCGGCGACGTGCTCGGCGAGGCGGCGCCGGTTGCCCAGGCCGGTCAGGGGGTCCTCGAGCACCTCCTGCTCCATGCGGCCCGTGCGGTCCATCAGCTCGCGCACCCGCATCCGCGCCTGCAGCGCCGAGAACCGGCCCTCCCGGTCGTGCCACATCCGCTCCATCACCGCCCGGGCGAGCCACCGCCACCGGCCCACCGCCGGGTGGTAGCCGGACTCGGCCTCGTCGACCTCGGCCGTGGCCGTCAGCGCGGCGGCCGCCCAGACGTCGCGGCCGGCGCGCTCCGCGCCGCGGACCGCCGCCGCCAGGTGCTCGCGGGCGACGGCGAACCGCCCGCGCCCGGCGAGCACGCGACCGAGGGTGAGCTCGCTCAGGTCGCGCTCCACCGTGCCCGCCCGCTGCGGGCCGGACGCCAGGGCGTCGCGGACGGCGGACTCGGCCAGCCCCGGTTCACCCCACCGCTCCCACACGACCGCCTGGTACAGCAGCGCCTTGGCGTGCATGTCGTCGTCACCGCACACCCGGGCCAGGGCCTGCATCCTCAGCGCCGTGGACAGCGCGACGCGGTACCGGGCGCGGGCGTCCGCGTCGCGGCCGACCAGGTCCACCGTCGCGCCCCACTGCAGGTGCAGCAACGCCGTCTCCTGCTGCACGAGCAGGTCGAGGTACGGGTCGGACGTCGACCCCGCGGCGAGCATCTCCTCCGACTGCTCGAAGAGCATGAGCGAGCGCAGGGCGATCGCCACGGCCATCCCCGCGGACATGTGGTTGTAGCGGTTCGACGGGTGCCTCGCGACGAGGTACGCCCCCTCCGCGAGGGCGTCCATCGCCCGGGTCATCTCGCCCGTCGACGTGCAGGCCTCCGCGAGCAGCGCCAGACCCTTCGCGCGCCAGTACGGCTCGACGACCGGGTCGACGTCGGCGAGCAGCTCCTGGGCCCACGTGACGGCCTCGGCGTGCCGGCCCGACTCCTGGGCGGCGATGCCGGCCACGTACCGCAGGAACCGCACGGTCCGCTCGTCGCCCGCGGCGGTGGCCAGTGCCAGCCCCTCGCGGGACCTGCTCACGGCGGCGTCGTTGCGGCCGTGGGTGTACAGCAGGTGCGCGGCGGCGGCCAGGTGGTGCAACGGCCCGAAGTCGCCGTGGAGCACCAGGGAGGTCCCCGACAAGTCCCCGTGCCCCCTCGTCTCGCCCGCCGGGGCCGTGCGTCCCGGTCCTTGAACGGTACAACGACGTGCCGTCGCCCGCCCGGGTGCGATCCCCCGGACGGGCGACGGACGGGACGGTGGGCGGACGACGGACGGAGGACGGGCGGGAGGCGACTCAGCCCGCGGCGCGCTCGGCGCGGTTGACGGCCGAGACCACCGCCTTGAGCGACGCCGTCACGATGTTCGGGTCGATCCCGACGCCCCACAGGACCCGGTCGCCGACCTCGCACTCGACGAAGGCCGCCGCGACGGCGTCCCCGCCCGAGCTCATCGCGTGCTCGGCGTAGTCCAGCACCCTGACGTTGACGTCGAGGTCGGACAGGGCGGTGACGAACGCGGCGATCGGGCCGTTGCCGATGCCCTCGAGCGTGCGCTCGCGCCCGCCGTCCGTGACGTCCACCGACAGCCGGTCCGCGCCGTCCACCTCGGACGTCGAGCGCATCCCCAGCAGGCCGAAGCGTCCCCAGGTGGGGCGCCCCTCGGCGGCGGGCAGGTACTCGTCCTCGAACACGCTCCACAGGTCGGCCGCCGAGATCTCCCGGCCCTCGCCGTCGGTGTGGTGCTGGACGACCTGGCTGAACTCGATCTGCAGCCGCCGCGGCAGCTCGAGGTTGTGCTCGGTCTTCATCAGGTAGGCCACGCCGCCCTTGCCGGACTGGGAGTTCACCCTGATGACCGCCTCGTACGAGCGGCCGACGTCCTTCGGGTCGATCGGCAGGTACGGGACCGCCCACTCGATGTCGTCGACGTCCGCGCCCTGCGCCGCGGCGTCCGCGGCCATCGCGTCGAAGCCCTTGTTGATCGCGTCCTGGTGGGAGCCGGAGAAGGCCGTGTACACCAGGTCCCCGCCGTAGGGGTGGCGCTCGGGGACGGGCAGCTGGTTGCAGTACTCCACCGTGCGGCGGATCTCGTCGATGTCCGAGAAGTCGACCTGCGGGTCAACGCCCTGGCTGAACAGGTTCAGGCCGAGGGTCACCAGGCACACGTTGCCCGTCCGCTCGCCGTTGCCGAACAGGCAGCCCTCGATCCGGTCCGCGCCGGCCATGTAGCCGAGCTCGGCGGCGGCGACGCCGGTGCCCCGGTCGTTGTGCGGGTGCAGCGACAGCACGACCGAGTCGCGACGGGGCAGGTTGCGGTGCATCCACTCGATGGAGTCGGCGTAGACGTTGGGCGTGGCCATCTCGACCGTGGCGGGCAGGTTCATGATCATCGGCCGGTCGGGGGACGGGTCGATGACGTCGATGACCTTGGAGCAGACCTCGACCGCGAAGTCGAGCTCGGTGCCCGTGTAGGACTCCGGCGAGTACTGCCAGTGGATCTCGGTGTCGGGGGTGTGCACCTCGGCGTACTTCATCGACAGCCTCGCCCCCTGGGTGGCGATGTCGGCGATCCCGTCGCGTCCCATGCCGAACACGACCCGGCGCTGCAGGACGGACGTCGAGTTGTAGAAGTGGACGATCGCGCGGTCGGCCCCGCGGATCGACTCGAACGTGCGGTCGATGAGGTGCTCACGGCACTGGGTGAGGACCTGGATCGTCACGTCGTCCGGGATGAGGTCGCCCTCGATGAGCTGGCGCACGAAGTCGTAGTCCGTCTGGCTCGCCGACGGGAACCCGACCTCGATCTCCTTGTACCCCATCCGCACGAGCAGCTGGAACATCGCCAGCTTGCGGCTGGGGTTCATCGGGTCGATCAGCGCCTGGTTGCCGTCGCGCAGGTCCACCGCGCACCACCGGGGGGCGCTGGTGATGCGGGCGTCGGGCCAGGTCCGGTCCGGCAGGTGGACGGGCAGCTGCTCGGCGTACGGGCGGTACCGGTGGGTCGGCATCCCGGAGGGCTGCTGGGGGTGCATCACGGTGGGTCACTCCTCGGTGGGCGGCTCGGACGACCGGAGGCAGCACCGGACTCCGCGACGAGGGGACCGGTCTGGTTACTGACCCTCGCCGCGGCAGCCAAGGAGGAGGCTGGAGCGCACGCACCGAGCGTACTCCCGTGGTCACGCAGGGGCCGAACGCAGCGGACGCCGGTCCCATCATGTGGGACCGGCGTCTCGTGGTGGACGTCAGGAGCGGCGGCGGAGGAGCTCCTCGGCGACCTGCACCGCGTTCAGCGCCGCGCCCTTGCGCAGGTTGTCGCCGACGACGAAGAGCACCAGGCCGCGGCCGCCGGGCACGCTCTGGTCCTGCCGGATCCGGCCCACCAGGCTCGGGTCGGTGCCGGCCGCGGCCAGCGGCGTGGGGACGTCCGCGAGCGCGACCCCCGGCGCGTCCGCGAGCAGGGAGCGGGCCTCGTCCGGGGTGATCGGCTGCTCGAACTCGGCGTGCACGGCGAGGCTGTGGCCGGTGAACACCGGAACGCGCACGCAGGTGCCGGCGACGGCGAGGTCGGGCAGGTGCAGGATCTTGCGCGACTCGTTGCGCAGCTTCTGCTCCTCGTCCGTCTCCCCGCTGCCGTCGTCCACCAGCGAACCGGCGAGCGGCAGCACGTTGAAGGCGATCGGGGCGGCGTAGGCGCTCGGTTCGGGCATCGCCACGGCGTCCCCGGCGAAGGCGAGCTCGGCCGCCTTGTCGGCGACGGCCTGCACCTGGGTCTCCAGCTCCCGGACGCCCTTGCCGCCGGAACCCGACACCGCCTGGTACGACGCGACGGTCAGCCGGGTCAGCCCCGCGCGGCGGTGCAGCGGCGCCAGGACCGGCATGGCGGCCATCGTGGTGCAGTTGGGGTTGGCGACGATGCCCTTGGGCAGGTCGTCGAGGTCCTCGGGGTTGACCTCGCTGACGACGAGCGGGACCTGCGGGTCCATCCGCCAGGCCGAGGAGTTGTCGACCACCACGGCGCCCGTGGCCGCGACCTTGGGGGCCAGCTCGCGGGAGGCCGCTCCCCCGTTGGAGAACAGCGCCAGGTCCAGGCCGGAGAGGTCGGCGGTCGCCGAGTCCTCCACGGTGACCTCGCCGCCCTTCCACGGCAGGGTCGTGCCCGCCGAGCGGGCGGAGGCGAGGAACCGTACCTCGTCCGCGGGGAAGGACCTCTCCTCCAGCAGGGCACGCATGACCCCGCCGACCTGACCGGTGGCTCCGAACACTCCGACGCGCATGGGGGCCACGATACGTCCGGCCTTCCGGACGCCGTGCCGGGCGACCACGGGTCGGACGGCGCGACCACGCACGCGTCGGAGCCGTCAGACGCCGAGCCGTCAGGAGCCGAGCCGTCAGAAGCCGAGCCGGCGCAGCTGCTTGGGGTCGCGCTGCCAGTCCTTGGCGACCTTGACGTGCAGCTGCAGGTTCACCGGGACGCCGAGCAGCGCCTCGATCCCCCGCCGGGCCGTCGAGCCGACCTCGCGGAGGCGAGCGCCCTTGCGGCCGATGACGATCCCCTTCTGGGAGTCCCGCTCGACGAACACGGTGGCGTGCACGTCGAGCAGACCGTCGTCGCGGTCCTCGCGCTCGATCACCTCCTCGACCACGACCGCCAGGCTGTGCGGGAGCTCGTCACGCACGCCCTCGAGCGCCGCCTCGCGCACGAGCTCGGCGACCATCACCGCCTCCGGCTCGTCGGTGAGCTCGCCGTCGGGGTACAGCCGCGGCCCCTCGGGCAGCGGCGCCGCGAGCAGGTCCGCGACGACGTCCACCTGGTAGCCCTCGGTCGCGGAGACCGGGACGACGTCGTGCCACTGCCCGAGCTCGCTGAGCTGGACCAGGTGCTCGGCCAGACGGGCCCGGTCGACGGCGTCCGCCTTGGTCGCGATCGCGACCACCGGCGTGCGCCGGCGTCCGCCGTTCAGGTCGGCGAGCTGCTGGGCGATGAACCGGTCACCCGGACCGACCCGCTGGTCGGCGGGGACGCAGAACCCGACGACGTCCACCTCGTGCAGCGTCTCCAGCACCAGGTCGTTGAGCCGCTGGCCGAGGAGGGTGCGCGGCCGGTGCAGGCCGGGGGTGTCGACGATGACGAGCTGGGCGTCCGGCCGGTTCACCACCCCGCGGATCGTGTGCCGCGTCGTCTGCGGCCGCATCGAGGTGATCGCCACCTTCTGCCCGACGAGCGTGTTGGTGAGCGTCGACTTGCCGGCGTTCGGTCGCCCGACCAGGCAGGCGAAACCCGACCGGTGCGCGGGCGGGGAGGCGGTCACCGGGTCACCTCGGCGTCGTCCCGGCTCGCGGCGGGTTCGACCCGGCGCACGAGGAGGGTGGCGATCCGGTTCCGGCGGCCCTCCCGGCGCTCCGCGACCAGCTCCAGACCGCCGACGACCGTCGTCGCGCCCGGGATCGGCACCTTGCCCAGGCCCTTGGCCAGCAGGCCACCCACGGAGTCCACCTCGTCCTCGTCGATCTCGATCCCGAAGAGGTCCGCGACCTCGTCGATGGGTGTGCGGGCGCTGACCCGGTAGGCGCCGTCCTCCAGTGCCTCGACGCCGGGCGCCTCCCGGTCGTACTCGTCGGCGATCTCCCCGACGATCTCCTCGATGAGGTCCTCGATGGTGACCAGGCCCGCGGTGCCGCCGTACTCGTCGACGACGAGCGCGACGTGCCCGGAGGTGCGCTGCATCTCGCGCAGCAGGTCGTCGACGGGCTTGCTCTCGGGCACGAACACGGCCGGGCGCATCACCTCGTCGACCCCGGTCACCGCGGCGTCGGCGCCCGGCCCGCCACCGGCGGGGTGCAGCCGCCGCGCGACGTCCTTGAGGTAGAGCACGCCCAGGACGTCGTCGGCGTCCTCGCCGACCACCGGGACCCGGGAGAACCCCGAGCGCAGGAAGAGGTCCATCGCCTCGTCCAGACGCGTGTCGCGGTCGAGGGTGACCATGTCGGTGCGCGGCACCATCACCTCCCGCACCAGGGTGTCGCCCAGCTCGAAGACGGCGTGCACCATCTCCCGCTCACCGGCCTCGATCACCTGGGACTCGGTCGCGAGGTCGACCATCTCCCGCAGCTCGACCTCCGAGGCGAAGGGGCCGTCCCGGAAGCCGCGGCCCGGGGTCAGGGCGTTGGCCAGCAGCACCAGCCCGCGCGCGAGGGGGCCGAGCAACCGGGTCACCGACCTGAGCAGCGGGACCCCCGCGCAGGCGACCCGCTCGGCGTGCTGCCGGCCGAGCGTGCGTGGGCTGACCCCGACGGCGGAGAACGACACCACGGCCGTCACGCCGGTCGCCACCAGGGCCACCACCCACCAGGGGGACAGGACGCTCGCGGTGACGAGGGTGATGCAGACGGCCGCCCCGGCCTCCATCACCAGCCGCAGGAAGACCGACACGTTGACGAGCGGGGCCGGGTCCTCCAGGACCTCCACGACGTCCACCGCTCCCCGGCGCCCGTCGACGACGAGCCGGGCCGCCTCCGCGCGGGTGATCCGCCCGAGGGCCGCCTCCGTGGCCGCGAGGAGCGCCGCGAGCAGGAGGAGCAGGACCGCCAGCCCGACGAGGAGCCCGAGCGGACCGTCGATCACGCGCGCCCCCGCTGCGACAGGAACGTCAGCAGCAGCCGGCGCTGCAGCCCAAACATCTCCTTCTCCTCCTCGGGCTCGGCGTGGTCGTAGCCGAGCAGGTGCAGGATCCCGTGCGTCGTCAGCAGCAGCAGCTCCTCGGCCGTCGCGTGCCCGGCGGCCGCGGCCTGGCGGGCGGCCACCTCCGGGCACAGCACGACGTCGCCGAGCAGACCCGGCCCGCTGGGCGCTCCCTCGCGGCCCGGTCGCAGCTCGTCCATCGGGAAGCTCAGGACGTCGGTCGGACCCGGCTCGTCCATCCACTGCACGTGCAGGCGCTCCATCGCGGCGGCGTCCACCAGCAGCACGGACAGCTCCGCCTGCGGGTGCACGTGCATGGCGTCCAGGACGTGCCGGGCGAGCTCACCGACCTCGACCTCGTCGACCTGCGCACCCGACTCGTTGACGACCTCGACGCTCACCGGGACTCCCCGGCCGGCCGGGTCGGCGGGCGCCGGCGGGTGCGGCCGGGCGACCCGGCGGCGTCCCCCCGGCTGTCGGCGCGGCCACCCCCACGACCGTCGCCCGAGGGCGCGCGCCGCTCGGCGTCCCACCGGCTGTAGGCGTCGACGATGTCGCTGACCAGGCGGTGCCGGACGACGTCGCCGCTGGTCAGGTGCATGAAGGAGACGTCCTCGACGCCCTCGAGGATCCGGCTGACCACCCGCAGGCCCGACTCGGTCCCACCGGGGAGGTCGACCTGGGTGACGTCGCCGGTGACGACCATCTTCGAGCCGAAACCGAGCCGGGTCAGGAACATCTTCATCTGCTCGGGCGAGGTGTTCTGCGCCTCGTCGAGGATGATGAACGCGTCGTTGAGGGTGCGGCCGCGCATGTACGCCAGCGGTGCCACCTCGATCGTCCCGGCCGCCATCAGCCGCGGGATCGAGTCCGGGTCGATCATGTCGTGCAGGGCGTCGTACAGCGGCCGCAGGTAGGGGTCGATCTTCTCGGTCAGCGTCCCGGGCAGGAAGCCGAGCCGCTCACCCGCCTCCACCGCCGGCCGGGTCAGGATGATCCGGTTCACGGCCTTGTTCTGCAGCGCCTGGACGGCCTTCGCCATCGCCAGGTACGTCTTGCCCGTGCCCGCCGGGCCGATCCCGAAGACGACGGTGTGCGCGTCGATCGCGTCGACGTACCGCTTCTGGTTGAGCGTCTTCGGCCGGATCGTGCGCCCCCGGTTCGACAGGACGCTCAGGGTGAGCACGTCCGCGGGCCGTTCGCCGCCCGCGTGCCGCAGCATGCCGATCGAGCGCTCGACCGCGTCGGGCGTCAGGGTCTGGCCACCGGACAGGACGGCGAGCATCTCGTCGACCAGGCGCTCGACCAGCGCCACCTCCCCCACCCGGCCCGTGAGGGTCACCTCGTTGCCCCGCACGTGGACGTCGACCCGCGGGAACGCCCGCTCGACCACGCGCAGCAGCTCGTCGCGGGTGCCCAGCAGGGACACCATGGAGACGTCGGACGGCACGACGATCCGGTGCTGGGTGTCGCGACCGCCGGACGGCGCCGCAGGGGCCGCACCCGGTGGCGGCGCCTCGGACGGCGGGGCGTCGCCGCCGGCGGCAGCCGACCTGTCGTGGACTCGTGGACCGGGGGGTTGGTCGGACATGGGTCGGGCCGGTGGGCCCTGCTCCTCGGGACGTCGCGGTGCGGACCCCTTGATCGTACCCGCGCCGACCGCGCTCAGCCGGTCCTCACCCCGGGGGCCAGGTCATCGACCGGCCGCCCAGGACGTGCCCGTGCACGTGGAAGACCGACTGGCCTGCGCTCGGACCGGTGTTGAAGACCAGGCGGAACTCCCCGCCCGCCTCGTCCGCGGCCACCTGGCCGCCGACGCGGACCAGCTCGGCGAGCGTCTCGCCGTCCGCGTGCGCGAGCGCACCGACGTCCACGTGGTGGTCGCGCGGGACGACCAGCACGTGCAGCGGCGCCTGCGGGGAGACGTCGCGGAACGCCAGCACCCGGTCGGTGGCGACGACGACGTCGGCCGGGACGCTGCCGTCGACGACGCGGCAGAAGAGGCAGTCGGGGTCCGACGTGGGGGCCGGCCGGTCACCGCCGCGCGTGTCCTGCGGGTTCTCGGTGCTCATTGCGCCACCCTAGACACCGCACCACCCACGTGGCGCAGTCCGGCTCGAGGGCGTCAACCCACGGGCCGCCTCGCGCGTGGTGCGGGTGTGACAGCAGCGACAGCGCCGCCGGCCCCGGACGCGCCCCTGGTCGACCCCCAGGACGTGTCCGGGCGCGCCGGGTGGTCCGGCACCGGCCCACGGGCGGGCCGCCGGACCCCGTGGTGGGCTCGGGGAGAGGAGACGGGGATGCCGGCTGACGGCGCCACGCCCCCACCCGACCGCCGGCGCCCCGGACGCGACCTGCCCGGCCCCGCCGCCCCGCACCCCGACGAGTCCGTGACGTGGACGCCGGACGAGGCGGTCCGCGCGCTGTACGCGACGCACTGGGTGCCGATGGTCCGGCTCGCCCACCTGCTGCTGGGCGGCTCCAGCGCCGCGGAGGAGGTCGTCCAGGACGCGTTCGTGGCCCTGCACCGGCGCTGGCCGCGGCTGCGCGACCCCGCGACGGGCGCGGCCTACCTGCGGACGAGCGTCGTCAACGGGTGCCGTTCCGTGGGCCGCCACCGCTCGGTGGAGCAACGCCACCGCCAGCCCGGCGCCCCCGAGCCCGCCGGGCCGGAGGAGCGCGCCGTCCTGGCCACCGAGGGGCGCGAGGTGGTCCGCGCCCTGCACGGGCTGTCCCGGCGGCAGCGGGAGGTCCTGGTGCTGCGGTACTGGGCCGACGCCTCCGAGGCCGAGATCGCCGACGTCCTCGGGATCAGCGCGGGGGCCGTCAAGAGCCACGCCAGCCGGGGGCTGACCGCGTTGCGGGCGGCACTCGGCGAGGACGGGAGGACACCGTGACCGGCGTCCCCGAGGACCTGGACCCGATGGTCGCCCGGCTGCGCCGGGCGCTGGCAGAGGAGGCGGACATGGTGCACCCCGACGAGGACGGCCTCGACCGGATCACCGAGCGGACCGAGGCGGACCGGGGCAGCCGGCCCAGCTGGGTGCCCTGGGTCGCCGGCCTGGCGGCCGCCGTGGTGGCGGGCTCGGTCTTCGGGGCCGTCCTGCTGCTCGGCGACGACGACGAGGCACCGCCGGCCGCCGCCCCCACGAGCACCGCGACCGCCTCCCCCGGCCCCTCGGAGCCGTCCGGCGACGGGACGGCCGAGCCGACCGGCACGCTCAGCGGCGTACCCGTGTACTGGGTGGGGCAGTCGAGGACCCGACCGTGGCTCTACCGCGAGTTCCGGGACGTCCCCGACGTCGGCGGGCCGGTCGCGTCCGCGGTCGCGGCCATGACCCGCCAGGAGCCGCTCGACCCGGACTACTCCACCCCCTGGCAGCCCGCCTCGCGCGTGGAGGTCACCCAATCCGGCGACGCGCTGACCGTCGACCTGTCCGCCGACGCGTTCTCCGGCACGGACGTCGGCAGCGAGGTCGCCGCGCTCGCCGTCCAGCAGCTCGTCCACACCGCCACCGCCGCGGCCGAGGTCGCCGGGACCCCCGCGTCCACGGTGACGATCACGGTCGACGGCGAGCCCGCGGACGCCTGGGGCGTCGTCCGCGTCGGCGAGCCGGAGAGCCGCGCACCGCAGGTGGACGTGCAGGCGCCGACCTGGATCGTGACCCCGCAGCACGGCGCCACCGTCCCGGCCGGTGCGGTCGAGGTCGTCGTGTACGGGACGGCGTTCGAGGGCAACTTCCTCTGGGAGGTGCGTGACGGCGCCGGGACCGTGGTCGCGGACGGCTTCCTGACGGCCGGAAGCATGGGCACGTACGACGAGGGCACGTTCACCGTCGACCTGACGCCGGGCACCTACACGGTGGAGGTCTACCAGCCCGACGAGTCGGGCGGCGAGAGCCCCGAGGGCCCGCGGATGTTCCCCGACACCAAGGAGATCACCGTCGAGTGACCCTCGGCGGCCCCCGTCGCCCCGTCCCGGTTGCCCTCGTCACCGACCCCTCCTCTCCCGCGGCCCTCCTCCCCGACCTACTGATCGTCAGACGTTCCTGGGGGTGATCACCCCCTACGGAGTCTGACGATCAGTGCGGGCGGGGAGGAGGGTGCACGCACGACGAGTCCTCCACAGCACCGGCCGGCCGGAACCCTGTCCACAGGTCGAGCCTCGGTCCGGTGCACGGAGGCGCTGCGCCGTCGCACGGTGCCGGCGTGAGAACACCACAAGGGCTCGAGGCGCTCCTCGTGCGGCAGCGCGGCATCGTCCACCGACGGCAGCTGTACGAGGGCGGACTGACCCGCGAACAGCTGCGCTGGGCCCTCGGCCGCCGGTGGACCGCCGTGCTGCCGGGCGTCGTGGCCACGTTCACCGGTGCCCTGGACGACGACCAGCAGCTCGTCGCTGCCCTGCTGTACGCGGGTGACCCGGCGATCCTCACCGCAACCGAGGCTCTGCGGCTCCACGGGGTCCGGTACCTCCCGCGTCGTCGCACCATCCGAGTGCTGGTCAGGGAGCGGCGGCGCCGACGACAGGCAGGGCAGGTGGTCGTGCAGCCGACGGTCCGGTTCGACGCCGGGTCGTCAGTCCGCGGCTTCCCCGCGGCCACGCCGGCGCGGGCGCTCGTGGACGCGGCCACGGAGCTGCGCGACCAGCCGAGCACCACTGCGGTGGTTCTGGACGTCGTCCAGCGCGGCCTGTCGACCGTAACCGCGCTCCGCCACGAGATCGAACGAGGACCCGTGAGAGGCAGCGGCCGGGTGCGGCGTGCTCTCGCTGCCGCCGAGCTCGGCGCGTGGTCCCGCCCGGAGGCGGACCTGCTGGCCGTCGTGGGGACGAGCGCGGTGCTCCCTCCGCCGGCGGTGAACCCTCTGCTGGTGACACCGACCGGTCAGGTCGTGGCGCGCCCGGACCTCTGGTTCGGGGAGGTGGGACTAGCCGTCCAGGTGCACAGCCGCGAGCACCACACGGTCGGCCTCGCGTTCGACCGAACGCTGCGCACCGACTCCCTGCTGACAGCCGCCGGCGCGACGGTGCTGGCCTTCACCCCGGCGCAGATCCGGGACGACGCCGCCACCGTCCTGTCCACGGTGGAGGTCACCTACCGGCGTCTGGCCGACGCAGGGACCGGGTGCGCCCTGCTGGAGTCAGCCTGATGCGACCCGGTCCCCACCCGGCCCTTGCTCGTTCATCACCGCCCAGTGCCCACTGATCGTCAGACGTGAATGGGGGTGATAGCCCCCATCCACGTCTGACGATCAGTTCGGGCGGGAGAGAAGCGAACAAGCGGGAACGCCCGGGGGCTCAGCGGCCGGCGAGCTTGTCCTTCAGCCGTGAGAACACGCCGCCGTGGGTGACGGCGAGCCGTCCCTCGGGGGCCTCCTCGCCGCGCAGCTCGGCGAGCCGGCGCAGCAGCTGCACCTGCTCGTCGTCGAGCCGGGTGGGGGTCTGCACGTCGACGTGCACGTGCAGGTCGCCGCGGCCGCCGGCGCGCAGGTGCTCCACGCCCATGCTGCGCAGGGTGTGCACCTCGCCGGGCTGGGTGCCGGGACGCAGGTCGATCTTCTCGACGCCGTCCAGGGTGGTCAGCTCGACGGTCGCCCCGAGCGCTGCGGTCGTCATCGGCACGACCAGGGTGCAGTGCAGGTCGTCGCCGCGCCGGGTGAAGGTCTCGTCGGGCTTCTCCACGATCTCGACGAAGAGGTCGCCGGGCGGGCCGCCACCGGGACCGACCTCGCCCTGGCCGGCGAGCTGGATCCGGGTGCCGGTGTCCACGCCCGCGGGCACCTTGATCCGCAGGGTGCGGCGGGTGCGCACCCGGCCCTCGCCGGAGCACTCCAGGCACGGCTCGGGGATGACCGTGCCGTAGCCGCCGCACGCGGGGCACGCGGACGTCGTCATCACCTGGCCGAGCAGCGAGCGCGCCATCCGCTGCACCTGCCCGCGGCCGTGGCAGACCTCGCACTCGCGCGGCGACGTCCCCGGCCGGCAGCAGGTGCCCTGGCACGTCTGGCACAGCACCGCCGTGTCGACCTGCACCTCGCGCTCGGAGCCGAAGACGGCCTCGCGCAGGTCGACCTCCAGCCGGATCAGCGCGTTCTGGCCGGGACGCTGCCGGGACGCCGGCCCGCGGGCGCCGGCCTGGCCGAAGATCGTCTCGAAGATGTCGCTGAACCCGAACCCCGGTCCGAACCCGGCCCCGGGTCCGGTCGCGGCGTCCCCGCCCATGTCGTACGCCCGGCGCTTCTCGGGGCTGGAGAGCACCTCGTAGGCGCGGGAGACGTCCTTGAACCGGTCCGCGGCCTCGGGGCCGGGGTTGACGTCGGGGTGCAGCTGGCGGGCGAGCCGGCGGTAGGCCTTCTTGATGTCCTCGGGCGAGGCGTCCCGGCTGACGCCGAGCACCTCGTAGTGGTCGCTCACGGGTGGGGTCGCTCCCTAGGGTCTCGGGCGCTGGTCGGGCGGCGGGTGCACCGCCGGTCGGTGGCAGGTCGGGGCAACGGCGGGCGCTGCCGCGCGGACGGCGGCGGGCTCACCCGGCGATGATCCGCGACACGTAGCGGGCCACGGCGCGGACGGCGGCCATCGTCGTCGGGTAGTCCATCCGGGTCGGGCCGAGGACCCCGAGGCGGGCCACGGCGTCACCGCCCGTGCCGTAGGCGCTGGACACCAGGGACGTGCCGAGCAGGCCCTCGTGGTCGTTCTCGTGGCCGATCCGCACGGACACCCCGCTGGTCGGGTCGTCGGCCATCTCGGACAGCAGCCGCAGCAGGACGACCTGCTCCTCGATGGCCTCCAGCACCGGCGACAGCGAGGTGAAGTCGGTGCCCGCGCGCGCCAGGTTCGCGGTGCCGGCCAGCACCACCCGGTCCTCGCGCTCGGCGGACAGGGAGTCCTCGACGGCCGCGAGGACGGCGCGCACGAGGTCGCGGTCCTCGGGCCGGAACGCCTCGGGCACCGCCTCGAGGCGGCCGGGGACGGCGCTCATCGGCTGCCCGGCCGCGACGTCGTTGAGGCGCGCCCGCAGCTCGCCGACGACCTGCTCGGGGACGGGCACGCCGATGTCGACCATCCGCTGCTCGACCCGGCCGGTGTCGGTGATGAGGACGACGAGCAGGCGCGTCCCGCCGAGCGGCACGAGCTCGACGTGGCGCACGGTGGACCGGCTCAGTGACGGGTACTGGACGACGGCGACCTGGTGGGTGAGCCGGGCGAGCGCGCGCACGGTGCGCTCGAGCACGTCGTCCAGGTCGACGGGGTCGGAGATGAGGGTCTGGATGGCGCGCCGCTCTGCGGCGCTGAGCGGCTTGACGCTGGCCAGCCGGTCGACGAACAGGCGGTAGCCCTTGTCGGTGGGGACCCGCCCGGCGCTGGTGTGCGGCTGGGCGATGTACCCCTCCTCCTCCAGCGCGGCCATGTCGTTGCGGATGGTGGCCGGCGAGACGCCGAGGTTGTGGCGCTCGACGAGCACCTTGGAGCCGACGGGCTCCCGGGTCTCCACGTAGTCCTCGACGATGGCCCGCAGCACCGACAGCCTGCGCTCGTCACTCACCCGCTCCACCTCCTCGGTCGCTCGTCCCGCCTGCCCGACGTCCGGTCCCGCCGCCCTGCCCGTCGTCCGGGGCGGCCCGGCCGGGACCGGCGCGCCGTGGGCGTCGTCGTCCCCGCGCCCGGCGGGCCCAGGCTGGCACTCTGGCGCTCGGAGTGCCAAGTCTACGCGCTGCCCCGCGGTTCGTCGTCGTGTCGACCCCGGCGGGCGGGCACGCGCCCCTACCCTGCCCCGGTGACGACGCCCGCTCCCCGCCCCGGGGCCCAGACCGACGACCGCTACGGCAGCGACGTGCTGGCCGGGGGGCCGCCGCGCCGCCGGGAGCTGCCGGAGGTGCCCGCCGACCGCGACCTCGTCGTGGAGGACGCGGAGACCGGGTGGTGCGGTGCCGTCGTCAGGGTGGAGAAGAGCGGCGGGGTGCACGTCGTGGCGCTGGAGGACCGCCGCGGTCGCACCCGCTCCTTCCCCCTGGGACCCGGCTTCCTGCTGGAGGGGTCGCCCGTCCGCCTGGTGCCGCCGCGGGCCGCGGCGGCACCCACGCGTCCCGCGCGCACGGCCTCCGGGTCGACGGCCGTGCACGGCGCGCGCGCCCGGGTCGCGCGCGGGTCGCGGATCTGGGTCGAGGGCCGGCACGACGCCGAGCTGGTCGAGAAGGTGTGGGGCGACGACCTGCGGATCGAGGGCGTCGTGGTGGAGCCGCTGGACGGCGTCGACGACCTGGCCGCGGAGGTCGCCCGGTTCGCGCCCGGACCGGGCCGCCGGCTGGGTGTGCTGGTGGACCACCTGGTCGACGGCAGCAAGGAGGCACGGATCGCCCGCGAGGCCCTGGCGGACTCCCGCTACGCCCCGCACGTGCTGGTCGTCGGGCACCCGTACGTCGACGTCTGGCAGGCCGTCCGTCCGCAGCGCCTCGGCTGGTCGCAGTGGCCGACGATCCCCCGGGGACGGTCGTGGAAGCACGGCGTCCTGGCCGAGCTCGGTTGGGAGCACGACACCCAGGCGGACGTCGCGCGGGGGTGGAAGCGCATCCTGGGCACCGTCCGCGACTACAGCGACCTCGAGCCGGCCCTGCTCGGTCGCGTCGAGGAGCTGATCGACTTCGTCACGGCGGACCCGGGGGCCTGAACGGCGAGGCGGGGGTTGTCCCCCGGGGCATCTGGCCGGGGAACCGGGTGGGACGCCGCGTCCGTCACTCCTAGCGTGGGAGCACCGGGATCCGACCGGTCCCCGGCACCACGAGGAGAGACGATGAGCACCCCCGAGCACGAGCGTCCCGCGCAGCCCGCCGACCGTCCCGCAGCCCCCGGCGCGCCCGGGCAGGGTCCCGCGCCGGCTCAGGGCACCGGCCCCACGCCGCCCGGTGGCGCGACGCCGTCCGGTGGCCCGACGCCACCTCCGGGGCCGCCACCTGGCCCGCAGCCCGGCGGCTACCCCGGACCGTCCGGCGGCTACCCCGGACCGTCCGGTGGCTACCCCGGTGCTCCTGGTGGCTACCCCGGCGCCCACCCCGGGCCGCAGGGGCCGCCGCGACCCGACGCGATGAGCCCCGACCAGGAGCGGACGTGGGCGGTCGTGTCGCACCTGTCGGCGTTCGCCGCCGCGTACGTCGCCCTGGGGTTCCTCGGCCCGCTGGTCTGCATGCTGGTGATCGGCGACCGCTCCCCCTACGCGCGCCGGCAGGCGGTCGAGGCCCTCAACTTCAACCTGACCTGGCTGATCTACATCGTCGTATCGGCGGTGCTGCTGATCGTGCTCGTCGGGTTCGTCCTGCTGCCGCTCGTCGGCATCGCCTACCTGATCCTGGTGATCCTCGGAGCCGTCGCAGCCAACCGCGGCGAGGAGTTCCGGTACCCGCTGACGATCCGCTTCGTGAGCTGACCGGGCGCCGCCCGGACGTCGCGATCCGGGCGCGAGCCGAAACGGTCGGTGAGCGCCCGGTGACGGCGCGCCGACGGTCCAGCAGGACCGGCTGCACGCGCGTGTTCCGACTCGATGACGCTTCCCCGATACGGGCCCGCGGGCGAGCCGCGCACCGCTAGCGTGACCGCCGCACGCACACACCGCGGCACCGGGGACGCCGGTGCGCGACGACAGAGCGAGGACACGTGAGCGACCAGCCGCAGGCACCCCAGGACCCCTACAGCCAGGCGGGGGCCCCCGGCCCGCAGCAGGGCGGGACCCCGCAGGGTCAGCCGCAGCAGGGCTACCCCCAGCAGGGTTACCCCCAGCAGGGCTACCCGCAGCAGGCTCCCGCTGGGCAGGGGCTCTCCACCGAGATGAGCCCGTCGGACCAGCGGATGTGGGCGATGCTGGCCCACCTCGGCGGCATCCTCTTCGGCTTCCTCGCGCCGCTGATCGTGTGGCTGGTGCAGAAGGACCGGGGCGCCTACGTCGCGGACCAGTCCAAGGAGGCACTGAACTTCCAGATCGCCGTCGCCATCGGCTACGTCGTCAGCGTCGTCCTGAGCGTCATCGGCATCGGCGTCCTGCTCTTCTTCGTCGTCTGGATCGGCTCGCTGGTCTTCGCGATCCTGGCCGGCCTGGCCGCGAACAAGGGCGAGAACTACCGCTACCCGGTGACCATCCGCTTCATCAGCTGACGCTCACCCGTCCGCCGGCGACCGGGTCGGCGCGACGGCAGGATCGGCCACCCGCGGCGGCTCCTGCCACCCCAGCAGCACCCGGACCACCGAGTCCGCCAGCAGCCGCCCCCGCCGGGTCAGCACGACCCGGTGCGGGGCGGCTGCGGCGTCCAGCCACCCGGCGCGCACCAGGTCGGGGACGGCGGCCCGCCCGGGTGCGGGGACGGCGCCGCTGGCCAGGCCGTCGGCCAGGCGCACCCCGAGCATGAGCCGCTCGAGCGTGCCCGCGTCGTCGTCGACGACCTCGCGGGCGTGCGCCGGGCTCGTCCCCCGGGCGAGGCGCTCGGCGTACGCCGCGGGGTGCTTGACGTTCCACCACCGCACGCCGCCGACGTGGCTGTGCGCGCCGGGGCCCACGCCCCACCAGTCGTCGCCCCGCCAGTAGCCGAGGTTGTGCCGGCACACCCGGTCGGCGGCCCGGGCCCAGTTGCTCACCTCGTACCAGCCGTACCCCGCCGACGTCAGGACCTCGTCGGCGACCTCGTACTTGACGGCCTCGTCGTCCGGGTCGGGTGCGGCCAGCTCGCCCCGCCGGACCTGGGCGGCCATCCGGGTGCCCTCCTCGACGACGAGCGCGTACGCGGAGACGTGGTCCGGCTCCAGCGCCAGGGCGTCGTCCAGGCTGGTCCGCCAGTCGTCGACCGACTCGCCCGGCGTGCCGTAGATGAGGTCGAGGCTGACCTGGAGGCCCGCGTCGCGCGCCCAGCGGACGGCGTCCGCGACCCGCGCCGGGTCGTGGGTGCGGTCGAGCGCGGCCAGGACGTGCGGCACGGACGACTGCATGCCGAAGGACACCCGCGTGAACCCGCCCGCGGCCAGGGCGGCCAGCGAGTCGGCGGTCACCGAGTCCGGGTTGGCCTCCGTGGTGACCTCGGCGCCGGGTGCCAGGCCGAGGTCGTCGTCCACGCGCCGCAGCAGGGCCACGAGGTCCGCCGCAGGCAGCAGCGTCGGGGTCCCGCCACCGACGAAGACCGTGGACACGGGCCGGCCGCCGGCCCCGGCGCGGTCCAGGACGGCGGCGGCCAGCCCGACCTCCTGCGCGGCGGCCGCGGCGTACCCGCCGACCGAGGCGCCGGGCAGGTCGACGGGTCCGAGCTCGGAGCGCGTGTAGGTGTTGAAGTCGCAGTACCCGCACCGCACCCGGCAGAACGGCACGTGCACGTACAGCCCGAGCAGCCGGTCCGCGGCGCCGTCCGCGACGGACGGGGGCAGGGTGCCGTCGGCGGGGACGGGGTCGCCGACGGGCAGGCTCGGTGGGCTCACCCCTCCATGGTCGCCCACCGCGGGCGCTGCCCGTCGACCCCCTGACTGTCGGGGAGGGCGGGCCGCCGCACCTAGGCTTCGCCGCGTGGACGACGAGCCCGCGGTGCGACTGCACCTGCTGTCCGAGGACGACGACCTGGCGCGGGCCGTGACGGCCCTGGCGCCGACCGAGGAGCAGGAGCCGTTCAGCAGCCGCGCCGCCGTGACCCTGCCGGAGGCGCTCGCCGACCCGGACCGGCACCCGTTCGCCGTGCTCGCCGGTGACGACCCGGTCGGCTTCGGGGTGCTCGACCGTCGCGGGTACCTCGCGGACGTCGTCGACTCCCCCGAGCGCGCCGTGCTGCTGCGCGGGTTCTACCTCGACGCAGGCGCCCAGGGCCGGGGGTGGGGCACGCAGGCGGCCCGGCTGGTCCCGGCGCTCGCCGCGGACCTGCCGACCGACACGCACCCGCGCCCCGAGCTGGCGGTGCTGACGGTCAACGTCCGCAACGAGCGGGCGCTCGCGTCGTACCTGCGGGCGGGGTGGGTGGACACCGAGCGGCGGTACCTCGGCGGGGACCTGGGGCCGCAGCACCTGCTCGTCGCCCGGGTGCCGCGGGCGGTCAGGCTCGCGTGAGGGCCCGCTCGATCCCGTTGCGCAGCGGACGGGGGACGGACCAGCCGGAGGACTGCTCGTAGTCGACGAGGGCGCGGGCGTCGCGGGGGTCGCGCCGGACGAACCAGCCGCTGACGGTCACCCCGTGGCCCGGTCTGGAGACGACCTGCACCCGGTCGCCGGCGCCGACGTCGCCGGCCTCGACGACCCGCAGGTAGGCCCCGGTGCGCCCGTGGTCGGCGAACCGCCGGACCCACCGCTCCTCGCCGAGCCACCGGGCGAACGTCGAGCACGGGACGCGCGGGGCGGTCACCTCGAGGAGCAGGCCGTCACCGACGAGCCAGCGCTCGCCGATCTCGGCGTCGTCGACGGCCACGTCCCGCGTGCGCAGGTTCTCCCCGAACAGCCCGGGAACGACGTCCCGTCCGATCTCGGCGGCCCAGTACGCCGCCTCGGCGTCGTCGAAGGCGTACACCGCCTGGTCCGGTCCGCCGTGGTCCGCGCGGTCGGCCTGGACGTCGCCGCGCACCCCGAGCCGGCGCACGGGCACCCGCCCCTCGACGGGGCGCTTGTCGATGGCGGTGACCCCGTGCGGGGACTCGTCGAGGTGCAGCTCGGCGACGCGGCAGACGGCGAGGACTCGGCCCATGGACGCATCCAACCAGGCCGGGCCCGGGTCGCCGACCACGTCCGGCGTCAGCCCTCGTACATCGAGTCGAGGACGTCGGCGTAGCGGCGTTCGACGAGCCGGCGCTTGAGCTTCATCGACGGGGTGAGCGCCCCGTCCTCGACGGTCAGGTCGGCGGGCAGGACCTCGAAGCGCTTGATGGTCTCCCACCGGTTGAGGGTGGCGTTGAGCCGCTCGACGTACCCCTCGAGCTCGGTGCGCATCCGCGCGGACCGCACGACGTCGGCGTAGGACGCGCCGGCCATGTCGTTGGCCTCGGCCCAGCCTGCGACGGCGTCGGGGTCGAGGGTGACGAGGGCGGTGACGTAGTTGCGGTTGTCCCCGTGCACGACGATCTGGCTGGCCAGCGGGCAGATCGCCTTGAACCGGCTCTCGATGGCGGACGGCGCGACGTACTTGCCGCCGGAGGTCTTGATGAGGTCCTTCTTGCGGTCGGTGATCCGCAGGTAGCCCTCGTCGGTGATCTCGCCGATGTCACCGGTGCGCAGCCAGCCGTCGGCGGTGAGCACCTCGGCGGTCTCCTCGGGACGGTTGTGGTAGCCCTCCATGACGCCCGGCCCGCTGAGCAGCACCTCGCCGTCGTCGTCAATGCGGACCTGCGTCCCGGCCAGCGGCCGGCCGACGGTGCCGAACCGGTACCCGTCGGGCCGGTTGACGAAGCTGGCTGCGGAGGTCTCGGTCAGCCCGTACCCCTCGAGGACGACGATGCCGGCGGCGTGGAACCACTCGCCGATCTCCCGGGAGAGCGCCGCGGACCCGGAGACGAAGTAGCGGATCCGGCCGCCGAACCGGTCCCGGATCTTGGCGAACACCAGCCGGTCGGCGAGCCTGTGCTTGACGGCGAGCAGGCCGCCCGGCTCCTCGCCGCGCAGACGCATCGCGGAGACCTCGCGGCCCACGCCGAAGGCCCAGGCGAAGATCCTCGCCTTGGCGCCGCCCTCCCCGACCGCGGTGGTCACGACGCGGGAGTGGACCTTCTCGTAGATCCGCGGCGCGCCGGCCATCAGGGTGGGTCGCACCTGACCGAGGTTCTCGACGAGGGCGTCGAGGTCGCCCTCCACGACGGTCGGGGTGCCGACGGCCAGCTGGCCGGACAGGAGCACCTTGCCGAAGGAGTGCGACAGGGGCAGCCACAGGTAGTGCAGGTCGTCGCGGGCCATGACGCCCGTCGCGGCGATCGCCGCGCCCTCGTAGACCCAGGAGGACTGGCGCAGCCGCACGCCCTTGGGCCGGCCGGTGGTGCCCGAGGTGTACATCAGCGTGGCGAGGTCGGCCGGTCCGACGGCGGCGCAGGCCTTCTCCACGACGTCCGACTGCTCCTGGAGCAGCGCCCGGCCGCGTTCCCGCAGCGCGTCGAGGCTGAGGACGTGCTCGTCCTGGGTCACGCCGTCGGAGTCGATGACGACGACCGTGCGCAGGTTCGGCAGCGACCCCCAGTGCTCGCGGACCTTGTCGAGCTGGGCGGCGTCCTCGGCGACGACGAGGACGGAGCCGGAGTCGTCGAGGATGTACTCGACGTCGTCGGCCCCTGTCGTGGGGTACACGGTGGTGGTGGCGGCACCGGCGCGCATCACCCCCAGGTCGGCGAGCACCCACTCGATCCGCGTCCCCGAGGCGATGGCGACACGGTCCTGACCGCGCACCCCGAGGGCGAGCAGCCCGGCAGCGACCTCGTCGACGAGCTGCGCCGTCCGGGCCCAGGTCAGGGACTCCCAGCCGTCACCACCGGACCGGAACCGGAAGGCCTCCGCGTCGGGGGTCTGCTCGACCCGGCGGGCGAAGAGGGCCCCGACGGACGGCGGCGCGCTGGCCATCTCCCGCTCGAGGGCGCGCTGCTCGGTCTCCGGGGCCGTGCACGCCGTGGTCTGGAGCGTCACGTCACGTCCTCCCGCTCGGGGGCCTGCGCCCGTGGTCGCTGGTCTGTGGTCGCCGTCACACTAGGACGTCGCGCGGTCCGTCGGGGGGACTTCGACCCCTTCCCGCGCGCCCCGAGCCCCCGGTCCTGCGCTGCGTGAGCGGGGAATCACCGAGAGCACCAGCAGCCCGGTGACGAGCAGCGACCCGCCGAGCAGGAACGACGACCCCGCCGGCTCCCCGAGCAGCCCGATCCCGAGGGCGGCCGCGGTCAGCGGCTCGGCCAGCGTCAGGGTCGAGACCTCCGACGCGCGCAGGTGCCGCAGCCCACGGGCGAACAGCAGGTACGCCAGCGCCGTGGGCACCACCCCGAGGTAGAGCGCCGTCACCGCGCCCGACGGCGTCACGACCCATCCCAGGTCGAGGAACGGCAGCACCGGCAGCACGAGCGCACCGGCCGCCCCGAACGCCGCACCCATCGTCGTCTCCACCGACCAGCCGGCGTCCAGCAGCCCCTTGCTCGCCAGCGTGTAGACCGCGTACGACGCGCCGGCGCCGACGGACGCGAGCAGCCCCCAGGGGTCCGTCGTGGACGCCGCTGCGGCGGACGGGCCCGCCAGCGCGCCGGACAGCACCGCCACACCGGCCGCGGCCAGCGTCGTGGCCGCCACCCACCGCCGGCCGGGCGCGCGCCGGGTCAGCGACCACTCCAGCAGCCCGGTGAGCACGGGCGCCGAGCCGAGCGCCACCAGCGTCCCCACCGCGACGCCGTTGGCGCGCACCCCGACGAAGAACGTGGGCTGGTACGCCGCGACCCCGACGGCGGCCACGGCCACGAGGAGCGCGCGGCGCCGTCCGAGCGTGCTCGACCACCCCCGGGCGGTCCGCCGGGCCGTCGCACGGGCCGGGGCAGCACGGCGCGCCGACCACAGCCCGACGAGCGCGAGCGCCGCCCCGCCGACCACCGCGCGGACGACGCCCACCGCGACGGGCGAGGCGTCGTCCGGCCCGAGCGCCTGGGCGGTGCCCGTCGTCCCGAAGGCGACGGCGGCGGCCAGGACCAGCAGGCGCGCCGCGGCGGCGGGTGGCGCCGCACCGGCGGCCACCGCTACTTCTTCGCCTTCTCCTTGGCGTCCCCCGCGTCGGAGGACAGCGCGGCGATGAAGGCCTCCTGCGGGACCTCGACCCGCCCGACCATCTTCATCCGCTTCTTGCCCTCCTTCTGCTTCTCCAGGAGCTTGCGCTTGCGGGTGATGTCACCGCCGTAGCACTTGGCCAGCACGTCCTTGCGGATGGCGCGGATCGTCTCGCGGGAGATGACGCGGGCGCCGATGGCGGCCTGGATGGGCACCTCGTACTGCTGGCGCGGGATGAGCTCGCGCAGCTTGCCGGCCATCATCGTGCCGTAGGCGTACGCCTTGTCCTTGTGGACGATCTGGCTGAACGCGTCGACCTGCTCGCCCTGCAGGAGGATGTCCACCTTGACCAGGTCGGACGTCTGGTCGCCGGCGGGCTCGTAGTCCAGGGACGCGTACCCGCGCGTGCGGGACTTCAGGTTGTCGAAGAAGTCGAACACGATCTCGGCGAGCGGGAGGGTGTAGCGCATCTCCACGCGCTCCTCGGACAGGTAGTCCATCCCGAGCAGGGCGCCGCGGCGCTGCTGGCACAGCTCCATCACCGTCCCGATGAACTCGGACGGCGTGAGGATGGTGGCGCGCACGACCGGCTCGCGGACCTCGGCGATCTTGCCGGTCGGGTACTCGCTCGGGTTGGTGACCGTGACCTCGGTGCCGTCGTCCAGGGTCACCTCGTACACGACGGACGGCGCGGTGGAGATGAGGTCGAGGTCGAACTCGCGCTCGAGCCGCTCGCGGACGATCTCCAGGTGCAGCAGGCCGAGGAAGCCGATCCGGAAGCCGAAGCCGAGCGCCGCCGACGTCTCCGGCTCGTAGACCAGGGCGGCGTCGTTGAGCTTGAGCTTGTCGAGGGCGTCGCGCAGCGCCGGGTAGTCGGACCCGTCGATCGGGTAGAGGCCGGAGAACACCATCGGCTTGGGGTCGGAGTAGCCGCCGAGCGCCTCGGGCGCCGGCTTGGCCGCGTTGGTGACGGTGTCGCCGACCTTGGACTGGCGGACGTCCTTGACGCCGGTGATGAGGTAGCCGACCTCCCCCACCCCGAGGCCCTTCGTCGGCTCCGGCTCCGGGGAGGAGACGCCGATCTCGAGCAGCTCGTGGGTCGCGTGCGTCGACATCATCGCGATCTTCTCGCGCGGGTTGAGCTGCCCGTCGACGACGCGGACGTACGTGACGACGCCCCGGTACGTGTCGTAGACCGAGTCGAAGATCATCGCGCGGGCGGGTGCGTCGGCGTCCCCGACGGGGTTCGGGATCTGCCGGACGATCTGGTCGAGCAGCTCCTCGACGCCGACGCCCGTCTTGCCGGACACCTTCAGGCAGTCCTCGGGCTCGCCGCCGATGAGCTTCGCGAGCTCCTCCGCGAACTTCTCCGGCTGGGCGGCCGGCAGGTCGATCTTGTTGAGCACCGGGATGATCGTGAGGTCGTTCTCCATCGCCAGGTAGAGGTTGGCGAGGGTCTGCGCCTCGATCCCCTGCGCGGCGTCCACGAGCAGGATGGCGCCCTCGCACGCGGCCAGGGAACGGGACACCTCGTAGGTGAAGTCGACGTGCCCCGGCGTGTCGATCATGTTCAGCGCGTACGCGGTGCCGTCGACCTCCCACGGCATCCGCACGGCCTGCGACTTGATGGTGATGCCGCGCTCGCGCTCGATGTCCATCCGGTCCAGGTACTGGGCCCGCATCGCCCGCTCCTCGACGACACCGGTGATCTGCAGCATCCGGTCGGCCAGCGTCGACTTGCCGTGGTCGATGTGGGCGATGATGCAGAAGTTCCGGATCAGGTCCGGGGGCGTGGCGGCCGGCTGCGGGGCCACGCGGGCGATCGGGGACACTCTCGACGACCTCACTGCTCGGGGACGCGTCATCGTCCCACGCCCCGCAGCGAGGGTGCGCCTCGGAGGTGACCGCCCGGATGACCCCGCCGACCGACGGACCGACCGAGGGGGCACCGGCCGCCGAGGACGGCGCCGCGCCCGTACCGCCGGAGCCGACGGGCTCCCGGTTCCCGGTGACCGACCTCGCCGTGACGTCGGTGCACCGCGCCCTGGACGGTGCCGCCGCGCTGTGGTCGGCCCGGACCGGCGCGTCGCCGCCGGCCGTCGGGCTGGACGCCGGGGAGGTCGTCCACGCCGTCGCGTCGGAACGTCACCTCACCGTGGACGGCGTCACGCCACCGTTGTGGGACCCGCTGGCCGGCGCGTACCGGACGGCGGACGGCTGGGTGCGGCTGCACACCAACTACGCCCACCACCGGGCCGCGGCCCTGGCCGCCCTGGGGCTGGCGGACCGCGAGCCGGCGGGCCCGGAGCCAGCGGACCGACGCGACGAGCACCTGCGCGAGACGGCCGCGGCCCGCCTGGCGACCCTGCGCGCCGTCGACGTCGAGGACGCCGTCGCCGCCGCGGGCGGCGCCGCGTCCGCCCTGCGCGCACCCCGGCGGTGGCGCGCGACGGCGCAGGCCGCCGCCGTGGACGCCCACCCCCTCGTCGGCCGGACGCCGTTGCTCGGCCCGCGCACCCACGTCGGCACCGACGCTCACGCCGGGCACGGCGCACTCCGCGACCTGCGCCGGTGCGACCCGGGCGACGACCCCACCCGGCCCTGCACCGGGGTGCGGGTCCTCGACCTGACGCGGGTGATCGCCGGGCCGACCGCCGGGAAGGTCCTCGCGGCACTGGGCGCGGACGTCCTGCGCGTCGACCCGCCCGGTTTCGCCGAGGTGCCGGTGCTCGTCGCCGACACCACCGCGGGCAAACGGGCCACCGCCCTGGACCTGCGCGCGGACGGGGACGCCGCGACGTTCGCCTCCCTGGTCGCCGCGGCGGACGTCGTCCTGCTGGGTCTGCGTCCCGGGTCGGCGGTGTCGGCAGGCTGGAGCCCGGCGCGGCTGGGCGCCCTGCGACCGGGTCTGGTGCTCGGCCGGCTGTCCGCGTGGGGCGATACGGGCCCCTGGGGCGACCGCCGGGGGTTCGACAGCCTCGTGCAGGTGGCCACCGGGCTGGCGTGGCCGGCGTCCGGGCAGGGCCCGCCGGAGCCGCTGCCGGCGCAGGTCCTCGACCACGCGAGCGGGTGGCTGCTCGCCGCCGGCGTGCTGGAGGCCCTGACGGACTCCGTGACGACTGAACCGGCGGCGGGCGCCGTCGTGGACGTCGTGCTGGCCCGCACCGCGCACGAGCTGCTCGACGCCCCGCCCCCGGGTGGTGGCGGGACGTCGCCCGGTGCCGCCCGGACGGAGGTCGTGGACAGCGCCCTCGGCCGGATCTCGCGCGTCGTCGCGCCGGGCCGCCTCGCCGGCCGTCCCCTCACCTGGGGCGGTCCGCCCGTCGTCCTGGGCAGCGCTCCCGCGGTGTGGCTCTAGGGTCGGCCCGGTGAGCACGTTGAGCAGGATCGCCTCACGGCTGGCCCGGGCCGCCGTGCGCGCCGGCAGCCAGGAGCTGCGCCGCCGCGCCCGCGCGGACCGTCGAGGGACGCCCGGGAGCACCGCCGGTCCGCGGCCGGTCCCCCGCCCGCCGGGTCCCGGCAGCCGCCGTGACGCCCCGGACGACACCGGTCCTGACGACGGACCTGACAGCGGGGGCTACCCTGGCGACTTCACCGGGCGCGCGCGGATCGAGTACGCGCCCCGCAGCGACGGCGACCCCGACCCCGGCGAGGTGGTGTGGACCTGGGTGCCGTTCGAGGAGGACCACACCCGCGGCAAGGACCGGCCCGTGCTGGTCGTCGGCCGCGACGGCCGGTGGCTGCTCGCGCTGATGCTCACCAGCCGCGACCACGACCGCGACGCCGCCGACGAGGCCCGGTGGGGACGGCAGTGGGTGGACGTCGGCACCGGCGGCTGGGACGCGCGCCGCCGGCCGAGCGAGGCGCGCCTGGACCGGGTGCTGCGCGTCGACCCGGCCGGGGTGCGGCGCGAGGGCGCGACCCTGGACCGCGTCCGCTTCGACGAGGTCGCCGCCGGACTGAGGCGGCTGCACGGCTGGACCTGACCCCCGCCCCGCCGCGAAGGCGCGCGGATTCGGCCGCTCCGGTGCCCGCTGGTACCCTGGGTGGTCGCGTGTCCGCTCGGTCGTGCGGGTACCGCTCCAGCAGTCCTACGGCCGCGCCGCGGACGACGATCCCCACCGTCGACCGCTGCCGGGGCCGATGCCCTCACCGACCTGTCCGATCGCAACAGAGAGACCATTCGTGGCCAACATCAAGTCCCAGATCAAGCGGATCAAGACGAACGAGAAGGCGCGGCTGCGCAACAAGGCCGTCAAGTCCGAGCTGAAGACCGCCGTGCGCGCCTTCCGCGAGGCCGCCGCCTCGGGCGACAAGGAGAAGGCGGCCGCCGCGCTCGCGCACGCCACCCGTCGCCTCGACAAGGCCGTGAGCAAGGGCGTGATCCACAAGAACCAGGCCGCCAACCGCAAGTCGGCGCTGTCGAAGGTCAACAACGGCCTCTGACCCACCGGACCGCCTGGTCCACGCAGCACGGGACGGCGTCACCCCACGGGGGTGGCGCCGTCCTCGCGTTCCCGGAGGACGCCGGCGGCCCGTCGCACGCGGCGCCTGGGGACGCCGCGGCGGCTCATCGGCGTGTCCGTTCCGCTTGACCGGCCGGTAAGGGAGCAGGATCGGCTCGTCCCTCGACGAGGAGGTCCGCCGTGCTCAGAACCCTGTCCAGGCCCCTGGTCGCCGGCGTGGAGCGCTGGCTGCCCAGCGCCCTGGTGTTCGCCGTCGCCCTGACCGCCGTGGTCGGCGTCCTCGCCCTGGCCCTCACGGACACCGGCCCGGTGGACGTGCTGCGCGGCTGGGGCGACGGCCTGACCGGGCTGCTGGCCTTCATGACGCAGATGGCCCTGATCCTGCTGCTCGGGCACACGCTGGCCAACACGCGGCCGGTGCGGCGGCTGCTGGTGCGCGCCGGCGCCCTGCCCCGCACCCCGGTGCAGGCGTACGCGTGGGTGACGCTCGCCGCGGCGCTCGGCTCGCTGCTGTCGTGGGGCCTGGGCCTCGTGGTCGGTGCGCTGCTGGCCCGGGAGGTCGCCGAGCAGGGCCGCGAGCGCGGGCTGCGGCTGCACTTCCCGCTGCTGGTGGCCTGCGGGTACGCGGGCTACGTGGTGTGGCACATGGGGTACTCGGGGTCCGGGCCGCTGGCGGCGGCCACCCCGGGGTCGTTCGTCGAGGAGCAGATCGGCACCACGATCCCGGTGGCCCGGACGATCTTCGCGTCGTGGAACCTCGTGGCGATCGCGGTCACGGTGGTCGTGGTCGTCGCCGCCATGGCGTCGCTGCGGCCGCGGTCCGAGGACGACGTCGTGGAGCTGCCGCCGGACGTGGCCGCGGCCCGGGCGCAGGACGCCTCCCCGACCCGGCCCGGCGCCGCGGACGCGGGAACGGACACGGGGACGGGTACCGGAGCGGGCCCGGCGACGGGCGCCGCCACCGGCACGGTCGCCGGCGAGGGCCGGCGCAGCCCGGCCGAGCGGGTGGACGGCTCGCGGGCGATCACGACGTTCGCGGGGGTGCTCCTCACCGCGTACCTGGTCGCGTACTTCGCCCAGGAGGGTTTCGCGCTGACCCTCGACATCGTCAACTGGACCTTCCTGGCGGCCATCCTCCTGCTCGTGGGCTCCCCGACCGAGCTGGGGACGCTCGTCATGGACGCCGCCCGCAACGTCGGCGACATCCTGCTGCAGTTCCCGCTGTACGCCGGGATCCTCGGGATCATGACGACGAGCGGGCTGATCACCGTGTTCAGCGACTTCTTCGTCGAGCTGGCGTCGGCGGAGACCCTGGGCCTGTGGGCGTTCCTGTCCGGCGGGATCGTGAACATGTTCGTGCCCAGCGGCGGTGGGCAGTTCGCGGTCCAGGCGCCGATCTTCCTGGAGGCTGCCGAGCAGCTGGGGACAGCCCCGGAGGTGGTCATCATGGGCATCGCGTACGGCGACCAGTGGACGAACATGATCCAGCCGTTCTGGGCGCTGCCGGTGCTGGCGATCGCCCGGCTCGGGATCCGCGACATCCTCGGGTACACGACGATCGCGCTGCTCGTGTCGGGGGTCGTGTTCGGCGCCACGATGGTGCTCGTCGGCGCCGGCTGATCGACGACGTCAGTCGCCGCGGGCGGAGGTGATCGTCAGGACGGCGCGCTCGACCGCGTACACGGGGTCGCGGCCGCCGCCCTTGACGGCCTCGTCGGCCTCGGCGAGCGCGATCAGCCCGGCCGCGAGGCCCTCGGGCGTCCAGCCGCGCAGGTCGCGGCGGGCCCGGTCGACCTGCCAGGGGGCCAGGCCGAGCTCGCGGGCGACGTCGGCGCCGCGTCCGCGGGTGGCGGCGACGCGGGCCATGGTCCGCAGCTTCAGGGCGATGACCGCGACGAGGGGCACGGGGTCGACGCCGGTGTCGACGGCCTGCCGCAGCAGGGCCAGGGCCTCACCGGCGCGTCCGGCGGCGACGGCGTCGGCGACCTTGAACCCGGTGGCCTCGACGCGGCCCCCGTAGTACCGCTGGACGTCGTCCTCGGTGACCTCGCCGGTGGTGTCGGCGAGGAGCTGGGCGCAGCTGCTGGCGAGCTCGCGCAGGTCGGACCCGACGGCGTCGAGCAGCGCCCGCACCGCGCCGGGGCTGACCTTGCGGCGGGCGGCGCGGAACTCCTGGCTGACGAAGTCGGACTTCTCCGCGTCCTTCTTCACCGGAGGGCAGTCGACGACGACGCCCTGCGCGCAGCCCTTGACGGCGTCGAGGAGCTTCTTGCCCCGCTGCCCGCCGCCGTGACGCAGCACGAGCACGACGTCGTCCTGCAGGTCGGACAGGTAGGCGACGACGTCGGCGACGAAGGCGTCGGTGCACGCCTCGACGGCCGTGGCGAGGACGAGCCGCGGCTCCCCGAACAGGGAGGGGCTGGTGTGGACGCCGAGCTGGCCGGACTCGTACGTGGACGCGTCGAGGGCGACGGTCTCGACGTCGGGGTGGGCTGCGGCCGCGGCGGCGCGCACGCGGTCGACGGCCCGGTCGGCGAGCAGACCCTCGGTGCCGGTGACGAGCACGAGGGGGGCGGGTGCGGCGTCCCGCCAGCTGAGGGTCGTCGCGCGTGCGGTGGCCACGGCGGAAGCCTGCCACGGGGTGGGGACGGTGACGCACGGGCCCCGTCGCCCGGCCGCTGTCCTCGGCGGACCCGGTGCCTGGGCGGTCGGGTCGTCCTCCCCGCCCGGTCACCCACAGGTCGTCGGGTCCGTGTCCGCCGACGGCGAGGTCGCCCAGCTGGTCCGTGCGCACGGTCAGCGCGCCGACGTCCGCGAGGAGGTCGAGCGCCGCGGGCGCGGGGTGGCCGTAGTCGTTGCCGCGACCGGCGCTGACGAGGGCGACGCGCGGGCGGAGCAGGTCGTGCAGGCCGCGGTCCTGGGCCGCGGAACCGTGGTGGGCGACCTTGAGGACGTCCACGGGTCCGAGGCCGCGGGCGACCAGCTCCCGGCGCAGCCCGGCCTGGGCCGCGGGCTCGACGTCGCCGGCAGCCAGCAGGGTGCTGCCCGCCACCTCGATCAGCATCACGACGCTGGCGTCGTTGGGTTCGGCGCCCGTCGCCCCGGGTTGCGGCCACAGGACGGTCCAGGTGACGTCACCGGCCACTCCCCCGTCGCCGGCCCGGGGAGCATGGGCGGGGACTCCGTGATCGGCCAGCGCGGCGCGCACCCGTCGCGCCGTGCCCGCCGGCTCGTCGACCGGTGAGAGCAGGGCCCGTTCGACGGGGTACCGGGCGAGGACCGCCGGGACGGAGGACGCGTGGTCGGCGTGGAAGTGGGTGACCACCAGCAGGTCGATGCGCTCCACGCCCAGCCGGCGCAGGCAACCGGTGACGGCCGCGTCGTCCTGCCCGGTGTCGACGAGCACCGCGGCCTGCGGTCCGGTGCGGACGACGAGGGCGTCGCCCTGCCCCACGTCGCACGCCACGGCCCACCACCCGGGCGGCGGCCAGGAGCCTCCGAGACCGAGGGCCTGCCTCGGTCCGGGCAGCAGCACCACCGCCAGCAGCAGCACGGCGGCGCAGCCGGCGGCCAGCCAGACAGGGGCGAGCGAGCGACGGGCGAGCCGGTCCGGGGCGGGCCGGCCCGGGGCGAGCCGACCCGGGGCGAGCCGACCCGGGGCGAGCCGACGACCGGCCAGCACCCGCCCGAGCACGAGGACGGCCGCGAGCGTCGCGGCGGCGAGGAGCAGCGCACCGCGGACGCCCTCGGGCCAGGGGACGGCCGCGGCCGGCACCTCCGCCCCGCGGCGGGCCACGAGCGCGATCCAGGCGGTCGCCCAGCCCGCGCACCACGCCACCCACCCCGCGACGACGCCGGAGACCGGGGCGACGGCGGTGGCCACCACGCCGAGCACGGTCGCGGGTGCGACGGCCGGCGCGACGAGCACGTTCGCGGGGACCGCGACGAGGGACAGCCGCGGGTCGACGAGCACGACGACCGGCGCGCAGACCGCCTGGGCCGCCGCGGGGACGGCCAGGGCCAGGGCGAGGGGCCGCGGCAGCCACCGGCCGAGCGCGTCCGCCCACGGCCGGGCGAGCACCACCAGCCCGGCGGTCGCCAGCACGGACAGGGCGAAGCCGAGCGCCCGGGACAGCCACGGGTCGACGACGGTGAGCGCGACGACGGCGACACACAGCGCAGGGACGCCGCTGCCCCGGCGGGCAGTGGCAAGACCGACGAGGCCGACGACGCCCATCACCCCGGCCCGCAGCACGCTGGGCTCGGGTCCGGCGAGGACGACGAACCCGGCGAGCCCGGCTCCCGCGAGCGCCACCCGGGTCCGCAGGCCGGTACCGAGCCACGCCGCGAGCAAGAGCACGGCCCCGCAGACGATCGCGACGTTGCTGCCTGTGACCGCACGCCTGTAGGGTGCGCGGGTGCCGTCCCCGCAGCGGTCCCTTCGCGCGCTCCTGTACGCCCGCGTCTCCCATGACGTGTCCGGGCGGGGCCGGTCGGTCGACGAGCAGGTCGCGGAGTGCCGGGCGTGGGCGGACCGTGAGGGCTGGGACGTCGTCCACGTCGTCGAGGAGACCGGGTCCGCCTCGAGGTACGCCCGCCGGCCGCGGGAGCGGTGGGAGGACGTCGTCACCGCGGTGGAGTCCGGGGCGTGTGACGTGCTGCTGACGTGGGAGTCGTCCCGGGCGACCCGCGACCTGGCGGTGTACGCGATGCTCCGGGACCTGTGCGCCCGGCACACGGTCCTCTGGGGCTACTCCGGGACCCTGTACGACCTGTCCCGTCGCGAGGACCGGTTCCGCACCGGCCTGGACGCCCTCACCTCCGAGGACGAGGCCGCGCGCACCTCGGAGCGGGTCCGCCGGGCGTCCCGCGCCCGGGCTACGGCTGGCCGCCCGCACGCCCGGGCGCCCTTCGGGTACACCCAGCAGCGCGATGCGCGCACCGGCCAGCTCGTCGACTTCGCCCCCCACCCTGAGCAGGCGCCCGTGCTGCGGTCTGTCTTCGCCGACGTCGCCGCCGGCGTCCCGCTGTACGCGATCGCCAAGCGCCTGCGCGACGACGACGTCCCCACCCCCCGTCCGACGAAGTACGGGTGGCAGGGCGCCACCCTGTACCGCTTCATCCGCAACCCCGCCTACCGGGCGCAGCGCGTCCACCGCGGCCAGGTCGTGGGCCCCGCCACCTGGCCGGCCCTCGTCACCGACGAGCTGTGGGACGCCGCGAACGCCCGCCTCGACGACCCGGCACGCCCCGCCCGCCCCGACACCACCGCCCGGCACCTGCTGTCCGGGATCGCCCGCTGCGGCGTCTGCGGCGGCCCCCTGTACGTCGTCCGCCCCCGCGGCTACGCCACGTACACCTGCAAGCCGGGCGGGTGCGTCGCCCGCTCACAGCGGCTCCTCGAGCAGTTCGTCGTCGACCGGGTCCTCGCCCTGCTGACCACCCGCGCCGACATCACCCGTCCACCCGGCGACGACACCGATGACGTCGCGGCCGCGGCCGCCGAGCTCGAGGCGCTCCGAGCCCGCCTCGACGCGTTCACCACCGCGGCCGCCGACGGCGACCTCTCCCCCGCCGCGCTCGCGAAGGTCGAGAAGCGCCTCACCCCGCAGATCACCGCCGCCGAGGCCAGGCTCCGTGCGCTGCGGCTCCCGGCGGCGCTCGCCGGCGTCGACCTGTCCGATCCGGCGGCCCTGTGGGACGGCGCGGACGTCGACCAGCGGCGGACCCTGCTACGTCAGCTTGTCGAGGTGACCGTGCACCGAGCTCACCGTGGCCGGCGGGTCATCGACCCCGCCACCGTGGACGTCGCTCCCGCTTGGTGATTGCTCCGCCCGACCAGCACTCATCCTCAGTCGGAGGGCGTGCTGGAGCCGCAACGGCGAAGCCAGTCGGGTACCTCTTCACCCGCGTCCCGAAGCTCCTGGGCGGCGAAACGCGCGATGTGGTTGACCTCGTCTCTGAGCTCACGCCAGACCGCCTCCGTGATGTTCCCGCCGTGGTAGCGAACGGAAAGGCTGGTGGAGTAGAGATCGAAGTAGGCGGCTCGGATGGCCCCGCAGATCTGCCCGACCACGATGTTGGTACCCGGTTCGCCTGGCTTCAGGCTGGTGTGGCTCTTCGGGTGACGCTGGTACGGCTGCAGACCGGGCCGGACCGCGAGGACGGCTTGGACGAGATGCAGCGCGGTGTAGAAGAGCGCCACCCCAGACCAAGCCCGGGTGAACGCTTGACCGGCTGTCAGGTCGGCGGCGGTGAGGTGTTTGCGGGCGTACCCGAGATGGCCTGGTCCCCCCGGACAACCCTGACTAGTCGTCGTCATCTCCGCGCGTCACCAGCGCAGGACTGACGGCGACCTCGTTGTTCTGCTGCTGCTCGAAAGCGAACAGCTCGTCCAGGATCTGATGACGCAGCTGTCGGTCGGCGTCATGCGGCAGTTCCAGAGCCAGGTGCAGCACGGCCGTGCTGTGCTCGTGCTCCAGCGACAGCAGGCGGCAGTGGAACTCGCGCTCCAGGCGGGGCAGGAACTTGAGCTTGAAGTCGTGCTCGACGGCCGTTGCGACGTCGATCACGAGCCCCACCTCCGTGTGTCAAAGGATTGACTATTTGCCCATGATGTATAGCAGCGGAGCCTTCCGCCAGGTGAGATATTGACGAAACTCTTAAATCACAATCCTGTTATCTCTAGATCAGTCAGACGAACGCGCCACTGCCCGCTCGGGAGACGAACGGCCAGCAACTCGCCCGAGGTGACCAGCGCCTCGAGCTGCCGGACGGACAGGCTGGTCACCTCCGACGCTTGGCTGAGCGTGAGGAGCGGCTCGAGGTGGTGGTCGGTCCTCGCGCGCACGTCAGCCAGGCGTCGCAGGCGCCGAGCTCGACGAGGCGCCGCGTTGGTCACGAGCGTCGATCTTGCCAGGGGCCGCCCCGGCCACGCACGGGCTAGCCTCGGCGCGTGTCCGGTGATCAGACGCCAGAGGAGATCCGCGCGCAGGCAGCGGAGGGAAGCGCCGCGGACTTCGCCGTGACGTGGCTGCAGGCCGCCGGCGAAGCTGCGTCGTTCGAGTGGATCATGCTCCGCTCGACCGAGGACCTCCGCTTCCGGCACGCCACCCACTGGGTAGACCAGGCCTGCCCGCCCGAGCAGCGCGACGACGCGATCCGGGCGCTCGCGGAGATGGACGCACGGTCGGAGTGGTGGCGTCCCTTCGCGGATGCGAATCTTCGCTGGTTGCGCGGCCTGATCGGCTACCCAGACGTCGAACCCGGCGTCGGCCTCCGTCCGCGCGTCGCCGACCCGGGTCACGAGTGGGTGCTCATCGTCGACTACGGCGGCCTGCCAGCGCGCGAGGCAGACCTCGGCGGCACGACGGGGAAGTACGTCGACAGCAGCTCGGCGCGGACGCTCCTCACGTTGCTGCTTGGTCACGAGGGTGGGGAGTGGCGGATCGCCGACTACCAGCTGCCGCCTGAGGCGCCGGCGACCGACGCGGGTGATCGCCCGAACGGCTGACCCGCCGTCAGCGCACCCTTACCCTCGCCGCATGGGGAAGAAGGATCGGATGCAGGTCCAGATGTCGTGCCGCGACTGCGCGCTGTGCACGGGCAACGCGTTCACGGGGTCGATGCGGGGCGCTGGCCGGGCGATGACGAACGTGAGCACGCTGGGCCTCGCGGGCAAGCTGCGGTCGACGTGCCGGGGGTGCGGTCACCCGATGAGCGAGCACCACCCGGCACAGCAGATGGCGCCGCAGGTGCACGTCGTGGCGGTGCCGCAGCCGGTGCAGCCCCCGCCGCCGGCCGGTCCGCCGCCGGGCTGGTACCCGGCGCCGGACAACCAGCACCTGGTCCGCTGGTGGGACGGCTACCGGTGGACCGAGCACGCCCAGCCGCGGCAGCCGCAGGTCCAGCAGCCGGCCCCTCAGCAGCTGCCACCTCGACAGCCCCAGCAGCAGCTACCTGCAGGGCCGCCGCGACAGCCCCAGCAGCAGCCGCAGGTCCAACAGCCGGCCCCTCAGCAGCTGCCGCAGCGACCGCCACAGCCGGCGCAGCCGCCTAACGCCCAGCGCGCCGCGCCGGTGCAGCACCCCCCGAACCCGCAGGGCTAGACCGGGGCGGCCTCCGCCCGCTCGTCGAGCGCCACCACCCTCGCGGCACCAGCCGCGGCGGGCGGTGGCGCTTCGTCGTGCTCGGGCCGGGAACCGAAGGCCCGGCGACAGTCACCTCCGCCCAGCAAGGGGCACGGCCGTCCCACCTCGCACGGGCAGCGGCCGCCGTGTGCTCGCCGCAGCATGTCCTGGACCCTGTCGGCCGTCTCGACCCTCCACACCAGCTCGCACATCCGCACCCCGCGCTACCCCGTTCCGCTGCTCCCCCGAGCCCTGTGTGATGTGCGGCACCTTAGGCGCGCCCAGCGACAGGACGTGCCGGTCGGGTGACCGGCTGTCACCCGTTCCGCTCAACGACGAACCGCATCAGGTCCTTGATCGCCCGGGCACGCTGATCCTCGGGTTGCTGACGTAGCCACTGGCGGATGATCTCGGCGCCGAACTCGGCGTCGTCGTCCGCAGGGGTAGGCCCGCGCTCGGCCAGGGGGTCGATCTCCAGGGCGTCGAGCACCGCCCGCAGGTTCCCAGGGCGCACGGAACGCCCGTTCTCCATCGCGTTCACCGTGTTCTTGGCGACCCCGGCCGTGTCGGCGAGCTTCTCCTGACTCCATCCGCGCCGCTTGCGCTCCTGGCGGATCTGCGCGGCGACCGCCGCGCGTTGCTGCTCCTGCTCACCGTTCACCGTGTCGCTCCACTCATCCAGGCCCCCTGCTAGCGGGCGCAACTGTAGTGCGCCGCATCTCAACGGGCCCAGGAGTCACACGCGGCCTGGGTGATACATGAGATCAAGTCGAGTTTCTTGGTCCATGTGGTTGCGCATCATCCCAACTGCGGCTTACCTTCGTCCCATGTCCAGCACAACCCCGGCGGCCGAGACCATGGTCGCAGCCACCCGCGGCCCGGCCCTGCGCCAGGCACGCCGTGCAGCGGGCATCGGACAGCGGCAGCTCGCCCGACAGGCCGGCGTCTCCCAGACGCACCTGTCCCGCTTCGAGAACGGTGAGCGGCCCGTCAGCGTCACCGCGCACTCCCACCTGACCGCAGCCCTTGCCGTGCTGCTCCAGCAGCGAAGCGCGGGGGCGGCATGAGCACCCCGGCCACCACCCCGCCGCGGCGTCCGGCACCCGCCGGCGAGACCCCGCAGCAGTGGGCAGCCCGGGTCACCGCCACCCACGGCCCCATGCCCGAGCACATCGCGCTCGCGGCCCGCCGGATCCTCCACCGCCCGAAGGCGACCACCTCCCGCCCGGGCCCCTGATCTCCGTGCCGGGCGGCGGGCACCCGGGAGCGGAGGCCTCTCCTTCACCTCCCCGGAGCTCCTGGGACACCCCGCCCGGCACGGCGCCAGCCCGCATCGCCCGCAAGGGCCACCGCACCACCACACCGCGCAGCACCGCCGATCGGAAGGCCCCTCCCGTGCACACCCAGACCCGGCCCCCCGCGGCCGACACCACCGTCCCCCGGCAGCGGTACACGCACCTGTTGCCGACGATCACTGTCGACGGCCGCCCGGCCCCGACCCGCCTGACCGCGAAGGTCTCCCTCGAGTGCGCCGTCGCCTCGACCCGCGAGCACCTGGCCGCGGTCGTCGACGCCGGCAAGGTCCTCGCCGGTCGCATCCACGACGGCCACAGCTGGGGCGCCTGGCAGTGCCAGGACCGCGACGAGCTCCGCAGGTCAGTGTTCGCCGTCCGCTGGGACGACCCCCGCGCCGTCACCGCGCAGGCCGCGGCGCTCGCCGCGATCCGCGGGTACGCCACCACCCACCCGACGGAGCTCGCCGACGAGCAGGCCGCGCGCGAGGCCGCGGAGCGGGCCGAGGCGGACCGCCGGTGGCTGCAGTCCCACATCACCCTCCTGCGCCGTCTGCGTCGCCGCCGGGTGAACGACGCGCTCGACGCGTTCGACCCGGCCGACGCGGAGGCGGTCACGTGGATGCGTGAGCGCGGCCACGACCCGGCGACGTACCGGTCGGAGGTCGTCCGCCGGGTCCTGTCCCTGTACGGGCGGCGGATCGCCGCGGCCCGCCGGCAGCTGCACGCGCTGGGGGGTGCTCGGTGATGTCGATCGCGCAGCGCGGCCCGGACGACCACGTCGAGGAGCGGGACGTCGTCCCGTGCACCCGCCGAGCCGCGGCCGGCCTGGTGCCCGCCGGTCACTACTTCTCCTCCAACCCGATCGTGGAGCCCTGCACCGGTGGGGAGCCGCCGACCCCGCAGGACGTGGTGGTCACGGCGCCAGCGTTCACGCGCCTGCAGGGTGTGACGGTCGGTGCGCCCGCGCCGGAGCCGGTCCGGGCGACGCCGCTGACGGTGGCGGAGGGCAAGCGCCAGTACCCGGCGAACGTCGGTGACGACGTCCGTCTGATCTTCCGGGACGGCGCGCGGATGAACGGCCGCGTGCACGCCTGGACGCACGTCGACGGGGCGCTGCACATCGTCCTGCACGTCGAGTACGAGGCGACCCCGCGTAAGCCCGCCCGGCTGGTCGAGCGGGTCGTCCGCTGGTCCGAGGTCACCGCGTGCTCGCGGGACCTGCCCCTCCCGGGGGGTGAGCAGCGGTGACCATCCCCGCCGGCATCGAGCCCACCCCAGGCGAGGTCGTCCTCGTCATCGCGGGCCGGATCCGTCAGGACAGGCTCCTGACCTGCCCCAACGGGCACACCGTGCACCTGCGCCACGACCTGCACGACCACCACCTGACCGTCGTCGACTGCGGGTCCCGGCACTGCGAGGAGGAGGCGCTCGGCCCGCTCTCCCACATCACCTCGGCCGTGCTCGGCCAGCTCGAGAGCACCCCCGCCGGGCTCAAGGTCCGCGACGACTTCCCCGTCCAGACCGTCCCGACCGCCCTCGACCTGTTCCCCGAGCCGGAGGACGCCCCGGGGTTCCGCCCCCACGAGCCGGGGCAGTCCGGTCCGTCGGCGCTCGAGGAGGCGAAGCGGCACGCCCGTGCAGCCGCCGAGTCCCTCGAGCACGGCGTCCTCGACGACGCGACCGCCCGGGCGCACGTCGCCCGGGCGTGGGCCGCGGTCGCCCTGGTCGCCGCCACCGTCGAGCCGCTCCTCGCCACCGACACGGGGAACGGCCCGGAGGACTGGTCGCAGGCGGTGAGCTGCTGATGGCGACCTTCCTGATCGGCTCCGCCGTGTTCCTGTTCGGCGCCGCGGCCGCCGCGGCGCTCGCGGACCGGTGGTCCTCGGACTGCCCGACCGAGCCGGCCCGCCCGTCCGGGTTGCGCCCGCAGGCTCGGCACGCCACGCGCCGTGCGCACCGCCGGGCCCGGTCCCGGGTGTACCGGTCCGGCGCGGTGCCGTGCGGGGCCACCCGGGACTGCGACGACCGCGCCGTCGCGGTGATCCTGACCAGCTCCGGCTGCGTCGCCCCCGCGTGCCGGGACTGCGTCTCCGAGCGGGCCGTCGAGGTCCTCGCGGTGAACCCGGTCCTCGTCGGCCGCCCAGCGCCCGAGGGCGGTGAGCAGTGGTGACCGCGCGGCACTTCAACCACGTGGACGGCCCGCCGCCGGCGGCGTCGCAGATGGACGTCGTCGACCTCCTCGCCGACCTGGGGTCGGCGACGACCCGCGCAGGCGTCGACGCGGCCCGGCTGACGCTGATCCGCCAGGCACCGATGGGCTCCAAGCTCGTCGCGCCGGAGCCGTCCGAGGCGCACCTCGTCCTGGCCGGGCTGGACCCGGCGTGGGACGGCAAACCCCGCACCGTCGCCGCGTGGGTGTCGGCGCTGACGACGCTGGCCCTCGCGCGGATCGGTGACCTGGTCATCGTCCCGACCGCCCTGACGCCGGCGTTCACCCCTCCCCAGGAGCGGGTGCCGCCGTCGGAGTCGGCCACGGCCTACGCCGACGTCCTGGTCGACCTCGACGACCACAGGGCGGTGGACCGGTCATGACCCGGCGCGTGCAGGAGCTGTGGCTCCGCAGCGGCATCCGCGCCCTGCTGAGCCGCCGCCGCGACCTCGAGGGCGCCGGGCACCTCGGCGTCGTCCTGATCGAGAACGAGGTGATGGGCGCATGAACGAGGTGACCACCGGGGCGCTGTTCGACGTGCCGTCCCACGCCGTCGACGAGCGGGTCGCGGCGATCCTCGAGCTGATCGCCGGAGACCCGGTCCACGCCCGCGACCGGGAGCGGATCGTCACCGAGATCGTCCGGGACGGCCGCGCGAACGGCGGCCGGGTCGACCTGAACCGGGTCCGCGCACGGCTGCAGAACGACCAGGGGGACCTGACGGTGTACCCGCGGGTCATCGGCGCCGTCGTCCAGGTCCTCGCCCGGCGGAAGGTCCTCCTGCCGCACGGGTTCGTCGTGAACACCGACCACCGCGGCGGCAACGCCGGCCGCCCCCTGCGCGCGTGGCGCCTCGCGAACGACACCCGGGTCCCGATCCCCGGGACCGACGTCGCGCCGGCCACCACGCCCACCTCCCCCACGAAGCCCTGACGGAAGGCCCCTCATGTCCCCCACCCGCGTGGAGAACCTGTCCCTCGACCAGGTCATCCCCCACCCGAAGAACATCCGCCGCGACGTCGGCGACGTCACCGACCTGGCCGAGTCCATCGCCGCGAAGGGCATCCTGCAGCCCCTCGTCGTCGCCCCCACCGACGACGGCACGTTCGTCCTCATCGCCGGACACCGCCGCCTCGCCGCCGCGCAGGTGGCGTGCCTGCCCGACGTACCCGCCGTCATCCGCGAGGACCTCGCCGACGACGCCTCGCAGATCGAGGCGATGCTCGTCGAGAACGTCCACCGCGCCGACCTCACCGTCACCGAGGAGGGCGACGCCTACACCCAGCTGCTCGCGTTCGACGGGTACGACGTCAAGCAGCTGGCCGCGAAGACCGGCCGCGCCGCGAAGACGATCCGTGACCGGGTCGCCGTCGCCGCCCTGCCGGACAAGGCCCGCGACCGGCTCGACACCGGGCAGCTCAAGCTCGAGGACGCCCTCGCGCTCGCCGAGTTCGACTACGACCACGAGCTGCAGTCCCGGCTCCTCGCCGCGGTCGGCACGTACAACTTCTCCTGGGAGCTGCAGCGCGCCCGGCAGGCCCGCGCCGCCGAGAAGAACAAGGCGAAGCACACCAAGGCCCTCAAGAAGGCCGGCGTGCAGATCATCGACGTCGCCGACCTGCCCGACGACTGGTGCGATCTCGAGTCGCTCGCGGACGAGCTGGTCGAGGAGTCCACACTCGAGGCGCTCGGCGACGACCACGAGGCGTTCGAGAAGGCCGTCATCGACGCCCACACCGACTGCCCGGGCCACGCCGCGACCTGGAACGCGGACGGCACACCCGCCTACATCTGCACCGCCCCGGACCGTCACGACGACACGTCGACGGCGAAGCCGGCCGACGCTGCCGACCCGGCGGCGCAGAAGGCGGCCGCCGCGGCCGAGGCCGAGGCCGAGCGGCTCCGTGAGGGCCTGGCCGCCGCGACCGCGGCCCGCCTGGAGCACCTCCGCGGCGTCATCAGCAACCCGCCGGCGGGGGCCGCCACCGACCCGCTCCGCGCCGAGATCGCCAAGTCCCTGAGCGCCAGCACCTGGGGCTGGAACCACCGTCGACCGGTGTGGGGCATCCCCGCTGACGCGACCGACGAGCAGGTCGAGAAGGCGCTCGGGGGCCTGTCCCTCGAGCAGCTCGTCGTCGGCCGGCGGATCGCCGACGGTGTCGCCCGGGCCGACCACTACCTCCAGGACGCAGCCGGCACCACCTACTGGCGCGCGCGGTGGACCGAGGAGTGGCGCGACGAGCTCGAGAACACCTGGGGCTACGTGTGGTCCGACTTCGAGCGGTCCCTCCTCGACCCGCCGAAGGACGAGGGCTGACCGATGCCCACCGTGCCGCCGACCCGGTCTGCGCGCCCGTGCGTCGCCGCCGCCGTCGGGCCCGCGACGCACGAGTGGATGGTCGACGCGCTGTGCCGACAGGCCAACCCGGAGGCCTTCTACCCCGAGGGGCCGCCCTTGGTGAGGCGGGTCGTGGCCGCCGACGCGAAGGCCATCTGTGCGGCCTGCCCTGTCCGGGCCGAGTGCCTCGACCACGCGCTCGCCACGGGCGAGCGGTGGGGCATCTGGGGCGGCCTCGACGAGGACGAGCGGGCCGCCCTCACCCGCAAGTACCGCATCCCGCCCCCTGCCCAGATCGGACAGCCGTCATGAGCACCACCGAGACCCTCACGATCATCAAGCACCTGCACTCCGGCCGGGACCCGGAGTGGGTGGCCGCCGCGACGGGGAAGACCCAGGCGCAGGTCGAGACCATCGGCGACGAGTGGGGGTGGCCGGACAAGGCGCGCCTGTCGTTCGCCGTCGACGAGCTCACCCGCCAGGCCAGGCAGGAGGCCCGGGCCACCATCCCGGCCGGGGCGACTACGCCGGCGACGTCGTTCAAGCCGCACGCCCGCCAGCAGCAGTCCGTCTCCGGGCTGCGGCCGGCGACCAGCCCCCTGCGACCGCCGCAGCCGTCGCCCGCCGTCGCCGGTCAGCAGCCCGCGGCGCAGGACTCCCTCGCGGCGCTGCTCGCCCGCGCCGACAAGCTCGCCCAGGAGCCGGGCACCACCCGGGTCGCGAAGGCCGCCCAGCGCGCCCGTGACGCGGTGAAGGCGCTCGCGGCCGCGCTCGAGGACGTCGAGGAGGCCAAGAAGCAGGCGGCCGCCGCTGCAGCGGAGAAGGCGAAGGCCCGCGCGGAGGTCGAGCGTCTGCAGCGCGAGCTGGACGCCGCCCGGGCCAAGCTCCGCGGCCCGAAGCCGGCGAAGCGCACGACCGCGAAGAAGAGCCCCTCGACGAAGGCCTCCGCCGCCGCGCCACCCGCGCAGCCCATCGCGGCCCGCCAGGACGACGTCCTGACCCGCCACGGCGTCACGACGAAGGACGTGCGCGCCTGGTGCGCGGAGAACGACGTCGACTGCCCCAAGGCCGGCCGGTTCCTCCCCCGCGCCGTCCTCGACGCCTTCGACGAGGGCCACACCCCGCAAGCGGTGGCGTCGTGACCGGCCCCAACCGCCCGGAGCGCTGCGGCTCCTGCAACGGCATCGTCGACCCCTACACGGGGGAGTGCCGATGCAGCGCGTAGCGGCCCCCTTCGACGAGGCCGTCCTCGACGGCATCCGCGCCCAGCTCGCGCAGATGCAGCTCGACGGGACGGCGTCCGACCCGATCGCCCAGCAGCGCCGCCGGTTCGCGCTCCTCGTCGGGCTGGGCCGCCGCCCGGAGGACGACGACGTCCCACCGGCCCCGCCCCAGCCCTGCACCGACTGCCGCGGCACCGGCACCGCCGCCCTGGCCGCCGCGCCGTCGCGCCCCGGCCGCCGGCTGACCAGCGTCGAGCACCGCATGGTCATCGCCTCCCACCACGGCCACGACTCCCCCGCGCTCGCGGAGTGGACCCCGGAGCTGGGCCGCCAGGTCGTGGCGTGGCGGGCCGTGTGCACCTGCGGGTGGCAGGGCGCCCCCGTGTTCCGCGACACGACCGACCGGCGCTCGCGGGCGTGGTCGGACGACGGGTGGCCGCCAGCGTTCGTCGAGGGCCACGCCGAGGGGCAGTGGGAGCGGCACGTCGACGACGGCCACGCCGCGGTGACCTACCGCGCCGACGTGCACGACCTGCCCGGCAGGGCCGTCTCGTGACCGAGGAGCAGCTGCCCGCCGGGGACGGCGCGGTCGAGGTCGACCGGTTCCACCTGGTCACCGTGCACGACCCGGGGTGCGGGTTCCTCACGTCGAACCAGCGCCTGCACTGGCGGGTCCGCAACGCCCGCACGCAGTCGTGGCGCGCGGCCGCCGGGTGGGCCGCCCGGCACGCGCGGCTGCCGCGCCTGCAGCGGGCGCACATCGTCGCGACGGTCCACGAGCGGCCCCTGTCCCGACGCCGCGACGTCGCGAACGTCTACCCGACGGTGAAGGCGATCGTCGACGGCCTCGTGACCGACCTGCGCCTGCTCCCGGACGACTCCGACGCCTACCTCGTCGGCCCCGACCTGCGCCGCGGCGACCCCGTCCCCAAGGACGAGTCCCGCCGCATCGTCCTGACCATCCGCCCGCTGCCCGCGCCCCAGGAGACCCCGTGACCCGCACCAACACCCGCACGTCACCGCTGCTCGTGATGTCCCCGTACCACCACGCCACCCTCCGCGGCCTGCACACCTCCGTCACCGCCGCCGCCGGCGCGTGGCGTCTGATCCGCACGTACACCTCCCAGCGCACCGCCGAGGACCGCGCCGCCGCGCTCGCCGACCGGTTCCCCGACCTGACCGTCACGGTCACCCCGGACGCACGCGTCCTCGCCCGCTTGGTCCCCGGCCGCCGCCCGCTCCTGCCCGACGGGTGGCGGCCGGGCGCCGTCGTCCTGCGCCGCGAGCCCCTGGCGGTGGCGCCGTGAAGCAGCGCCTGCCCACCGTCGAGCTGTACCGCGACAGCACCGGCCGCTGGCGGTGGCGGTTCGTGGCCGTGAACGGCCGGGTCCTCGCCGACTCCGGCGAGGGCTACTGGCGCCGCCGCGACGCCATCGCCGGCGTCGAGCGAGTCACCAGCTCCAGGTACAGCCGCCACGACGGAGTGCTGTACGGCCGGGACCGCGAGGCCACCGCCTGGGTGGTGATCCCGTGACCGACGCCGACCCCCAGGACGGCCTGAGCATCTTCACGCCCGTCCCCGACGGACCCGACCACATCTCCCGGCTCCGCGCCGCCCTCGCGCTCGCGGAGTCCCTGCGATGGCCCTCGACGAACGTCCGCGTCCACGACCTTGGCAAGGTCCTCGACGAGCTCGCCGGCGCGGCGTCGCCTGCCGCCGGCGATGCAGTGGACGACGAGGAGCGTGAGCCCTCCGCCGACCGCCGCGAGCTCTGGCACCTCGAGTCGTTCCTCGCCGTCTCCGGCACGACCGACACGCACCGCGCCCGCGGCCGCCAGCTGCGCCGCTACCTCGACCAGACCTGCGAGCACTACTGGCGCGACGTCTCCGGCTTCGCCGGCGCCCCCAAGGGCACCCGGCAGTGCTCCTGGTGCAGCACCGTCCGCACCCCCGAGGAGACGACGTGACCGGCCTCGAGGTGTTCGCCGCAGGGGTCCTGGTCGGCCTCCTCGCCGGGCTGCGAACCGGGTACCGCACCGCGATCCGCGTCAACGGCCGCCAGATGGTCACCGCCGGCGCTCGCCGGATGGTCCGGGGCAGGTGGTGACCGCCGTGTGCACCGACGCGGCGGTCGTCCTGAGCCACGCCGTCGACTACGTCGACCAGATGCGCGCGGACCTCGAAGGCTCCGCCGTCCACCTGCTCGCGTCCCCGCACCGGGCCTCCGGCGCGGCGCGCGACGAGGCCCGCGTCCGCCGTGACGTGGCCAACAACCTCGCGGCGCTCGCGGAGTACCTCCGCACGGCGCGGACTCAGGCGGTGCTCGGGTGACCGCCGCTCAACGCCCAGACGCCCGCCCCCTCCGGAAGGACCTGATCGTGAACCTGCTCAAGCGCCTCTCGCTCGCGCTGGCGGTGACGCTCGGCCTGGCCGTGGCGCCTGCCGCCACGGCCAACGCCTACACGTACTGCGGCCCGGCGCCGAACTGCGCCCACGACCTCAACCTGTCGACCGCCAAGCCGTACTACCTGATGGACACGCACCGGGCGCAGTACTGGCTGTGGAACTACGGGTGGAACCCCGGCCCGCAGGACGGCCGGTACGGGGCGAAGACGCGGGACGCCGTGATCCTGTTCCAGCGCTACTACGGGCTGGCCCCCGACGGTGTCGTCGGCCCCCACACCTGGACCTGCCTGCAGCTGTGCCCCTACGGCTGGCGGCCGTTCCGGCCGGCCTGACCGGAGAGCTCCCGGTGACGACTCTCCACCGCCTGCGCGCCGCCCTGGCCCGGTTCTGGGCGTGGCTGACCGCCCGCACCGTGACTCGCCAGCCGCGCCGTGTCCTGCAGCGCGACGTCGACGAGGAGGCGCTCGCGCCTGACGCCGCAGCTGCTGGCTCGTCCGACGTGGACACCCCGCAGCCCGAACACCCCCCGTAGCGCCAGGGGCCGCCTCGTCGGCCCCTGGCACCCCCGCCCGTCCCGCCCCTCGCCCCCCACCTCGAGGAGACGACCACCCCGTGCCCTGGCTGCGCGCAGGCGACAACGCCGCGACCCACCCGCGCGTGATGCGCCTGCTGTCCCTCGGGGACGAACGGACGCTGAACGAGGTGTTCGGGTTCGTCGTCCGCTGCGCCCTGCAGTCCGCCGCGCACACCACCGACTACCTCCTCGACGAGGGCACCCTCAACCTCCTCGGAGGCACCCGCACCCCCGACCTCCTCGCGCTCGCTAAGCGCACGGGGCTGATGGCCCCGGAGAAGCGCCGGCCGGACGGCACGAAGCCGTGGCGGTTGGTCGCCGACCCGGAGTTCCTGCACATGCGCCTGCGTGAGGAGATCGAGTGGGAGCGGCAGCGCAAGGCCGACGCGTCGAACCCTGAGCTGACCGTCCCGGTCCGGCTGCGGGACGGCGACGCGTGCCGGTACTGCGGGAACGTCGTCCAGTGGCGGGCCCGCAAGGGCGGCCGCCGCGGCACCTACGACCACCGCGAGCCGGGCCGGCCCGCGAAGGTCACCACCTACGTGGTCGCGTGCGGCAGCTGCAACGCAGCCCGCGCGGCGGACCCGAAGGCGGACGAGCGGCTCCCGCTCCTCCCGCCACCCACCACGCCGTTCTACGGCGAGGACACCGTCGCCCTCCTGGCCAAGCACGGCCACCGGGTGCCGCTGTCCACCGCGCGACCCGCCACCCCGGCGGACACCGCGCCGGCGCGACCGCCCCGCCAGGGCGACACCGCGCGCAGCACCACCACCACGGCGCGACCCGCGACCCACGCGGACACCGCGCGCAGCACCACCCCAGCGCGACCGCCCCGCCAGGGCGACACCGCGCGCGACACCACCCCGCGCGAGCCGAGCACCCAGCCGGCCACCGCGCCAGCGCGACCCGCGACCCACGCGGACACCGCGCGAGCACGACCCGAAACCGACACCGCAACGCACGACGAACACCGTTCCAACCCGCCGCCTCAGGACGAAACCACAGGTCAGAGGCGGTCCCGATCTGCAGATCCAGCAGATCCGAGGTCTACGGACCGGGACGGGACGGGACGGACCGGGACGGGTGCCAGCCCCACCCACGGTGGGGCGGCACCCGACCTGCTGGCACCTGCTCGCGGGCCTACCCGCTCTCGACGTCGAGGCAGGAGGGGCAGATGACCACCACCACCTCTCGGGACTTCACGACGACCAGCACGGCTCAGCGGAACCGGGCTCGCAAGGCGCGTGCCCTGGCTGACGCCGCGGTGGGCCTGGGTCGGATCGCGGTCGAGCTGCAGCCGGTGTCCGACCCTGGTCATCTGGCACGCCGGCACGAGGTCCGCCGCGCGGCCCGGGTTCGGACGGCGTCCGCGCAGACGTGGGCGCTGGCCCTGGCCGACCTGGAGCAGCGGCTCGCCGAGCGAGGGGACCGCCCGTGCTCGTCGTGCTCGTCCCCGGTCCGGCGGGTGATGGCCGAGGGCGGCCGGTGGCTGGACATCGACCCTCTGCCCCACCCGGCGGGGAACGTCCACCCGCTCCCGGACGGCCCGCACTGGCGGGTCCTGAACGGGTCCGACCCCCGCCCGGACGGTGTGCCGCTGCACCGGGACCACCTGCACTCGTGCCCGCACGGGCCGCGCGCGGTCCAGGCCCGCCGGCGGGCGCAGGTCCTGTGCCACGAGTGCGGCCGCCCCCTCGACGTCCACCTGCTCGAGCTCGAACCCCACACCACCCACCCCGCCTGCGACCTGCACCAGGAGGCCCCTCGATGACCACCACCCCACGGCGGATCCAGCTCCGCCGGACGAAAGGCTGGCGGAAGCCGAAGGGCGCAGTCGTCGTCGCCCGCCCGACGCGCTGGGGCAACCCCTGGGTGGTCGACGCCGCCCGGGCGACGAACCCGCCGACGAACAACGCGCGGGCGACGGCGGACGAGTGCGTGGCCCTGTTCCGCGATTGGGTCGAGTGGTCCTCGCCGCCCGGCTACGTCGAGCGCGCCCGCCGCGACCTGGCCGGTCGCGACCTTGCCTGCTGGTGCCCGCTCGACCAGCCCTGCCACGCGGACGTGCTACTGCGCATCGCGAACGGAGGCGGTGCCGCGTGAGCACTCGCACGTGCGTGCTCGGGGACAGTGGCCATCCACCGATCGTCGACCAGGCGGTGATCTGCGACCGGTGCGTCACCGAGCTCGAGCGTGCGCTCGGCGACGTCGCGGCAACGCTGCACGAGCTGACCGCGGCGCCGGTCACCTCGGACGGGAAGCTGGTGGTGGACGCGCTCGTGGGGCACGGGACGTCGGCCCCGTGGGAGCGGCCCCGTGGTTTGCGCGGTGGGCTGCACCGGGACCTGGGGGCGACGCGCACCCGGCAGGCCCGGGTCGGTGGTGGGTCGGGTGCGCGGTCGACCGGGGAGCGGCCGGTGCCGTGGGTCGACCAGGCGTCCCGGGCGCAGATCGAGCTCGGCGCGGCTCTGGCCAGGTGGGTGCGGGTCGTCGAGTCCGGCCGGGGGGTGTCGCCGGCGCGGAAGGACTCCGAGTCGGTGGCGGGGTGGCTGCTCGGTCAGGTCGCGTGGCTGCGCCGGCACCCGTCCGCTGGAGAGGCGGTGACAGAGGTCGTAGACGCCGTCCGGGCCGCGGCCAGGGTGATCGACTCCCGGCCGCAGCGCTGGTACGCCGGGCCGTGCCGGGCGCCGCTCGACGGGGCGGACGACTGCCCGTGCGACTGCCACGACACCGGGGACGCGTGCACGGTCCAGGGGGGGTGCGACGGGAACCACCAGGGTGAGACGTGCGACCGACACCTGTACGCCGTCCCCGGCCGGGCGACGGTCGAGTGCCCGGCGTGCGGGGCGGAGCACGACGTCGAGGCCCGCCGGGCGTGGCTGCTCGCGGCCGCGGAGGACCAGCTCGCGCACGCCGCGCTGGTCGCGACGGCGGTGACGACGCTGGGCCGACCCGTCACGGTCGACCGGATCTACAAGTGGAAGAGCCGAGGCCGGATCGTGGAACACAGCGTCGACCACCAAGGCCGCCCCCTGTACCGCGTCGGGGACATCCTCGACCTGCTCGCCGGCGCAACACCGGGAACCGGTGCAGCCAGATCGACAGAAGCAGCCACGAGGTAGGCGTCGGATGCGGCAGCCTAGGCGTCATGAGCAGAGCGGGCATGTCGTTCCAGATCACCGTCCACGCGGAAAGCGTCCAGCAGATGAGCAACCTGCTGCAGCGCCTCGAGGTGATGCCGGTCACGACCGATGTCTTGGGCATGGGGGGTAACCCGGTCGGGTACCGCGTCGGCATCCAGCTCAACCAGAGCGGCGGCTACGAGAGCCAGCGCGACACCATCCAATCCGTCTTCGAGGCCATCGAGCAGACGCTCGACCCGGAGTACCTCCGGCAGTAGTTGCACAGGGGTGCTCGCTCGTGTCAGGATCAGCACGCAGTAGGACAACTGTCTCTACCGACAGCCCCGGGAGCCGAACAGGCCCGGGGCTTCGTGCTTCCCTGGGGCGGCGTTGCGGGACGCGGGAACACCCTGGGGACGGCGACCGCCCCCACCAGCGGTGGGGCGCCGTCGGGTGCAGCGCAGGCTGAGGGGCCGCGCCGACACAGCCACGCGGTCTGGCTGGCACCCGGCCCACCAGCCCCCTCGCCACGCCACGAGAGCGGGCGACGCCCCATGTGCTCCCACGACGGCCGCAGCCGCGAGGACTGCGCCCTGCGCGCTGACCCGACGTCCGGACGGCTGGTGTGCGTCGCCCACCAGCAGCTGGTGCCGACGCCGCGGGACAACCCGGACGTGACCGTGGCGGTGATCGCCCAGCGTGCGGATCCAGCCGAGGAGGTGCTTCATGGCCGCCGGAGTTGACACCCGACCGGGCGACGGGGCCCTCGAGCGGTACTGGAAGGTCGGCCCGGGCGCGGCGAAGTGGATCCCGAAGCCGCACCCGTGGACGGCCCTGTACAACCAGCTCGTGAAGCACGTCGGCCCGGCCCGCGCGAAGCGGATCGCGTCGCAGTGGTTCAAGGACGTCTTCGGGATCTGGCCGGGTGAGCGCAAGGGCAAGAACCCCGTCGGCCCCGGCTGATGGCCGGCGGATGGGCCGGGTCGACCCGGCGCGAGCAGCTGCCACCGGACTGGTCAGCTCGACGCGCAGCGTGCGAAGCGGAAGCCGGCGGCCGCTGCGAGAAGCTGCTCGACGACGGCACACGCTGTCCCGAACGAGGGACTGACGCTGACCACGTCGACGATCCGCAGAACCACGACCGGCTGCAATGGCTGTGCCCACCTCACCACCGGGCGAAGTCCTCAGGCGAAGGCGGAAGGGCAGCAGCATCTGCCCGTGCCCGCCACCTGCGGCCGAAGCGCAAGCACCCGGGGCTGAGGTAGGAGGGGAGGCCACCCCCCTCCCCCGGGTCCACTTCCTGCCGGAGCGTTCTGCCTCTGGAGTCTTGTACGGGTTCCAGCACTCCACCCCGAAATTGTTGCCGGACCCGATCTGAAACGCGTTGTGCCGCAACGGCTCTGACACAGGCCGTCGCGCGAGTCGAAGGGGGCGACATGCCCGGACCGGCCCCGAAGGACCCGGAGAAGCGCGCCCGGAGGAACGTCGGACCGGCCCTGAAGGTCCTGCCTGCGGACGGCCGTGGAGCCAAGCGCGCACCGAACTGGCCGCTGCCGAAGGACCCTCGCGAGGCCGGCGTACTGCCGTACCTGCGGGAGCGGGTCGAGCAGCTGACGGTCGAACGGGAGCAGGAGTCCGACGGCCGGATGCTGCGGCGGCTGGAGCGCCACCTCGACCAGGCGCGCCGTGAGCTCGCGGCCCTGGAGTCCGAGCTGGCGGCGCGCAAGAAGCTCGAGCGCGAGATCTGGACGCAGCTCTGGCGGACGCCGATGGCGGTCGAGTGGGAGCGTCTGCGCTGGCACCGGACGCTGGCGCGGTACTGCCGGGTCCTGGCGGAGGCCGAGCTGGGCAGCGCCATGGCGCAGCGCGAGGCGCGGACGCTCGAGCATGCGCACGGGCTGACCCCCATGTCGCTGAAGTCGCTGCTGTGGACGATCGCGGTCCCCGCGGAGGGCGCCGCGGGTCCCGGTCCGCGCACCGGCGGCCGCGGCCCGGCCTGGCGCAGCCACCTGTCGGCGGTGCCGGCGCCCGCCGCCGGCAGCTGAGTCGGTGCCGTGGAGGCCGTCCGAGCCTGGTGAGTACCCCACGCTCGGCTGGTACGTCCTGGACTGGATGGTCGAGCACCTCGCAGCACCCGACCGCGGTGACTACGAGCCGTTCGTGCCGACGCGTGAGCAGGCGGAGTTCATCCTCCGCTTCTACGAGCTCGACCCGGTCACCTGCCGTCGGGTCGTGAAGCGTGGCGTCCTCTCCCGGCCCCGAGGCTGGGGGAAGTCGCCGCTGCTCGCGGCGCTCGCGATCACGGAGGGGCTGGCGGACGTCGTCCCGGACGGGTGGGACGCCGCCGGCCAGCCGGTCGGCAAGCCGTGGACCCGGGTGCGGACGCCGCTGGTGAAGGTGGCGGCGACCACCGAGGCCCAGGTCGAGAACACCTGGGTGCCGCTGCTCGAGATGGTCACAGGCCCGGTGGTGGACGCCTACCCGGGGGTGGAGCCGCTCGGTGGGTTCGTGAACCTGCCTCGGGGCCAGATCACGCCGGTCACGTCGTCCGCGACGACGGCCAAGGGCGGCAAGCCGGTCTTCACGGTGATGGACCAGACGGAGTCCTGGACCTCCAGCAACGGCGGCGTCCGGTTCGCTCGGACGCTGGTCGACAACGCCACGAAGATCGGCGGCTCGGTGATCGAGTCCCCGAACGCCTACACGCAAGGCGACGGCTCCGTGGCGGAGAACACGGCGAACGCGTACCAGGCGATGCTGGAGGGCCGCACCAAGCTCGACCGGGGGTTCCTCTGGGACCACCGTGAGGCGCCGCCTGAGACGGACATGAGCGACCGCGAGTCGCTCCTCGCCGGGTTGCGGTACGCCTACGGCGACTCCTCGGATCACCCCGACGGGTGCGTCATCCACGACCCGCCGTGCGGGCCTGGGTGGGCGCCCCTCGAGTCGGACATCCTGCCCCGGATCTGGCACCCAGACGCCGACGAGGAGACCTCGGCGGCGGACTTCCTCAACCAGATCTCCTCCGGACGATCCGATATCTGGGTCACGCAGCCCGAGTGGAAGGCGAGGCACGACCCCGACCGCGCGGTCCAGGACCGGGACGTCGTCGTGCTCGGCTTCGACGGGTCGCGCGGCCGCGCCAAGGGCAAGCCCGACGCGACCGCGCTGATCGGCTGCAGGGTCAGCGACGGCCACCTCTTCCAGGTGGCGGTGTGGGAAGCGCCCGACCGCCCCGGCAGCTGGGCGGACTGGACGCCACCGATCGTGGAGATCGAGGCGCAGCTCGACGAGTGCTTCCGCCGGTACATGGTGGCCGGCTTCTACGCGGACCCGGGCAAGGACTGGCGCTCGCACGTGAACGCGTGGGAGGCGAAGTACTCCGGCAAGGTCGCCGTGAAGGCCACCCGGGACCACCCGTTCGAGTGGTGGATGACCGGTGGCCGCTCCGGGCTGGTGCAGCGGGCCGTGGAGTCGCTCGAGGGTGCGATCCGCAACGGTGACTGCACCCACGACGGGTCGGCGGCGCTGACCCGGCACGTCGTCAACGCCCGCCGGCGGTTCTCGGCGAACAAGCTCGCGCTGGGCAAGGAACACGACTACTCGACCAAGAAGATCGACGCCGCGGTCGCCGCGGTGCTCGCCTGGCAGTGCCGGTTGGACGCCGTCGCAGCCGGCGTCACGGCGCCGAAGCCGCGGTCCACGAAGTTCGAGCGGCTCTACTGACGGCTGAGGGGAGGTCCTGCCCGTGATCGACGTCGACGAGGTGCGGTCCCCGGGGTGGTGGCTGAAGACCCTCAGCAGGGAGCTGCACAACCGTCGCACCGGGCAGGGCTACAGCCGGCTGAAGCTGAAGCTCGACAACCACGTGCGGCCGGGCCTGGACGAGCTGGACGGGTACCTGCGCGGTGAGCCCCCGCTCCCCCACGTCGCAGCAGGCTGGCGCGAGGCGATGCGCGAGTTCCTGCGCCTGGCGCGGATGAACTACGCGCTGATGTCGGTGCAGGCGGTCCAGCACCGCATGACCCCCGCGGGCTTCGGGACGGCGGCCGACGACGACCGCAACGGCGACCAGGAGGCGCACAAGGTCTTCCGCGGCAACGCCCTCGACCTGAAGTTCGCCGACGTCTCGGAGTGGATGCTCGGCCTCGCCGACGGGTACATGATCGTCGGCCCGCCGTCCGAGTCCGGCGGCGTCCCGCTGATCACGGCCGAAGACCCGCGGGAGACGATCACCGCCCACGACCCGGCCACCGGCCGGGTGCTCGCCGGGCTGAAGCTCTTCCGCGACGAGTGGGACTCCACGGACTTCGCCTACCTGTACCTGCCCGGGCGCTGCCACGTGGCGCGGCGCAAGAGCACCACGTCGATGACGACGGCGCCGACGTTCCGGCTCTCCCCCAAGTCGTGGGAGTGGGACGACAGGAAGGGCGGCGCCGACGGCCAGCAGCTGCCGCCGACCCTCGGTGGACGTGTGCCGGTCGTGCGCTTCCGCAACGCACGCGGCGTCTCCGAGTTCGAGCCGCACCTCGCGGTGCTCGACCGGATCAACGACCAGATCTTCGACCGGGTCGTGATCAGCAAGTACCAGGCGTTCCGACAGCGCGGCATCAAGGGCCTGCCGGACAGGGACGAGAAGACCGGCGAGGAGATCGACTACAGCGAGGCGTTCCTCGCCGACCCCGGCGGCATGTGGCGGCTGCCTGCCGGCGCCGAGGTCTGGGAGTCCGCGCTCGGCGACATGCAGGGCATCCGCTCCGCGATCAAGGACGACGTCGAGTCCTTCGCCGCAGTCACCTTCACGCCGCTGCACTACATCACCCCCGACGCCGCGCAGGGCTCCGCCGAGGGCGCCTCGACCATGCGCGAGGGACACCTCTTCCGGGTCAAGGACCGCCGCCGCCGCGCCGACGCCGCGCTCGCCGAGGTCATGAGCCTGGCGTTCGCCTGGACCGGCGACCAGCAGCGCGCCGACGTCCACAAGATCCGCACCATCTGGGAGCCCGCCGAGCAGTACTCCCTGACTGAGCGGATGTCCGCCGCGGCGCAGGCGAAGGCCGCCGGTCTGCCTCAGGCGTCGATCTACACCGACGTCATGGGCTACGGCCCGGCCGACCTCGTGCGCATCGAGCGGGAGCGGGCGACCGACCTGCTCTTCATGCCGCCCGGGCAGCCGCCGGCCGCGACGCCGGTGGTCCCCGGTGGCTGACCGGCTGACCACAGCCCAGGCGGCGACCGTCGCGGCTTGGGTGGACCACCAGGCCGCCGGCCGCGCGAGGATCCTCGACGGCGTCCTGCGGTTCGTCCTCGCGGTGATCCGGTCCATGGGCGGCGGCGCCATGTACAACCAGGACCTGGTCGACGAGCAGGCCGTCAAGATCGCCGCCCAGGTCCGCTCCGGCCAGGTGACGATGGCGAACCTGACCACCGCCTACCTCGACCAGGTCCTGCGCGCCCTGGATGTCGAACCGCCCCGCGACCCGGTCCACCTCCCCACCCAGCTGCGGCCCGTCGACCCGGTCGTGCAGTGGCGCCGGCCCGCCGAGCAGTACCGGTACGAGCGCTCGCAGGGTCAGGCCGAGGAGAACGCGCTCGCGGCCGCTGTCCGGCGAGCCGAGGAGCTCGCGGACGCCGACATCGCGCTCGCCGACCGCGAGGCCACCGCCCGGCACCTGAGCGTCGTCCCGCAGGTCGTCGGCATGCGGCGCGTCATCCGCCCCGAGCGGTCCGACTCCGGGACCTGCGGACTGTGCCTCGCAGCGTCCGACCGGGTGTACCGGGTCGACTCGCTCCTACCGGTCCACCTGCGCTGCAAGTGCGAGGCCCTGCCCATCCTCGCCGGACGCCCCGACCCCGGGCGCTCACTGAACGAGGACGAGCTGAACGCCCTCTACGCAGCCGCCGGGTCGACGAGCCAGAGCGACCTGGCACGGGTCCGGTACCGCGTCGACGAGCACGGAGAGCTGGGGCCAACGCTGATGCCTGCTGACGCCACCGACCGCCTGAACGCGAAGCGGGCCCCGACCCGACCCGGGCCGCGCGAGGGCTACGCCGGCGAGATCGCCGCGCTCGAGGAGACCCTCGCCGACCTGGAGCGCCGCGCGTCCACCGGCGAGCTCGTGGACGGCCCGCTGGCCTACCAGCGCGAGCGACTGGCCCACCTGCGGGCGATCGCCGAGCAGGCGGCCTGATGTTCGAGGTGATCTTCGACCTTGGTCCTCTGCACCTGCGTGTCGTGCTTGGTGACGGGTCGCCGGACGCACCGGACCGCGACGACAAGGCGCCCGGGTTCATCGAGCGCTCGGTCGCGCAGACCGACGTGGAGGACGGCCGACCGGTCGGCTTCACCCGCACCTGAGAGCGTCCCTGCCCGCTTCCCCGGGGCAGGGCCGAGGACCGGCCCGACAGGGCAACCAACACCCGACACGGGAGACGACACCAGCATGTCCGCACACCTGACCGGCCTGCCCGCGCACTCGGGGCTGAGCATCTTCCACCGGCCCACCGGCGCCGCCCGCTGCCAGAGCTGGCGACCCGGCCCGATCCTCCCCGAGGGAGAGCACGACGACCCGCCCGCCGGCGGGGGCACGTCCGGCGGCACCGGCTCCGGCGACACCGGCACCGGAACCGGAACCGGCGAGCAGGGTGGCAAGGGCAGCGCTGGTGGGCCGGGCGCCGACAAGGGCTTCCCGGAGAACACCCCGCTCGCGGAGATGACCGTGGAGCAGCGTGAGGCCTACTGGAAGCACCAGGCCCGCAAGCACGAGTCCCGCGCCAACGCACGCGGCGACTACGACGCCATCAAGGCCAAGGCCGAGAAGTACGACCAGATCGAGCGGGAGCGGCAGACGCCGTCCGAGAAGGCCGTCAACGACGCCCGCGAGCAGGGCCGCCGCGAGGCCCTCGCCGAGGCCAACCAGAACGCCGCGAAGGCCATCCTGCGCGCCGGCCTCACCGCCCGCGGCAAGACCGGCGAGCAGGCCGAGGCGATCGTCTCCGGCCTCTCCCTCACCGCGTTCGTCACCGACACCGACGTGGACACCGACAAGGTCGCCACGTACCTGGAGTCGATCGCCGGCCCCATCACCGGGCCCCAGCAGCTCGACCTGGGCCAGGGCCCGCGCGGTGGCGGCACACGCAAGACCGGCGTCGCCGCCGGCCGCGAGGCCTTCGAGGCCTCCCGGAAGAAGACGGCCGCCAAGGCCTGACCCCAGCCACCCCCGCGCCGCCACGGCGCACCCGTCCCAGATCCCCGAAGAGGAGAAGACCATGCCCAAGCTCCGCACGGAGTCCATCGGCGCGGGTGACCAGTCCTGGCTCGGGTCCACCCACGGCATCCACGAGTGCCGCACGGAGACCGTCGACGTCAGCGCGTTCACCGCCGGCACGCACTACCCGAACGGCTACCTGCCGTCCGGCACCCCGGTCGCGAAGGTCGGCGGGCTGCTCGTGCCCTACGACAAGACCGAGGCCACCGTCACCGGCGCGGGGATCCTCGCCGGCTTCATCCTCACCGACCAGCCGGTCGTCGGCACCGCGGACTTCCCCGTCCCGGTCCTCGACCACGGTCGCGTGAAGGCCGCCAAGGTGCCGCACTCGTTCGCCGCGCCGGCCGCGGCGGCGAAGCGCGCCGCCACGACCGTCGTCTACATCTGAGAGGGGTCTGAGCCGAGATGGTTCTCTGGACCGACATCATCGACCCGGCCACCCTCACGGGGTACGCCCGTGCGGCGCTGGCCGACTACGAGGCCCGCCGCGGCACCCTCGCGCGCTGGCTCCCCAACCGCGACGTCGCCGACGTCGTCGTCCGGTTCGTCGCCGGCTCCACCGGCCTGGTGGACGTGGCGAAGTTCCGCGCCTACGACGCCGAGGTCGAGGTGGGCAAGCGCCAGGGCGGCAAGCGGGTCACCCTCGAGCTGCCCGCGCTCGGGCAGAACCTGCCCGTCAGCGAGTACGAGCAGCTGCGCGCCCGCGGCGGCAACGTCACCGAGGAGGCCGCGCTCGCGAGCATCCAGCGGACCACGGTGCAGGCCGTCCAGGCGGTGGCCGACTCGATCGAGCGTCTGCGCGGCATCGTGCTGACGACCGGCAAGGCGACCATCGACCAGGACAACTTCAAGTCCGACGACGACTTCGGTCGCCCCGCCGGGCACACCGTCACGGCGCCGGCGCTGTGGTCCGTCGCGGGCACCGACGCGCTCGGCCAGCTGGAGACGTGGGCCGACGTCTACCGCGACTCCACCGGTGAGGAGCCGGGTGCGATCGTCATGTCCACCCGGGCCCTGCGCGCCTTCGCTGGTCTCGACCAGATGAAGACGCAGCTGCTGAACGGGGCGTCCCGCCCGGCGACGGTCGAGGACGTGCAGGCCACGGTCTCGGCCGCCGGGCTGCCGCCCATCTACCGGTACGACCGGCGGGTCAGCGTCGACGGGGTGTCCACGAAGGTCCTGCCGGACGACCGGGTGCTGCTGCTCCCGGCGCCGGTCGAGACCGACGACTGGATGGGCACCGACCTGGGGGCCACGTTCTGGGGTCGCACGCTGACCTCGACCGAGGCTGACTGGGGCATCGAGGACGCGGAGCAGCCGGGTGTCGTCGCCGGCGTCTACCGCAACCCGAAGCCCCCGATGGGCATCGAGGTCATCGCCGACGCGATCGGCCTGCCCGTCCTGGCCAACGCGGACCGCTCGTTCGCGGCGGACGTCCTCTGATGGGCCGCAGGCTGGCGCGGTTCGTGCACGTCGCCGGGCACAGCTTCGCGCCCGGCGACGAGCCGCCGCGGGAGTTCGCGGACCAGATCACCAACCCGAAGGCCTGGGCCGACGAGGCCGCCGACGGCGGCTCGGGTGACGGCGGCTCGGGTGACGGCGGCTCGGGTGACGGCGGCTCGGGTGACGGCGGCTCGGGTGACGGCGGCTCGGGTGACGGC
>NZ_BAAGTX010000004.1:0-182412 GCF_054781695.1 Thalassiella azotivora
CAGCCTGCACCGACGTCTCCTCAGCCCCCGCAGCGATCTGCTGCGAGGACGCCGCCAGCTCCTGCGAGCTCGACGCCACCGCATCCGCCGACCCCGTCACCGACGCGATGACGGACCGCATCGACTCGACGGTGCTGCGCAGGCCGCGCTCGAGCATGCCGAGCTCGCCCTGGGAGCGGACCTCGACGTCCTCGGTGAGGTCGCCGGCGGCGACCCGCTGCAGGGAGGCGAGGACCCGGCTCAGGGGCCGGGTGATGGCGCGGGTCGTCACGACGACGGTCGCGACGAGGAGCGCCAGCATCAGCGCGGTGACGACGCTGTTGAACGTCCGGACGCTGGCGGCCGTGCCTTCCAGCGCGGCGGTCTCTCGCTCCATGGTGGCGGTGACGACGTCCAGCGCCTGGCCGACGGCCTCGTCGGTCGCGCCGTTGGCCGCCTGGATCTCGTCTCCGCGCGGCTGCATCGCCGTCTGGTCCTCGACGCTGGCGTCGATGAACGCGTCGACCTCGTCGACGAACGCGGTGAACGGGCCGCGCAGGCCGTCGGCGGCCTGCGCCAGCTCGCCCTCGAGCGGCAGGGCGTCGAGCTGGTCGAGCAGGCCCTCGACGGTCGCGCGGTCCTCCGCGACGTCCGCGAGCAGCGCGCTCGGGTCGTCCGCGGTCAGGGCGCGGTAGCCGAGCACCTTGAACTCGCTGGCCCGGGTGTCGAGCTGCAGCATGACCGAGCCGGCGCTCGACGCCGTGCTGAGCGCCTCGCGCCGCTCGTCGACCTTCGTCATCCCGTCCCAGGCCGCCCACCCGATCACCAAGGTCGACAGGGCGCCGACGGCCCCCAGGACGCGCACCCGGCGCCCGACGGTCCACTCGAAGCGCTTCACGGCGCACCTCCTGCTTTGGTCCTGCGGTCTGGTCGGTCTGGTTCTGGTCGTTCTGGTGCGGGTGCTGAGGGCTCAGGCCGCGACGGCGCGGTCGACGTCCAGGGAGAGCAGCAGCGAGCCCGGCAGCTTGTACGCGCCGAGGATCAGCTCGCGGGTCGGGCCGCTGAGGGTGTCCGGCGGCGCCTCGAACTGCTCGTCGTCGACGTCCACCACGGCGCCGATGCTGTCGACGAGGAGCGCGATCGGCTCACCCGCGACGCGGATGACGACGATCATCGGCTCCTCCTCGCCCTGGCGCGGCGGCAGGTCGAGCTGGTGCCGCAGGTCGATGGCGGTGAGCACCTGACCCCGCAGGTTGATGAGGCCGGCGACCGCCGGCGGTGACAGCGGCACCCGGGTGCGGGGCTGGCTGCGCAGCACCTCCTGCACCTTGGCGACGTCGACGCCGTACGTGCGGTCGTCGAGCCGGAACGTGGCGAGCTGCGTGGACATCACGCCTCCTGCAGGACGGTCTGGTCACCCACGGGGGTGGTGAAGAAGTTCGGGTCGGCCGCGAGGATCGCGGCGCGCACGTCGAGGAGCTCGATGATCCGGTCGCGGATCACCGTGGACCCGAGCAGGCCGTGGTCGTCGATGTCGCTGCGGACCTCGGCGTCCTCCTCGACGATGTCGACGATCTGCTCGACGACGATCGCGACGCTGCGGCCCTCGCTGCTGTAGACGACGACGGTCAGCTCGTCCGCATCCCGCTCGGAGTACGTGCCGAGGTGCCGGTCGAGCCGCAGGAGCGGCAGGATCGCGCCGCGGTACTGCACGACCTCGCGGGACCCGACCCGCTCGACGGACGCGGACTTGATCTGCTCGAGCCGCGCGACCATCGACAGCGGGATGGCGACCTGCCGGTCCCCGCCGACGCCGGCGATGAGGACCTGGTTCGGCTCTCGCCGGACCACGGTCTGCTGGCCCTCGCCGAGCTGGCGGTCGAGCGCCTCCGTGGACAGGGCACGGCGGGCCAGGGCCTGGACGTCGAGGATCAGCGCGACCCGGCCGTCACCGAGCAGCGTGGCGCCGGAGTAGGTCCCGAGGGACTTCAGCCGGGCCGACAGCGGCTTGACCACGATCTCCTCGGTGTTGAGGACCCGGTCCACGACGAGGCCGAAGCGCTTGCCCTCGGCGAGCAGGACGGCGATGACGACGTGCCCGTCCTCGCGGTCGGAGTCGACACCGAGGACCTCGGAGAGTTGCACCAGCGGCAGCAGGGACCCGCGTAGCCGGTACACCTTCGCGCCGTTGACGTCCTCCACGGCGGTCGCCGCCCGCTCGGCGTCCAGCGCCACGAGCTCCAGGAGGCTGACCTGCGGGATGGCGTACCGGTCGCCCGCGCACTCGACGGTGAGCGCGGGGACGATCGCGAGGGTCAGCGGGATCCGCAGCCGGCAGGTGGTGCCGGCGCCGACGGTCGACTCGACCTCGATGGTGCCGCCGATGGCCTCGATGTTCGTCTTCACGACGTCCATCCCGACCCCGCGGCCGGAGACGTTCGTGACGGCCGCGGCGGTGGAGAAGCCGGGCAGGAAGATCAGCTGCAGGACGTCGCCGGGGGACATCGCGGCGAGCTGGGCGGCGGTCTTGAGCCCGCGCTCCTGCGCCTTCGCGGCGATCTTGTCGGCGTCGATGCCGGCACCGTCGTCGGTGACCTCGACGACGACCTGGCCGCCCTCGTGGAACGCCTTGAGGGTGACGACGCCCTCGGCGGCCTTGCCGGCGGCGCGGCGCCTCTCGGGCGACTCCAGGCCGTGGTCGACGGCGTTGCGGACCAGGTGGGTCAGCGGGTCCTTGACGGCCTCGAGCAGGGTGCGGTCGAGCTCGGTGTCCTTGCCGACCATCTGCAGGCGGACCTGCTTGCCGCACTGGGCACCGAGGTCGCGGACGACGCGCGGCAGCTTCGACCACAGGTGGTCGATGGGCTGCATGCGCGTCTTCATGACGCCCTCCTGCAGCTCCGTGGCGATCAGGTTGAGCCGCTGCGAGGCCCGAGCGAGGTCGACGTCCTCCTGGACGGCGGCCTGGCGCACGATCTGGTTGCGGGTCAGGACCAGCTCGCCGACGAGCCGCATCAGCGCGTCGAGCAGGTCGACGTCCACGCGGATCGAGGCGTCGGCGGCGCTGCGCTTCGGGGCCGTGGTGGCGGCGTCGGCGCCGGGCTCCGGCACGGGCTCCGGCTGGACGGTCGGCTTGGCGGCCGAGGGCGCGGGCGCGGGCGCCGGGGCCGGCGCCGGCTCCGGAGCCTGCGCGACGGGCTGAGCCGTCTCGTTCACGGGCGCGGGCTCGGGCGCCGCCGGCTCGGGCTTCGTCGGCTCGGGCTTCGTCGGCTCGTGCTTCTTCGGCGCGGACTTCCTGGGGGTGCTCTTGCGCGCCGCGGGCTTGGGCTCGGCGGCTGCGGGGACGGCGTCCGGCTGCGCGGCCGTGTCGGCGGCCGGGACGGGGTCGGGCTCGGGAGCCGGCGCGGGCTCGGGCGCCGGGACGGCGGCCGGCGGGGCGGCGACGGGCTCGCGGCCCTCGAGGGCGTCGGTGATCTGGGCGACGACACCGTCGACGCTGACGCTGCCCTCGGCCCCGGTCGCCTCGATGCTGCCGAGCAGCTCGCGGACGGTGTCGACCATCCGCAGCAGGACGTCGGTGGTGGCCGGCGTCATGACGAGCTTGCCGTCGCGCAGGCGCGCGAGCAGGTTCTCACCGACGTGGGTGACGGACTCGAGCTTGGAGAACGCGAGGAACCCGCTCGTTCCCTTGATGGTGTGGATGGTGCGGAAGACGCTCGCCAGCAGCTCGCGGGAGCCGGGCTCGGCCTCCAGCTGCACGAGGTCCCGGTCGAGCTGGTCCAGGTTCTCGTGGGACTCCACGAGGAACTCCTGGACGATCTCGTCCATCTCCTCCACGGGTGCCTCCTGCTGCGTCGGGCCGGGGCGCTCACCGGGGGCGGTGGGCGCGAGGGGCGGGTAGGTGCCGCCGGTCCACCCATCGGCGCACGGCGCCCGGACCTGAGGGATCCACCCGTCCGGCCTCCCACCCCCACCCCCCACCCCTTTGCTCACCCCACCGGGCTCTACGCAGCGAAACGGCACGGATCGGTCGGATCCGTGCCGTTCCAGCGCGCAAACCCCGCGCTGGTGAGCAAGGGGGGGGTGGGGGTCAGAGGGCGACGTCGACGTAGACGGGGACGGCGGGGGGCGCCTCGCGGTGGGCGACGGCGGCCCGCTGGTGCTGGCGGTTGGTGTGGGCGGCCTCGGCGAGGCGGCGGCCCACCTCCTGCTGACGGGCCAGCAGCGCCGCCGCCCTGTCCTGCAGCGCGATCGGCAGCGGGCCGAGGCCGGTGGGTGGCGACCAGCGGCGCCGGCTCACCTCGTCCGGGCTGGGCAGGTCGGCGCCGGCGTGGACGGCGGTCAGCAGCGCCTCGGCCTGGACGACGTCCAGCTCCATGCCGTGCAGGGCCCGCGACCAGGCCTCGTGCCAGCCGGCCCCGTCGGCGTCCCCGCTCCCGGGGGCGGTGCGGTCGCTGTCGCGCGCCACGGCGGTGCCCACGGTCACGCGGTGAACGACAGGGACGCGGAGCGGGTGGTCGCCTCGGCGGCGGCGACCTTCGCCGCCTCGTGCCAGGCGTCGCGCAGCGGGCCCAGCAGGTCGGCACACGCCTTGGTGCGCTCCGGGTCGTTGGCGATGTTCGCCTGCACGAGCTCACCGGTCACGTAGGTGTAGAGGCCGCCGAGGTTCGCGGCCCCCTCCCACGTGGTGTCGAGCGACTGGTGCAGCGCGGAGACGATGTCCTGCGCGTGCTGCAGCTGCGCGTTCGCGGTGGTGCGGTCGCCGGCGCGCTGGGCGTGCTCCGCGCGGGCCAGGTCCAAGCACAGGCGGTCGTACAGCATGGTGACGAGTCGGGACGGCGTGGCGGTGGCGAGCGAGTCGTCGACGAACCTCGCGCGGCCGGCGGCTGCGGTGTACATGGCTGGCTCCTCGCGACCGGACTGGCCGGTCAGGTCACTTGCTGCTGTACGACGGGAGGGTGGCGAGCTGGCCGGCGAGCCAGCTCGACTGGGACTGCAGACCCGAGAGGGTCACCTCCAGCGCCGAGTACGTGCGCTGGAGGTTGGCCCGGCGCAGCTCGAGCCGGCGGTCCCACTGCTCGATCTGGGTCCCCATGTCCTTGACCAGGCCTTCCTGGCCCTGGATCTTGCGGGTGAGGGTCCCGTCAGTCTTGTCGGACGCTCCGCTCGCGACCTGAGCGACTCGGTCGGCGACCTGGGTGACGACGTCCCGGACCCGCGCCGGGTCGGCGGTCAGGGCCGCGCTGAACTTCGCCTCGTCGAAGGTGAACGTGCCGTCGCGGCCGATGACCAGACCGACGGACGACGGCGAGACCAGCTCGCCCGACGCGGTCGTGACCGCGCCACCCATCGCCGTGGTGAGCTGCTGCTGGAGCTGGCGGACCGCGCCGTCCCCGGAGAACAGGCCGCCGGTGACCGCGGTGCTGCCGTCGGTGTTCGTCTTCGTGGTGGTGGCGGTCCGCGACGCGACCTCCGAGAGGACGACGCCGAGGGAGCCGACCAGACCCGACGCGAGCTTCTTCAGGGCGTCGGCGTCCTGGGCCACGGTGACGGTCACCGGGTCCTCGCCCGCACCGGTCACCTTCGAGACCGTGACGTCCACACCCGTCATCAGGCCGCTGAAGGTGTTCGAGGACTGCTGGAAGGTCTTCTCGGCGGCCGTGCCCTTCCACAGGGTGATCCGGGCGTCCGCCGCCGCGGTCACCTCGGTCGCGTCGAGCCGGTTCGCGGCGAGCGCGGCCGCGTCGTAGCCCTCGACCTCCGCCTGGGTCCCGGCGTAGACCTCGAACCCACCGTCGGAGCCGGTGCTCGTCCCCGTGAACTGGAGCCGGTAGAGCGGCTTGTCGTCGGCGTCGACCCCCACGCGGACGACGGTCGCCTTGACGCCGGAGTCGGCGGCGTTGTTCAGGGCGCGGGCGATGTCGTTGAGGCTCCCGCTGGTGGGCTCCACGGTCACGAACGTGCCGTCGGCCTTCTTGACGGTGACGGCCGGCGGGATGCCGGCGACCAGGGAGCTGTCGTCGAGGGTCTCGCGGCTGAGCGCGACCTTGGCCGCGGCCACCTGCTCGACGGTGAAGCTGACGCTGCCGGGCTGCGCCGTGGCGGTCGCGTTCGCGGTGACGCTGGTCGCGCTGCTCTTGGCGGTGACGGCGTCCCAGGACTCCGGCTTGGCGGTCTTCTGGGCGCTCTCGGTCAGGGAGGCGACCTTGGTGTTGAGCGACTGGAGCGCGGAGACGAGCGTCTGGGTCGTGGACTGCTTGCGCTTGAGCAGGGTCTGGGGCATCGCCTCGACCTGCATGAGCTGGTTGATGAGCGACGTGGTGTCCAGGCCGCTGACGAGTCCGTCGATGCCCAGGGTTGCCATGAGGTGGTCGTGCCTCTCGGTCCGTGCTCGCGGGGAGCGGGGAAGCGGGTCCGGCCGGCGACGGGCTGACGGTTCTCGTCAACCCGCCGCCGGCCGGGTGGTGCTGGTCCAACTGGGGTCTAGCTGGGGTCTAGCGGGTGGAGCTCGATCACCTCAGGAGGGACATGACGCCCTGGGGGATCTGGTTGGCCTGGGCCAGCATGGACGTGCCGGCCTGGGACAGGATCTGCGCGCGGGTGAACTGCACCATCTCGGACGCCATGTCGGTGTCGCGGATCCGGCTCTCGGAGGCCGAGAGGTTCTCCACGGCGACGTTCACGTTCTTGATGGTGTGCTCGAAGCGGTTCTGGAGAGCACCCAGACCGGCGCGAGCGGTCGAGACCGACTTGATCTGCTCGTCGATCAGGTTGATGGACGCCTGCGCGTTGGTGGCGTTGGAGTAGTTCAGGCCACCGCTGACGGCGGTGCCGTCGACACCGGCCGCGAGGCCCGTGCCCGCCGTGGCGTTGTCGGCGGCGGCCAGCGTGCCACCGTCGTTCGCGGTCACGACGATGCCGGTGCCGGCACCGTTCGCGTCCTTGGTCACCGTGACGGTGAAGTTGGCCGCGAAGGCCTCGTCGGCCCGCAGCGCGTCGGCGAAGCCCTCCACGCTGTCGAACGTGCCGGCGACGCCCAGGTCCGCCGTGGTGACGGTCTTGGAGACCCCACCGCTGGTGCTGGTGAAGGACATCGCGCCGGCGACCGTGGCCACGTCCGCGATCGCGAACGAGGTGCCGGTCGTCGTCAGGTCGCCGCCGGTCAGGTTCTGGGCGATCGACTTCACGTTGGCGCCCGCGAGGGAGACCGTGATCTGGCTGTCGGCGTCGCCGTCGGCGCCGACCTGGAACTTCAGCTCGGAGGTCGAGCCGTCGAGCAGCTTGGTGCCGTTGAAGTTGGTGGACTTCGAGATCCGGTCGAGCTCGGCGACGAGGCTGTCCGACTCGGTCTTGATGTTGGCGCGGGCCTCGGTGTTGTTGGAGTCGTTCGCGCCCTGGACGGCCAGGTCACGCACGCGCTGCAGGATCGCGTGCACCTCGGTGAGCGCACCCTCAGCGGTCTGGACGACGGAGATGCCGTCCTGGGCGTTGCGGGCCGCGACCTTCAGACCGCCGACCTGCGAGCGCAGGCCCTCGGAGATGGCCAGACCAGCAGCGTCGTCCGCCGCGCGGTTGATCCGGAAGCCGGAGGAGAGCTTCTCCAGCGACTTGCTCAGGTCGTTCTGCGTGTTGGACAGGTTGCGGTACGAGTTGACCGCCGCGATGTTCTGGTTGATCGAGAGACCCATGGTGATCCTCCTTGAATCGGGCTCTTGCTGGCCGACCGTCCGTGGTCTGGCCTTCTGACGTGGTGCTCATCGGTGGGCGGGCTGCCCACCTGAGCGGTTCCTGCTGGTCCGACCGGGTGATTGCCTCGGTCAGGCAGATCGCCCGACGGCCGCCGCCCCCACGACGACGGCCGGCGGGCGGGTCATGAGGCCCGACATCGCGGCGTGCTGCGCGACCTGGGCGTAGTAGGCGGTCCGGCGGCGCGCGACGGCGCCGTCCGGCTTGCGCGGCTGGGGGACGAGGGACGGCGCGAACTGGGCGTTCATCGCGTCCCGGAGCATGGTGAGGGCCTCGGCGCGCAGCTGGCTGATCCGCGACTCGGTGACGCCGAGCTCGGCGGCGAGCTCGGCCATCGGCCGCTGCTCGAGGTAGACGCCGACGGCGACGTGCCGCAGCCGCTCGGGCAGGGCGGCGATCGCGGAGCGCAGGTAGCCGATCTTCTCGGACTGCTCGAGGTGCTGCTGGGGGTCCGGGGCGGCGTCGGGGAGGGTGTCGGCGATCGAGGCGTCGAACGCGTCGAGGCTGAGCAGGGCCCGCTCGGAGTCGGCGCGGCGGCGGTCGAGGTCGGCCAGGCCGATCCCGAGGCGCTCGGCGACCTCCTGGGCGGTGGGCGTGCGGCCCAGCCGGTCGGTCAGCTCGTCCTCGGCGCGGGTGACCTCGCGGCCGCGGGAGCGGGTCCCTCGGGTGGCCCAGTCCATGGACCGCAGCTCGTCGAGCACCGCACCCTTGATGCGCTGGGAGGCGTACCGGTTGAACGGCACCCCCGTCGTCTCGTCGTAGGCCATGGCGGCCTGCGTCAGGCCGACGCGGCCGGCACCGGCCAGGTCGTCCCGGCTGACGTGACCGGGCAGACGCAGGGCGATCTCGTTGACGACGTAACCGACGAGGGGGAGGTGCTCGCGCACCAGCTCCTCGACACGGTCCGATCGGGCTGCTCCGTTGCTCACGGTGAGGGGTTCGTCGCTGTACGCATACGGCTTGAGCGCTGAAGGACATCACCCACCCGAATAGCCCTCAGATGGGTCAATGCCCTGCCGATGAGCAGGCGAACCGCCCCGAACCCCGAGGCGGCGAGAGGTGGGTGGACGATGGGACTGGCCGAGGTCTCGAACGTGCTGTGGCGCGAGCGCGAGCTGCTCGAGCTGCTGCTGTTCAAGCTCGAGGAGGAGCAGCTGCTCCTCGCCGCGGGCCGGACCCGCTGGCTGCCGCACGCCACGCGCGAGGTCGAGGTCGTCCTGGACCAGATCCGCGACGCCGAGGCGCTGCGCGCCGTCGAGGTCAGCGTCGTCGGTGAGGAGCTGGGCCTCGGCCCGGAGCCCAGCCTGCGCGCGCTCGTCGCCGCGGCGCCCGAGCCGTGGACCGAGCTGCTCGAGGGCCACCGGCAGGCCTTCCTGGTCCTGACCCAGGAGATCGCCACCACCGCCGAGGCCAACCGGGACGCCGTCGCCGCCGGCGCGCGCGCCGTCCACGAGACGCTCCTCGCCGTCGAGGAGCCCCTCCATACCTACGACCCCCGCGGGAGGGCCGCGACCGCCTCGGTCGCCGGCGCCCGCTCCCACCTGGTGGATGAGGCCCTGTGAGTACGTTCTCCGGACTGTCCAGCGCGCTGTCGGCCATGCAGGCCCAGCGCCGTGCCCTCGACGTCGGCGGGCAGAACGTCGCCAACGCCGGCACCGCCGGGTACACCCGCCAGCGGGCCGACCTGCAGGCGCTCGGCCCCGGGTCGCCGTACTCCCTGCAGGGCACGCCCCGCACCGTCGGGGACGGCGTGCAGGTCGCCGCGATCGTCCGGCTGTCCGACGAGTTCGCCATGGCCCGCCTGCGCGGTGCAGAGGCCGACGCGTCGTTCCTCAACGCCCGCAAGGCGGTGCTCACCCAGGTCGAGACCCGGTTCGCCGAGCCCGGCGACACCGGCCTGACCGCCCAGCTGTCCGAGCTGTGGGCCACGTGGGGCGACGTCGCGAACCACCCCGAGGACCTCGCCGCCCGCGGCGTCATGCTCGAGCAGGCCCGCGCGGTCGCCGACCAGGTCTCCGCCGGGTACAACGGCGTCACCAACCAGTGGCTGCAGGTGCGGGAGCAGACCTCCGCGCTCGTCACCCAGGTCAACACCACCGCGTCCGCCGTCGCCGACCTCAACCACCAGATCAAGGCCGCGGTCGCCGTCGGCGCCCCCGCCAACGAGCTGGTGGACGAGCGGGACCGGATGGTCGTCGACCTCGCCAAGCTCACCGGCGCCACCACCCGGACGAAGGACGACGGCACCGTCGACGTCCTGCTGTCCGGGACGGCGCTCGTGCGCGGCGACCGCACCAACCGGCTCGCGATGGAGGCCCCCGCCACCCTCGAGGGCGTCGCCTCCACCCCCGTGACCTTCACCTGGGCCGACGGGACGCCCGCGGTCGTCACCACCGGTGAGCTCGGCGCCGGCAAGCAGGCCCTCGGCACCGACCTCGTCGCGGCGGCCGCCGGGTACGACGACGTCGCCACCAAGCTGATGGACAGCGTCAACGCCCTGCACACCCAGGGCCGCGGCCTGGACGACCCGGACGCCGCCGCGGGCCGCGAGCTGTTCCAGTACGTGGGTCCCGGCAAGGTCGTCGTCAACCCCGGCATGACCGCCCGGGACGTCGCCGCCGGCGCGCCCGGCCAGGGCCAGTTCGACGGGACGTTCGCCGTCCGGATCAGCGCCCTCGGCACCGCCGCCGACGGACCGAACAAGGCGTGGGAGGCGTTCGTCGTCGCCACCGGCGTCGACACCCAGGCCGCCACCCGCCGCGCCGCCACCGCCGACGTCGTCCGCCTCGACGCGGAGGCCGCCTGGACGTCGGCCACGAGCGTCGACGTCGACGAGGAGATGGTGAACATGCTGACCACGCAGCGCGCCTACGAGGGCGCCGCGCGGATGCTCACCGCCGTCGACCAGGCCCTCGACACCCTCATCAACCGCACCGGCCTCGTCGGCCGCTGACGAAGGACCTGACATGGCCGGCATGCGCGTGACGCACAAGACCATCAGCATGAACGCCCTGGCGAACATGCAGCAGTCCCTGGGGTCCACCCAGCGGCTCACCGACAAGCTGTCCAGCGGCCGGGAGATCCAGCGCCCGTCCGACGACCCGCCGGGCACCGTGACCGCCCTGCAGATCCGCGGCGACGTCCGCGCGCAGAAGCAGTACGCGCGCAACGCCGACGACAGCCTCGGCTGGCTCAACCAGGCCGACTCGGCGCTGCAGACCACGAGCTCGACGCTGCGCCGGGCCCAGGACCTCGTCATCCAGGGCATCAACGGCTCGAACGGGCCGGACTCCCGCGAGGCGATCGCCATCGAGATCGAGACCCTGCGCGACGGCCTGCTCCAGGTCGCCAACACCACGTACCTGGACCGCCCCGTGTTCGGCGGGACGACCGGCAGCCCCGTCGCCTACACCGACACCTACGACTACGAGGGGACCGGTCAGGTCTCCCGCACGCTCGCCCCGGGAGTGACCATGCGCGCCGACACCCCCGGCGACACCGTGTTCGGCGACGGCGCGACGTCCGTGTTCGCCCTGCTCGACCGGATCGCCGCCGACCTGCGCACCGACCCGTCGGCGCTGCCCGCCGGGCTGAACGAGCTCAAGACCTTCCAGAGCCGGGCCGTCAACGCCCTGTCCGACGTGGGCGCCCGGTTCAACCGCACCGACCAGCTGCGCTCCGGCGCGGAGAGCGCGGCCCTCGACCTGCAGACCCAGCTCGCCGGCGTCGAGAACATCGACCTGCCGAAGACCATCATGGAGCTGCAGCTGCAGCAGGTCGCCTACCAGGCGTCGCTCGGCGCCACGGCCAAGGTCCTGCAGCCCACCCTGTTGGACTTCCTCCGATGAGGGGTACCACGATGGTCCTCGTGACGGACGACGCGGACACCGGCACCACCGCCGGCCAGCCGCTGCCCGAGGTGCGGTTCGCCGCGCCCCTGCCCGGCCTCGACGGGCTCACCCGGTACGAGCTCGTCGCCCTCGACGACACCGGCGCCCTGTTCAGCCTGCGCAGCCTGGAGCGCGAGGGCACCCGGCTCATCGTCGCGGCCCCGTGGGTGTGCGCCCCGGACTACGCGCCGTACCTGGACGACGCCGTGTGCGCGGAGCTGGGTCTGGAGCGCGCCGAGGACGCGATGGTCCTCGTCGTCGTCAACCCCGGCGCGTCGCTCGCGGACTCCACGGTGAACCTGCTCGCGCCGGTCGTGGTGAACTCGCGGACCGGCGCCGCCGCGCAGGTCGTCCTCACGCAGGGCGACCACCCGCTGCGCGCGCCGCTCGTCGCCGCCTGACGCCGCGTCACGGCGCCCGGCGTCAGCGCCACACGGCGAGCAGGGCCGACACGACGAGCAGCTTGACCAGCCAGTCGCCGGCGTGCACGGCTGCGAGGGTCGGCCGGACGCCCTCGTGCACGACGGCACCGGCCAGCAGCACGACGGGGAAGGCCACCCACAGCAGGGTCCCCAGGAGCAGGCCGTCGACCAGGCCGGTGGTGGCCGTCGCGGCGACGAGCACCGCCACCCCGGCGGTCAGGACCACGCCCCGGAGCAGCTCGGTGCCCAGCACGGTCACGCCGGACGGCGCCCCGGCCCGTCCGCGCGCCCGCTCCGGGACCGCCGCCGAGCCCGCGACGGCGTAGTAGGCACCCCCGACGACGACGGTCAGGACGGCGCCCAGCCCGACCGCCAGCACGTTCACGTCCACGGTCTCTCCTCCCGTGACCCGGCCCCGCACGGGACCGCCGTCCAGGTCAGACCGCGGCGGCCGCGGGAAGTCACCGGTGCGCCCTGGGCCGGGCTCAGGGCGAGAGGCTCAGGCGAGGAGGCTCAGGGGGGAGGGCTCGGGGCGAGGGGCTCAGCCGCCGGCGCCGGCCGCGGCGCAGGTCTCGCCCAGCGTCTTGATCTCGTCGAACCACCGCTGGCGCACCTCCGCGTCGGTCATCACGCCCTTGACGGTGATCCCCTCGGTCATGGCGCCGACCGAGGCGCACCCGCTGAAGGTGTCGGGCAGCCCCGCAGCGCGCAGCTGGTAGTCCGTGAGCATGAACATGGCCAGCGAGTCGACGCCGTTGCCGAGGCAGGCGACCAGGCCGTCGGCGACGAGGTCGACGGTGGTCCCGTCGGCCAGGTGCTGCTCGACCTGCTCGTCGGGGGTCGCGCCGAGCCGCTGCTGCAGGCAGTCGGCGACCGGCTGGTCGTACAGCGAGCCCACGTTCGCCTGGACGGCGCTCCCGAGCTGCGCGTCCACCAGCGCCCTGTCCACCAGCTCGACGCGGGTGAACTCGTCGACCCGCCAGCCGTCCTGCTCGACGAGCGACACGTGCACCGCCGTCCCCGCCTGGGGGCCGCCGTCCGGGGTGACGACGGCGTTCGCCGAGCGCTCGTCGAGCAGCTCGACCTCGACCTCGACGGACCGCGCGACCGCGGACGGGTCGGTGCGCTCCTCGCAGGTGGCGACGTTGGTGGCGTGGTCGGCGTCGACCGTGGACAGGGCGTCGGCCAGGCCCTTCTCGGTGTACAGGGTGCTGCACTGCTCGGGGGACGAGGTGGTGAAGCCCTCCGTCAGCATCGCGGTGATGGCCGCCTCGGGGTCAACCACCTCGGCGGCCGGCCCGGCGCCGTCCGTGCTGCCCTCCGTGCCGTCGTCCGTGCAGCCGACCATGACGAGGGCGGCGGCGAGAGCCAGTGGGACGAGCCTCATGGCGGGTGGTCCTCCGTGAGCGGGCGGATCGGGGCGGCGCCGGATCCTAGCCGCGGACGCTCGCCGGGGGTCCTCGTCGTCCACGGACGGAGCAGCAGGCGCCGCGGGTCGCGGGATGACCACCAGCACGAGACGGACGGACACGCCGCGGGCCGTTCGGCACCGGCGGCGTGTCCGTCCGTCTCGTGGGAAGGGCGGGGCGGGGCGGGGAAGGGCGGGGGCGCTCAGGACCCCCAGGCCGGGCGCAGCGGCATCCCCGACCGGCCGTCCGCCGAGGTCCGCACCGCGAGGACCTGGTGCAGCTGGACGCCGTTCGTCTCGAAGCCGATCCGGGACCCCGCCATGTACAGGCCCCAGACGCGGGCGGTCTGCTCGCCGACCTCGCCGACGCAGGCGTCCCAGTGGTCGCGCAGGTTCGCGCACCAGTCCCGCAGGGTCAGGGCGTAGTGCTCGCGCAGGTTCTCCTCGTGCCTCACCTCGAGGCCGGCGTCCTGGGCCTCGCTGATGATCCGGCCGGACCCGGTGAGCTCCCCGTCGGGGAACACGTACCGGTCGATGAACGCCCCCGGGTCCGGCGAGGAGACGTTGTCGGGCCGGGTGATGCAGTGGTTGAGCAGCCGGCCGCCGTCGCGCAGCCTGGCCCGCAGGAACCGGAAGTACGCCGGGTAGTTCCGAACCCCGATGTGCTCGGTCAGGCCGATCGAGCTGATCGCGTCGTAGTCGGTGCCCGGTGCGTCACGGTAGTCGCGGTGCAGCACCGTGACCCGGTCCGCGAGGCCGTCGCGCTCCACCGCCTCGGCCGCCCAGCGGGCCTGCTGGCCGGACAGGGTCACGGCGACCGCCGTCACCCCGTAGTGCCTCGCGGCGTGCCGGACCATCCCACCCCACCCGCAGCCGACGTCCAGCAGGCGGCCGCCCGGTTGCAGGTCGAGCTTGCGGCAGACGAGGTCGAGCTTCTCCTCCTGCGCCTCCTCCAGCGACGCGCCGGCCTTCGGGTACACGGCGCACGTGTACGCCATCGACGGCCCGAGGACCATCTCGTAGAACGCGTTCGACACGTCGTAGTGCCGCTCGATCGCCCGCGCGTCACGCTGCCGCGAGTGCCGCAGGCCCTCGACCGCCCGGCGCCAGCGCGGCAGGTGCTCCTGCGGCGGCGGGGGCGGCGGGATGAAGCGCCGCCACCCCATCATCCGCAGGATGTCCCGCGCCTGCCCGGGGGTGGGACGCCGGAAGCGCCACTGCCCCAGCAGCTTCAGCGCCTCGTACGGGTCGCCCGGGTGCACCCCGTGCAGCTCCAGGTCGCCGGTGACGTAGGCCCTGGCCAGACCCAGGTCACCGGGCGCCGTGGCCAGGTACGACAACCCGCGCTCGCTCGCCAGGTGCAACCGCACCGGCGCGTCCACCGGCCCGAGGGAGCTCCCGTCGAACGCGGTGAGCCGCACGGGTGGGTCCTGCGGGCTGAGCAGCCCGACCGCGTCGGCGATCCTCATCGTCGTCCCACCGCCTTCTCGTACAGGCCGGTCAGCCGGCCATCGGGGTCGTACCGCTGCTTGACCGCCGCGTACACCGCGCCACCGCCGTAGGTGGCGTCGAACGTCTCGCGGTCGTAGTAGGCGTCGGAGTACAGCGACTTGTGGCCACCGTGCTCGGCCACGGCCGCCTCGACCGCGCGGTTGACGTCACCGTCGACGCGCCCGGGGGTGATCGGCACCGTCCCCCAGAAGCCGACGTTGACGTAGGTGGTGCCCGGCTCCAGCGGGTACAGCGGCCAGCGTCGGGCGCCGTCCCCGGTGTCCCGCAACCGCAACGGGCACAACCACACCGGCTCCATCCCGACCTCGTCCCGGAACCAGCGCAGGAAGTCGGCGGTCCGCTCGACGGGCACCTCGACGTCCTGGACGACGCGCTCGCGCGCCGGCAGCCCCCGCAGCGCGTCGAGCCGCCGGGCCACACCGAGCCGGTGGTCCAGGCCGACGAGCCGGTGGTAGACGTCGCTGCGCCGGTACCGCCGCGGCCACAGCCGGCGCACCAGCGGGTGCTGGGCGCCGAACGCCCGCGAGCACCAGAACCAGTCGGTGTCCCACCGCCACAGGAAGTCCCGGGTGGTCAGCACGTCGGTGGTCCGCTCGCGCAGGGACCGGTAGAAGACCTGCTCACCGGTGTAGTCGCTGGGCCGCCCCTGGCCGCCGTCGCGGACGTCGTCCACCCAGCGTCCGAGGGTCAGGTACGTCTCGTCGAGGGCGAAGACGACACCGTCGAGGAAGTGCACGGGCTCGCCGTCCCACGTGCGGTCGGCGCAGACGCGGGCGACCGCGTCGCAGGCGGAGTCGACGTCGCGGAAGCGGACGTGCCGCAGGGCGACGTACGGACGCACGGGTTCGAGCTCGATCCGCAGGCGGACGGCGTACCCGAGGCTGCCGTAGGAGTTCGGGAACGCGGCGAACAGGTCCGGGTCCTGCGTCGGGGAGCAGGTATGCACCCGCCCGTCGCCGGTGAGGACGTCCATCTCGAGCACCGACTCGTGCGGCAGGCCGTTGCGGAACGACGACGCCTCGATGCCCAGGCCGCTGACGGCCCCGCCGAGGGTGATGGTGCGCAGCTGGGGCACCACCAGCGGCACCAGCCCGTGCGCGAGCGTCACGTCGACGAGCCGCTCGTACGTGCAGAAGCCCTGGACGTCGGCGGTGCGGCTGACCGGGTCGACGTGCAGGACGCCGTCCAGACCGCTGACGTCGAGGCCGGTGACCGGCGCCGGCCGGGGCCGGAAGAGGTTGCTGGTTCGCTTCGCGAGCCGCACCGGCCGGCCGGTGGGCACGGACCCGTAGGACGCCCGCAGCCGCTCCACCGCCGCGGCGTGCGCCCCCGGGAGTGTGACGCCGGCCACCATCGGTGATCACCATAGACCTGCGGGTGATCATGGGGAACGGCTTCCGTACCGGCTCCGGCCCGCGCCGGGCGCCTGGCGCACCGGCGGGTCAGGCGCTGCGGGGCATGTCCCAGCGCTCGACGTCGTACACCCCGTCGGCCGGGGCCGGGGCAGGGGCGGTGGACGCGGCGAACGCCTCACCGGCCGGGGGACCGGCCTGGGCGGGCACGCGCACCCGCCCGCGGTGCTCGAGCACCAGGACGGCCATGTCGTCGGCCAGCCGGCCGCGGTTCCACCGGCGCACGGCGAGGACGACGTCCGCCAGCCCGCTCTGCAGCGACCCGCGGGCCAGGGCGGCGCCGAGGACGGCGGCGGCGGGGATGAACTCCCCCGAGCGCGGGTCCCACCACCGCGGTGGCCGGCGGGCCTCGAGCAGGCCGTCGGTGACGAGGACCAGCCGCTCGTGGTCTCCCAGGGTCGCCGCGGTCACCAGCGGCAGGGAGTCCATCAGGCCGAGCGGCGGCGAGGGCAGGACGCCGACCTCGACGGCCGGGGCGCGCCCGGGCGTGGACCCGGTCAGGTACGGGGCGGGATGCCCGCAGCTGACGACGAGGACACCACCGTCGTCGTGGACCTCGACGAGGAGCGCGGTCACGAAGTCCTCCGGGCCACCCTCGCGCTGGACGGCGGCGTCCAGCGCCCACGCGAGCGCCGGCAGGTCGGGGGCGCGGCCGGCGTGCTCACGGAACGCCCCGACGACCGCCCCGGTGAGCCGCACGGCCTCCACGCCCTTGCCCCGGACGTCTCCGACGAGGACCCGCACCCCGGTGGGCGTGTCGACGACCTCGACCATGTCGCCGCCGATGTGGGCCTGGTCGGTGGCGGACACGTACGTGGCCGCGCAGCGCACCGACCCGACGGTGTCGGGCAGCGGGCGGACGATCGCGTCCTGCGCGGCGACGGCGACCCGGGCCAGGTCCAGCATCGCCCGGGTGCGCCGGACCCGGACCGCGGACACGACGACGGCCGTGGCCGCGCACAACGCGACGAAGCCGATGCGGACGTGGTGCGGGGTGGTCTCGGCGACGAGCACCCCGCCGGCGACCTGGAAGAACCCGGTCAGGTGCGCGGCGGCCAGCACGACCGCGCCGACGAAGCCGGTGTGGACGGGGCCGGCGAGCGCGGCGGTCATGAACGGGGTCGCGGCGACCAGCCCCGCGTACTGCGGGGTGGGTCCCTCGAGGACGTCGAGCAGCAGGACGGCGACCGTGACCGCGAGCGGCAGCACCACCCCGAGGAGGTGCACCTGCTCGTCCGGCGCGGGGGCACCGGCACGACGGACGAGGGAGGCCCCGCGGGTGGTGGTCACCTGACCCTCTCGGCACCCGGTGCCAGGGCCTTCAGCCCTGCCTGGCCCTCCCGGGTGGATGGGTGACGTCACATCACCCGTTCACCACGGCGAGCACGTCACGGAGAGTGACACTGAACCGCGGTGCACTGGCACGCCCTCGAGGGCCCGGGCCCCGCGGACAGCCCCTCGGAAGCGGATGGCCCTGTTTGCGTCTCACGACCTGCCTGACGGCATAGGGGTCAGGCCCCCATGCCGATGCGGCTACGAAGGATCGCCCGGGCCTCGTCGCGGACAGCAGGGTCAGGTGAACCATCTGCGGCCAATGCAAGGGCCGTCAGCGCGGTGCTGTCACCTTGGCTCCCGAGTCGCAGAGCCTCGCGGTCCCGCCACCTCTCCCAGGTGTCGCGTGCGACGTGCAAGCGCAACGGGAGTCTCTCCCAGTAATGTGCCATCTCGGGTGACCACTCGGCGCACGTCTCGGACCACGAGTACGGGAACCCGGGCAACTCGACCGCCGACGCACATAGGGGATCCGCTACCGGTTGGTAGCGGGCGTCCATCGAGAGCCGAAACGTGGAGGTGCGGTTCACAGCGCCGCCATGCACGGTGAAGGTCGTGAAAATGAGCACGTCACCGGGTCGCAGGCGCCCGACGTCCGGACGCTCGCCTGGCCGCAGCCGGGTCTGCCAGCCCGATGGATTGTCGGCTAGCTCGAGCGCCCTCACGCCGCGCAGATGGGATCCTCGGTAAATCGGCAGAGCACCCGTGTCCGAGTCCACGCAGTGGAATGGGATCCACATAGTGAGTTGCCGTTCGCTGCCCTGAAGCTCGGGATAGTCCTGATGCACGCCTGCGGTTCCGGGATCCTCACCTGGCCACTGCCACCGCAGGACTTTGTACGGGTGAACAAGGACATCGTCAGCGGCTGCTCCCATGAGTTGCCCCATGTACTGCACCAGCTCGGAACGGTGCGCCAGTCGGTGTAGCGCCTCTTGCCGCCACATGCGGAAGAAGGTGGGGTGGTAATCCTCGGCGGTGAGCCGGTCCAGTAGCCCGTCGGCTGCGACCAGCCTGTCACCTTCGCGACGAGAGCCCCAGCCACTCGACTCGGCTTCGGAGTAGCAGCGTTCACGTTCGGCGACCACAGCGGCACTCGGAAGAAGCCCGGCAACTGCCACGTACCCGTGGTCGCTCAGCGCTCGGCTGGCAGCATACGGATCATCTGCAGGCGCGCTCACATACGAGCCGAGTGGGCTCGACCCTTGCACTTCATTTCGCTGCATCGGCATGCGCGCCTTCCACTTGCAGGATGGCGGTGCGCTTCCAACGCAATCCACCCGTCAGCGACGGCAGGACGACGGCCGCAAGAGTCACGATTCCTGCCACGACGGCGAGGCCAAACAGCCCAGCGCGAGCTGACGTCAACCCGATAATCAGTCCAGCCGCGAGTGGTCCTGCCGGAGTGAGAAGCGATTGCGCCAGATAGGACACGCTCTGAACTCTGCCGCGGAGGGCGGGAGCAGTTACAGCAGCCAGGTGCTCCTGAAACACGATGCGAGTGGCGGGGACCACCAGCCAAAGACATGCGAACGCAAAGCCAATGGCAACGGGTTGTCCGGCGATCGCCATGAGCGCTAACCCCCCGCTCCACGTGAGGCCTTGTAGTGTGAGCAGCAAGGAACCGGATAGGCGGCGATGTAGTCCGGTAGCGATGAAGGAACCCAGTAGGCCGCCCAGCGCCTGACACGCCACCACGATGCCCGCTCCGACCGTGTGCCCCCCACTGACCAGGAGAGCAATAGCAGTGAAGAAGCTCGCTGTCAACACAAACGACTGACCCGCGAAAAACAGGAGACCGTAGCGTAGGGGTGGATCAGCGCGAACATGAGCTACACCCATTCGCATAGAGGACCAACCCAAAGACGGCCGGCAGACGTCGCGCGGCAGCGTCAACGGCCTGCGAATCTTCGTGACCAGCATGGCCGCAACGAGAAAGGTGCCTGCATTGAGCGCGAACGGGGCGGCGGGAGATAGGATGAAAAGAGCGGCGCCCACACTCGGCCCAGCAAGGGCCAGCATGAAGTCGCGACTCTGGTTGCGAGCAAGAGCCTTGGACAGCAGCGGTGCGCCCACTAAGTCGGGGAGAGCCGCGTTGGACGCAGCATTGAACACGGCATGTAGCGCCCCGTTGGAGAAGGCGGCCAAGCAGACCAATATAAGCGATGGTCGGCCGGTGATAAGGGTTAATGTGACCAGGAGCATCGCCCCCGCCTGCATCAGTTCAACCAGAGCCATGAGTCGCTTCCGGTCGTAGCGATCGGCCAGAACCCCGGCGTGAAGTCCGACAAGGAGGGCCGAGCCGTAAGAACTGGCTGTGACCAGGGATGCCGCTAGCGGCGACCCGAACTCGCTCAGAGCCATTAACGGGAAGGCGACGTACGTGGCTTGCGAACCTAGGACCGAGAATGCGCGGCTCAGCCAATAGGCGACGTAGTCCCGATTCTGCGCCAGGGAGCCACCTGCCTCGGTCACGGAGGTCACGCAGCCCGCCTTGCGACCTTCAGCAGGTAGAGCATCTCGGAATTCGAAGGCAGGTGGAAGATCTCGGACGCAGTCGTCTCGTGAATTGCCGGAGTCATCCTGGTTCCGAGTCCCACTGAAGTCGCAGCGGCCACCAAGGCGTGCCCTACCGCACCGATGGACACGAGCGCGTCCCTGTAGCGAAGCTCCGCGGAGCTGCCTAGACTCTCCAGTCGCTCCCAATCCACTCCTAGAAAGAAGACGCAGCCACTGCCCCCAACGAACCCCTGGCCCTGAGCGACTCGCATCAGCAGGTCCGTCGGCACGCCCATGCGTCGCGCATCGAACCACACCGGGTCATCCTGCCAGAGATAGCAACCAGGCCGGACTCCGTCGACACCCTGTGCCACCAGTCCGACGACGAGCCAGCGATGCTGAGACTAGGCTCGCGGACGCCGACGCCGACAAGGACGTGCCGGACATGCTAGATCTCGAACGCTAGGTGGGGGTCGTGGTCCGATGCACACTGCACCGGGTGGCTGCTACCCCGGTTACCAGCGTGGCCGCGTCGCAGCCCACACGCCGTCGGTGCACACTTGCCGCGCGATCCTGAGGGAGCCTGGGATCAGGACTCGAGTGCCGCGGCGACGACCTCCTGCGCCTCCTGCTGCACCCGGGCCAGGTGGTCCGGGCCCTGGAAGGACTCGGCGTACACCTTGTACACGTCCTCGGTGCCGGACGGCCGGGCGGCGAACCACGCCGACTCGGTGGTGACCTTCAGCCCGCCGATCGCCGCGCCGTTGCCGGGCGCCTCGGTCAGGCGGGCGGTGATCGGCTCGCCGGCGAGCTCGGTGGCGGTGACGTCGTCCGGCGCCAGGGCCGCCAGGGCCGCCTTCTGCTCGCGCGTGGCGGGCGCGTCCACCCGCGCGTAGGCGGGCTCGCCGAACCTCTCGGTCATCTCCCGGTACAGCTCGCTGGGGCTGCGTCCGGTGACGGCCGTGATCTCGGAGGCCAGCAGCGCGAGCAGGATGCCGTCCTTGTCGGTCGTCCACACCGTGCCGTCGTGGCGCAGGAACGACGCGCCGGCGGACTCCTCGCCGCCGAAGCCGACGCTGCCGTCGAGCAGGCCGGGGACGAACCACTTGAAGCCGACGGGCACCTCGACGAGACGCCTGCCGAGGTCGCCGACGACCCGGTCGATCATCGACGAGGACACCAGCGTCTTGCCGACGGCGACGTCCGCACCCCAGCTCGGCCGGTAGCTGAACAGGTAGGAGATCGCGACGGCGAGGAAGTGGTTGGGGTTCATCAGCCCTGCGTCGGGGGTGACGATCCCGTGCCGGTCGGCGTCCGCGTCGTTGCCGGTGGACACGTCGTACGCACCGGCCTCGCCGATCAGCGACGCCATCGCCGACGGCGAGGAGCAGTCCATCCGGATCCTGCCGTCGTGGTCGAGGGTCATGAACGACCAGCGCGGGTCCACCTGCGGGTTCACGACGGTCAGGTCGAGGCGGTGCCGCTCGGCGACCTGCGCCCAGTAGCCGACGCTGGCGCCACCCATCGGGTCGGCGCCGATCCGCACCCCGGCGTCGCGGACGGCGTCCAGGTCGAGCACGTTCGGCAGGTCCCGCACGTACTCGCCCACGAGGTCGTGCTCGTGGACGGCGCCGCGCGCCCGCTCGAACGGGACCCGGCGCACGCCGTCCAGACCGGCGCGCAGCAGCTGGTTGGCGCGGTCGGCGATCCACCCCGTGGCCTCCGACCCGGCCGGGCCGCCGTGCGGCGGGTTGTACTTGAACCCGCCGTCGCGCGGCGGGTTGTGCGAGGGGGTGACGACGATGCCGTCGACGGGCCCGCTGCGCCCGGTGCGGTTGAGCCGCAGGATCGCGTGCGACACCGACGGGGTGGGTGTGAAGCCGTCGCCGGCCTCGACGAGGACCTCGACGTCGTTGCCGACGAGCACCTCCAGCGCCGTGCGCCACGCCGGCTCGGACAGGGCGTGCGTGTCGCGCCCGAGCACCAGCGGGCCGTCGGTGCCCTGCCCGGTGCGGTACTCCACGATCGCCTGGGTGACGGCGAGGATGTGCGCCTCGTTGAACGCGCCGTCCAGGGACGACCCGCGGTGCCCGGACGTGCCGAAGACGACCTGCTGGGCCGGGTCGTCCGGGTCGGGTCGGCGGTCGGCGTACGCGGCGAGCAGCGCGTCGACGTCGACGAGGTCCTCGGGCTGGGCGGGCTGACCGGCGCGCGGGTGCATGGTCCCATCCAAGCCCCCGGCACGGACCTCGACAACGCGAGGACGCGGGCAGGCCGCGGGCGGTCGACGGTCAGCGCCGCGCGGGGACGACGGGCGGCCGGCCGTCGGCCACCCCGGTGGCGGTCGCCGTCGCGGCGTCCACCCACCGCTCGACGAGGTCCAGGCGGGCTCTCGTGCCCTCCACCCAGCCCCGCTCCTGCACCCGGTGCGGCCCGGTGGCCAGGGACATCAGCACCCCGGCGACCCGATACCGCAGCTCGACGGGGTCGACGGCCCGGTCGGCGTCGCGCAACCACAGGCCCGACACGGCGTGCAACCGCTCGGACTGGTCGCCGTCCACGAGCGCCAGCACCTGCGCGTGGGCGAGGAGGCACGCCAGGTCGTCCGCGCGCCGCCCCGGGCCGGCGGTGTCGACGTCCAGCAACCCGCTGACCCGGGCGCCGTCGAGGAGCAGCTGCGCCTCGTAGAAGTCGCCGTGCGTCGGCTCGTCGGCCGGGACGCCGTCCAGCCCCGCCGCGACGCGGTCCGCGAGCTGGGTCGCGCGCGGCGCCTCGTGCGGGACGGCGGCGCCCACCACCCGCGCGTAGTGCGCGGCGTGCTCGGCCCACGGGGTGCGCCGGGGCAGCTCCAGGACGGCGGCGGGCAGGGCGTCGAGGACGGCGAGCAGGTCCCGTCCGGCGGGCAGCGCCCCGCCCGTGCGCATCCGCTCACGCATCCCCGTGCCCGGCAGCGCCTGGAGCACCAGCAGACCCTGCTCCGTCCAGGCGAGGCTGCGCGGGACCGGGACCCCCGCGTCGTGCAGCAGGACGTGCCGGCGGTGCAGGTTCTCCACAGCCGACGGCCGGACCACCTTGAGGAACAGCCGCCCCGCCGCGGACCGCGCTTCGAGGACGGCGCGGCGCCGAGGCCGGTAGGAGCGCACCTGCACCTCGACGTCCGCGCCGGCCGGCTCGCCGGGCAGGCCGACGGAGGCGAGCAACGCGGCGACCCCGCGGGGCTCGCTGGCCGCGGCGAGGGCCGGCAGGCCGGGGTCGACGGGGAAGCGCCACACGGCGACGCGCCGGTCGCCGGCCCCGACGACCAGGACGCCGTCCGGCAGCGTGGCGGGCTCGGGCACGCCGGTCGTCGCGGCGAGCGTCTCGAACCGCTCGCCGTCGGGCCAGCGGACCCGGGCCCGGTACGACACGGTGGTGGAGCCGCCCGGGCGGTGGTCGACCTGGCGGGCGCGCCACCCGAGAACCTCCCCGCCGTCGCTGGCGACGGCGGCGGCGAGCAGGTCCCCGGCGTCCGGCCCGGTGAGCAGGGCCAGGCCGCCGTCGCCGGCACCCGGCGCACCGGGCGGGCGGGGGGCGTCGGTCGTCACCCCCTCACTGTCGCTCACGGGGCGGGCGGCGCGTGGGATCCGGGTGGGGCGTCTCCTCCGGACCCGTCCTGCGGCCGGTCGACGCAGTAGCGTCCGTGCGGTGCAGCGGCGACCGGGCGGGCCCCCCGAGCGTGCGACCCGGCGTGCGCCGGCGCCCCCTCCCTACCGACTGGGCCGCCCCCTGCGCCAGGGCGCGCTCGCCGGCTCGGCCGCGGGCCTGCCGCTCGCGCTGGCCGGGTGGGCCACGGGCTGGCCGGACGCGGTCGTGGTCCCCGCCTTCCTCGCGCTGCTCGTGGCCCCCATCGGGTTGGGGCTCGGCCTGTTCTGGTGGGTCACCGCACCCCTGGTGGTCCGGGCGACGGTGGGGCGCACGCTGCGCGAGCACGGCCTGCCGGCGCGCCCCGTCGTCGACACCGGCCGCCGCGACGTCCCCCGGTACGCGCTGTGGGTCGGGTCGGCGGGGGCGCTGGTCGCCGCCTGGGTGCTGACGTCGGCGTCGCTGGCGGGCGAGAACGTCTTCTGACGACCGGCGCGTCAGGCGACCACGAGGACGACGGTCGCACCGTCGCTCGTGGTGTCCACCTCCGCCTCGCCCGCGCGCTCACCCGCGCTGGCCCGCAGGGTGAAGCGGCCCGCCGGCAGGCGCAGCCGGAACGCGCCGTCGGGGCCCGCCTGCAGCGCCAGCTCCGGCACCGGCACCGAGCCGCCGCTGACGACGACCAGGGCGTGCGGGACCGGCGCGCCGCCGGCGTCGACGACCCGCCCCTCGCACGCGACCGCACTCACCCGCCCGCACTCACCGTCCGGGCTCACCCGCCGCCCTCGCCGGCGGGCGCGCCGCTGCCGGGTCCACCCGTCCCCGGCCCGCCCGACGGCCAGCCGCCGTCCTGCTCGACCCACCCGGCCACCGTCTCCAGCACCTCCGGCAGGATCCGCGGCGCCGAGTTGGCGGTGATCCCGAAGTGGGACGGCGTCCCGCCGACGCCGTAGGCGTGCACGGCGACCGCCAGCGGCGGGCTCGTCTCGTCCTCGTGGATCCACACCGGCGCGCCGGACTGGCCGCCGAACGTGTCCACCTCGTAGAACACCCGGCGGTCGGTGACCCGAAGCACCCGGTTGCGCGCGTGGTACTGCTCCGAGCCGCCACCGCGGTCCGCCGGGTAGCCGGAGACGTTGACCAGGTACCCCTCGAGGTCCGGTGCGGGCAGGGCGCCGAGCGCGAACCAGCCGACGACGTCCCCGAGCGGCTCGTCGAGGTGGATGCAGCCGATGTCGAAGTCCGGGTCCTCGGAGTCGGTCCAGCGGTCCACGGTCGAGAACCGCCGGCTCGTCACCGAGCCGAACGGGCGCGCCTCGGCCGACTCGCCCGGCCCGTTCATCCCCGGCACCACCTCGATCGTGTCCGCCCACCCGTCGAAGAACACCGTCGAGAAGACGCAGTGGCCCGCCGTCAGGACGGTGCGTGGGCCCACGAACCACCCGGTGCCGACGGCGCCCGCCCCGTCGGGCGAGCGCATCCGCAGGGCGCACACCATCCGCCACGGGAAGAGCTCGGTGTCGAGGACCCGCACCCGGTCGTCGCGGCCGATGACCGACTCCAGCGGCGAGGAGATCGGCCCGCTGCGGCCCCGCACGACGAGGTGCTGCAGGGACCGCGACGGTTCGGTCGGGCCCTTCCCGTCGAACCCCGGGGTGACGAGCCGGGTCGTGCGGGCGAGCGGCGCGCTCTCCAGGGCGGACAGGGGCTTGTCGACGGAGCGCAGACGGATCACGGGACCTCCCGGACCAGCTCGAGGACGGGACGGCGGACCGGCAGGGTGCGCAGGTACTCGCGGATCCCGTGGTGGTTGGCGCTGTCGTTGGTCACCAGGTAGTCGGTGCACCGGTCGCCGGGACGGTACTCGGGCCGGATGGTGTGGTCCAGGGCGACGAGGTCGCGGGCGTCGCAGACGTTGCGCCACGCCCGGACGCCGGCGGGCACCCGCAGCGGGCGCTCGACGAGGTCCTGCACCTCGGTCACCCCGAGCGGGGAGCCGACGGTGAGCAGCAGCGGCACGTCCCGCCCCGCGGCGTCCGGCTCGCTGAGCACGTCGTAGGCCAGCACCGACCCCAGGGAGTGCCCGATCACCACCACCGGGCCGTCGACGGCGGTGAGGGTGTCGCGCAGCACCTGGCGCATCTTCTCCTTCATCCCGCCGAAGAAGTACGCGTGCACGTCCTTAAACGTCACCTTCACCAGCGCACGGAACGCCAGCGTCCGGGCCGCCCTGGGCAGCGGGAGCGCCTCGAACGGGGACGACGGCGGGGGCGCGGCGTTCTCCCCCTCGGCGAGCGCCTCCGCGGCGAAGGTCAGGTCGCTCAGCCAGCCGGCCAGGGGCGCCGAGCCGGCGGCCGACTCGAGGGGACCGTCGGACGCCCCCGGCGCCGCGGCGAGGGCCGGGTCACCGACCTCGGCGGCCACCTCGGCGAGGAAGGCCTCCGGCGGGGGGACGACGGCCGCGGACTCGTGCGGCTGGGCGGTCAGCGGGTCGAGCGCGGCCGCCCGGGGCCCGGTGCCGACGTCGACACCGGTGTCGGCCAGGGAACCGGCCTCCGCCTCACCCAGCGGCTGGGGGTGCAGCAGCGGCGCCCAGTAGGCGACGCGGGTCGCCTCGCCCATCGGCCGGCCGAACAGCGACTCGTCCCACTGCCTCTTGAGCCGGTCCTCCGGCGGTTTGTTGCCGTTCCCGTGGACGTACACGACCGTCGGTCTCACAGCATCCTCCTGGTGTCCGGTTCCGTGGTCGGTGGCTCGTCGGGCGGTGGGAGGACGTCCCCCAGTCCCCGCCGGACCAGCCGCTCCCGCAGCAGGTGCGCGGGGGTGGCGCGGCCCGTGCCCGACCGGCGTCCGCGCGCGACGTGCACGCCGACGAGCCGCAGTTCCCCGTCCAGGCAGGGGCCGCCCGCGCTGCCCGGACCCGTGCGCAGCCGGTGCCGCAGCCGGGTCCCGTCGTCCGTCGCGCCGAGCAGGCCCTCGGGGTCGGTGTCCAGCCGCAGCTCGGCGCCGGTCGGGTGGTGCAGCAGGGTCAGCGGCGACCCGGGGACGACGGCGGGCGGCTCGGCGGGGAGCGGCACCCAGCCGCGTGCGGGCGCGTCGGGCTCGGCGCTGTCCCCACCGATCGGCTCGGTGCCGGGTGACCCGGCGACCCGGAGCACGACCAGGTCGAGCGCCGGGTCGTCGTCGTCCGGCCCCTGCCGGGCCGGGCCGGGGCCGGAGTCGAGCAGCCAGCCGTGCGCCCGCAGCCCGTAGACGGTGCCGGCGGTGACCGTCGTCCCGTCGGGCAGCGCCTTGTAGTCGAACCGCAGGCCCACGCAGTCCGGTGACGCGGCACCGTCGGCGACCTCGGCGAGCAGGTGGTGGGCGGTCACGACGACGTCCGGGGCGACGAGGAAGCCGGTGCCCGTCGCGGTGCGGCCGGGGGCGCGGACCTCGACCCGGCAGACCCTGGCCTCCAGCGGCCCCAACCGGGCGAGGGTGCCCGGGTCGTGGCCTGCGGTGGCGGGCCGCAGCCCCCACAGCGGGCCCGGACCGCCCGAGCTGCGTGCGGCCAGCAGGCCGACCTGCTCGGCGACCACGTTGAGCTGGGGGCTGTCCGGCCGGGACTCCAGCCCGGCGGCGAGCAGGGTCGCCGTCCACCCCTGCCGCTGCGACTGGTCCACGAGCATCCCCACGGCCTCGGCCAGGTCGTCGGTGGGGGCGATGGAGTCCAGGCTGCGGCTGAGCCGGTGCCGCACCATCCGGGCGAGGTCACGGCGGCTGCGGAACGCCTCGCGCAGGCCCGCGGCGAGCGAGACGAGCAGGTCGCGGTCCACCCGCACCGCCACGTCGCGGTACCCGGACGACGCCCCGAACGTCACCACCGGGACGGGCCCCGTCACCGGGCCGCTGACGTTCTCCACCCGGTGCGAGGCACCGACGTCACCGACGGGCACGGCGGTCGAGGCGGCGACGGGGTCGACGGCACCGAGCGCCTGGGCGACCAGCGCGTCGGTGGCCTCCCGGTAGACGGCGGTGAGCGCCTCGACGACGTCGGCCGGTGGCTCCGCGCGGTCGAGCACGTCGGCCACCGCAGCGCCCCTGCCGACCGGGTCGGCGTCCAGCAGGTACCGCGTCCACCGCCGTTCGAGGGTGTCGTCCCCCTCGGGCAGCCCGGGACCGCCGAGGTGCCCCGGGGGGCGGCCGTGGCGCCGGGACTCCTCGGCGTCCCAGCGCGCGAGGGCACGGGCCAGGTGCCGCAGCGGGGAGCCGCGGCGGGCGTCCAGGCCCACCGCCCGCAGCACCCGCTGGAGCACCGGCACCGAGTGCGGGCCGAGCTGGGCGGCGACGGCGACGGCGGTCAGGGGGTGCGCCGCGAGGTCCTCGTCGCTGACCCGGTCCACCCGGTCCAGCATGTCGGCGAGCCGGCCGGACTCGTCCAGGTCGACCGCGGCCGCCCGGTCCACCGCGGTCTCGGTGAGCCCGAGCTCGAGCCACCGCAGCGGGTCGCTGCGGCGGTCCACCAGCGCGGCCGCCCGGCGCAGGGTGCGTCGCGCCGCGTCGAGGTGACGGCCGCGGACGTCCAGCAGCGCCGTGCGCACCCGCAGGTCGAACGTCGCGTCGGGGTCGGCGTGGTCCTCCAGGGAGGCGATGCCCCGGGCCAGGACGGCCCGCGCCTCCTCGAGCCGTCCCCGCGTCATCAGGGCCGTCGCCTCCAGGACGAACAGCGGGCTGCCGGGGAGCCGCTCCTGGCGTGCGGCCAGGGCCTGCAGGGCCGCCGAGGCGTCGCCGCGCGCGAGCAGCTCGGTGGCGCGGCGCCGGGCGTCGCGCTCCCACGTCTCCTGGTCGGCCGCGCGGCGCTCCTGGGCGTCCAGCGGCCGTCCGAGCCGTGCCGCGAGCCACGCGCGCTCGGGGGCCTCCAGCTCCCCGTCCTCCAGGGCCGGGTACAGCTCGGCCTCGACGCCGTCGATCCACCGGTCGGCCACGACGGCCGTGGGCTGGCGGCGCGCGAGCCGGTGGTAGATCTCCTCGGCCCGGTCGACCGGGTCGTCGGAGGCCTCGTACCAGGCGATCGCCGCGTCCTCGATGAGCCGGACCCTGGTGGCCTCCTTCAGCCGCAGCCAGCGGATCATCACCCGGCGCACGTCGCGGCGGTGCCGCAGCGCGCGCCGGGCTCCGCCGCCCTCGGGGCGCACGAGCGACAGCTCGCGGGCCATCTCGTCGAACAGCTCGCGGGCCACCGCGTCGTCCGGCACCTCCACCTCGCAGGGGCCGGCGAGCACGTGCCGGATGAGGTCGGGGGTGACCCGGCGCAGGACCAGCCCGGGGTTGGCCAGCTCCCGCACCCGCTCGTCGTGCACGTGGCGCAGGATCCGCCGGTACAGCTGGCCCTGGACCACCTCGTCGTCCGCGCGCCGCCGCAGGACCGAACGCGTGTCGACGTCGTCCAGGTCGTCGTTCCCGTCGCCCTGCCGCCAGGCCTGCGCGACGAGGAAGAGCGTCAGCGGGCTGCGGCCGAACCGGCGCACCAGCGCTCGGACCTGAGCGGGAGGCCGGACGCCGCGCGCCGCCAGGTACGCCGACGCCGCCTCGTCGTCGAAGTCGCCCAGGGGCAGCTCGTCGACCGTCGTCCCGGGCAGGTCCACCGGCGCGCGCCCGCTGACCACGACCCGGGCGTGGGGCACGTGCGTGCGCAGCTCCTGCAGGAGCCGCCCCACGACCGCGACCGCCGCCTCCCCCCGGTACTGGACCTCCTCGAAGGTGTCGAGGACGAGCAGGAACGGCTCGTCGGGGTCGCGCAGGTAGGTGAGCAGGGAGGCCAGGTCCTGCACGTAGCGGGCCAGCTCCGCGGGTGCGGTCACCGGAGGGGGTGCCACCACCAGGGGCCGGACGGCGCGCGCCGTCCCGGCGGCGGCCGCCGTGCGCTCGGCCTGGCGGGCGACCGCCTCGGCCAGGTCGCGGCGCCACTGCCGGCGCACCCGGCTGAGGAACTCCTGGCGCTCGGGGTGCTGGAGGGCGAGCTGGCGCAGCACCTCGACGAGCAGGACCAGCGGCTCGTCGGGTCGCAGCTCCGCGCGGTCCAGGTCGAGGTAGGCGAACGGGAAGCGCTGGGCGTCCGGCAGGGTGCTGTGCTCCCAGATGAACCGCGCCACGAGGGCGGACTTGCCCACCCCGCCCGGGCCGTGGACGACGAGTGGGCGCTCGTTCTGCTGCAGGACCTCGCGCGCGACCCGCTGCACGCGACCGCGCACGGAGCCGGGTGGCAGCACCCCGACGTGGTCGCGCAGGCGCTGCAGCTCCTCCACCCGGCCGGCGAACGTGTCCCCGGCGAGCTCCTCGAACGGCAGCAGCAGCGCCAGCAGGGCGCCGCGGGCGCGCAGCCGTGCAGGGTCCGGCAGGTCGAGGACGGCGGCCACGCCCAGGCCGGTCAGCCACTGGTCGAGCTCGAGCGCGGCGGCGACCCCCGCGCGGTCGAGCTCGTCGACGGGCGGGGCCGAGCCCCGCAGGTGCGCGGCGAGCAGGGCCGCCGCGCGGTCCTCGCCGCTGGTGCGGGGGTTGGCCGCCAGCGCCTCCTCCAGCCGCTCGCGGCTCCCGAGCTGGGCGAGGACCTCCCGCCGCACGTGGTCGTCGAGCGCCCACCAGCCGTCGTCGCCGACCCGCTGGCAGTCCCGCAGCAGCCGCCGCACGCCGGCCGCCCGCTCGGCGTCGTCCGGGGGCGGTCCACCGACGGGGACGAGGGCGTCGGGGTCGAAGCGGGTCAGGACGGCCGCCGCCTCGTGGTAGCGACCGTAGGCGGGCAGGTCCAGCGGCTGCGCGGCGACCGCACCGGTCCGCAGCGCCTCGTCGGCGCGCCCGAGCATCGCGGAGAGCTGGTCGTGCAGGGAGCGGCCCTGGTCGGCGGCCACGGTCAGCTCCCCACCCCGGAGACCTCCGGGGTCGCACCGGAGGCGTCCGGCGCCCCGGCCACCTCCGCCCGCCAGGCGCGCCGCAGCCGCACCATCCGCAGCGGGTCGTCGTCGTGCACGTGCTCCAGCACCCGCTGGACGGACGTCTCCACCCGGGCCTGCAGGGCGTCGACGTCCGGGTCCAGGTCGCCCTCGGACGCCTGCTGCTCCAGGTACTCCTGGGTGAAGAAGCGCAGCAGGCCCAGCCGCAGCTCCTCCACGCTGATCCGGCCGACGCGCTCGTGCTCGATCCGGCCGGGCAGCAGCGGGTCCAGCTCGTCGACGTCGTCGTAGGCGAGCAGGACGAGCCGCAGGGTCGGGAAGTTCACGTACGCCCGGTACCCGAGGCGCTCGATCAGGGAGGTGGCCGCGACGGTCACCGGGACCTTGCTGAAGCCGTCGACGACCACCCAGTTCACGGTCGGGTCGCTGCCCAGGGCCCCCAGCAGCCAGTCGACGTAGTCGCCGACCCACCGGGTCTCCTGCTCCTCGGTGGGCACGGGGGCGCCCTCCAGCCCGAGCTGCAGCGCGATGCTGCGCCCGATCACCGGGGCCGAGATCGGCGTCGTCTCGGTCCGCGCGAGCAGCTCGAGGTTGACGTCCGCGAGCCGGAACAGGCGCCGCGCGCGCAGGTAGGAGATCAGCGCCACGGTGTGCGACTTGCCCGTGGCCGGGTCGCCGTCCACGACGAGGACCCGCGACCCGCTGCCGGAGTCCAGGCGGCGCAGGGCCTCCCGCAGCCGCGTGCGGTCGGCCATCGGCTGGCCCACCACCCGGTAGGACAGCAGCGGGTCGTCGGGGTGCACGACCGAGCGGATCGCCGCGCGCTTGTCCACGACGTCACGTAACCGGGACAGCGGGTGCTCGGGCGGTCGCGTCCGGCTCGCCCAGGCCAGCAGCTCCGGCAGCCACGGCGCCGCGGCGGCCTTCCCGACCAGGTCGGCGACCATGCCGGGCAGGTCACCGGCGGTGCTGATCCGGTCCAGCGTCTCCCCGGCGGACCCCATCAGCAGGTCCTTGAGCATCTCCTTGGTGCCGTACGCGTCGAGCAGCGCCGAGTGCAGCGCCGTCCGGTCCTCCGCGGTGAGCAGCTCCATGGCGACCTCACGGCTCCTGGGCGCCCAGCAGGTCCGCCTTGCCGCGCGCCGCGAGCAGCGCGAGGACGGCGGCCACCGGGACGCCCTGGTTGTAGCGGGGGGCCGCGCCGGTGAGGTACTTCGGGTCGCCGCTGTGGTGGACGGCGACGAGGTTCCAGTCGGCGTCGAAGCACGGCGAGCCGGACGACCCGGGCTCCGTCGTCGTGCGGTACCGCACCCGGGTGGGCGCGCCGTCCGGCCCCGCGGTGCCCAGGACCGCGTCGGTGTCCACCGCCAGGCGCAGCGGGCCGCCGGCGGGGTGCTGGAGGATGAACAGCGCGGGGTGCTTGGTGAAGTCGTGCGGCGAGACCGGCGGCTCGAACCAGCCCCGCGGTGGGGCGTCCGCCTCGGCACCCGCGCCGGCGCTGAGCGGCTCGGAGCCGGCGGGCTCCGCGAGCCGCACGAGCGCGTGGTCGAGCTCGTCCGCGCCCGGCGCCTGCGGCGGGTCGACCTGCTCGTCGAGCGGGCTCGGCGGGCTGTGGTCGACGTCCCAGTCCGGCGCCGCCCGGTGCACCCGGCCGGGGTTGAGCACCACGCCGTCGCCGAGGACCTTGTAGTCGAACCGGAACGCCAGCCGCGTGGCGGGGACGTCGCCGCGCAGCACGGGGGCGACGACGTGGTGGTTGGTCAGCACGAGGTCGGGCCCCAGCAGGAACCCGGTGCCCAGCGCCTCCCCGGCGCCGTCGGCGCCGGTGACCTCGACCCGGCAGACGCGCCCCTCGGCCCGGCCGAGGCGCTCGCGCCACCGCACGACGTCCAGGAGTCCCCCGGCCTCGGTGATCCGCAGCTCCAGCTCGCGCCGCGGCGGGGTCGCCGTGGCCAGGCCGAACTGCTGGGCCACCGCCAGCAGCCGGGCGTTCTGCGGGCTGGACGCCCGGGCGCCGGTGAGCAGCTCCGCCGTCCAGCTCTCGTACTCGGCCCGGGTCAGGACGTCCAGCACGATCGTGGGCAGGTCGTTGGCCAGCGACAGGTGCTCGCGGTGACGGTCCAGCCGGAACCGGAGCATCTCGGTGAGCGAGCCGAGCGTGAACGCGTCGAGCAGCGCGTCCCGCAGCTGCTGGAGCTCCGGGCCGTTCAGACGCCCGTCGTGCTGCTTGAGCCTGGGCACAGCGCCTCCTGCCGGCCGCGCCGGGCGGCAGCGCCTGCCGCCCGGGACCCCGACCGGGCCGGGGCCGGGTGGCATCGACCCCGGGCCCGGTCGCAGGTCCTGACACCAGGAGAGCACGCGCGGCGTCCCGATACGTCGCGATCGCGACGATCCGTCGCGCATCCCGTGACGCCGCGTCGACGCGACGGGGGCCGGCGCGCCCACGTCGCCGGGACGAGCGGACGACGGCTCGTGGACGCCCCGGCCTGTCGACTACCGCCCGGCGCCAGGAGGCGTCGACCCGACGACGCCAAGCAGTTCACCAGCGGCAGCAAGACCGACTTCATGCACCAGAAGGAGTTCAGCCTCGACACCATGAAGAACGTCGTCGACGCGCTGAGCAAGGCGGTCTTCTCCGGCGCCCCCGCACCGGCGGGCACGGGCGTGAACGAGGACGCCGTCGCCGACGCCACCAAGGCCCTGGGGTCGGAGGTCGGCGCGATGGCGAACCTCGAGCTCTACGTCGCCGGCAAGGTCTTCGACGTGCTCAGCAGCATCATCCTCAGCTTCGGCAGCAGCGCGTCGATCTCCTACACCAGCGACACCAAGTCCGAGTCGCTCGGGTTCGGGATGCAGGTCTTCACGAGCGTGGCCGCCAGCTCGTACGAGTCCCACAGCTTCTTCGACAACGAGTACATCAACCAGTACCTGTACCTGTACGACGTCCGCTTCTCGGTCAAGCAGGCGCAGACGGAGGCGACCCTCGGCCTGGTGCAGCTCTACCAGAACGACCTCGTCAACTTCGAGAAGCGGGAGAACGAGCTGGCCGACCAGCTCGGCGCCGGCACCATCGACGGGGCCACGTTCGAGTCGACGGTCGCGATCTACGACACGCTCATCGCGCAGTACAAGGCGAAGATCGACGCGCTGCACGCCGCGAAGGCGGTGTGACGTGGGCATCCGCGTCGACTTCCTGGTCAAGCACGTCCGCCCCACGGACGACGGCGCACCGCTCGTCTGCACGCCGGAGCTCCGGCAGGCCCTGCACGACCTCGGGGTCGCGGACGCGGACGTCACCACGGCGTTCACGTACTGGGCCGCCGTGGCCGACGTCCCGGTCACGCCCGAGTACCAGGACGTGTTCGTCAGCGCCGCGACGGTCGTCTCCGCCGCCCGCTGGGACGAGCTGTACCCGACCAGCCGGTCCAGCGTCGCCTTCCTCAACGGCCCGCTGCTCAAGGAGCTGTCGGACGTCAGCGGCCAGCACCCGGGCCGGACCTTCGACGCCGAGCTCGCCGAGCACGTCCCCGTCGTGGTGACCCTGCGCCGCGGGCACCCCGAGCAGACGCAGGTGGCGTACGGCGTCCGGGGGCTGCGGGTGGCGGCGGACGACGACGGGATGTGCTGCCACCTCGAGTCCGTGCTGACGTGACGAACTCAGGCTGACGTGACGGGCGCAGGCTGACGTGACGGGCGCAGCCCGCGGCTGACCACGACCCGGTACCCGCCCCAGCGGGACCGGGTCCGTGCGCGTCCGGGGCACCGTGTCCGTCCGGGGCAACCCCCGGTGGCGGTGCGATGATGCGACCGTGTCTGCCGGGGGGCCACGACGGGAGGGCCGAGCGTCCACGTGAACGCCGACCCACCCGCCCCGGACCCGGAGCGGACCTGGCTGCTCCAGGTCCTCGGGTGCTTCCGCCTCGGCCGGTCCGGCCACGCGGTCCTGCTCCCCGCGGGAGCCGCGCGGCTGCTCGCCTACCTCGCGGTCGTCGGCCCCGTCAGCCGCCAGCAGGTCTCCGGGACGCTGTGGCCCGACGTCCCGCAGAGCCGCGCGAGCGCCGACCTGCGCACCGCGCTGTGGCGCCTGCAGCGCGTCGACCGGTGCGTCGTGCGCTCGTCGCGCGACGACGTGTCGCTCGGTGACGTGGACGTCGACGTGCACCGGGTGGAGCGCTGGATCACCGCCGTCCTCCAGGACGGCGGCCACGCCGCGAGCGGCGCCTGCCCGGCGCCGCCGCCGGGCACCGGCACGGGCCTGCTGCACGAGTGGGACGACGAGTGGCTGGAGCAGCCGCGGGAGCGCCTGCGCCTGCTGCAGCTGCACGCGCTCGAGACCCTCGTCGGGCGCCTCCTGCTCAGCGGCCGGATCGGGGAGGCGCTCACCCACGCCATCACGCTGGTGCACGCGGCGCCGCTGCGCGAGAGCAGCAACCAGCTGATGCTCGAGCTGCACCTGCGGCAGGGGAACGTCGCGGAGGCCCTGCGGCACTTCCACCGGTACCGCCGGCTGCTGGCCGAGGAGATCGGGGTCGAACCGGGCCCGTCGATCACGGCGCTGATGACGCGGTTCCTCCCGGTGACGCCGGCGCGGCGGTGACGCGGCGGTGACGCGCGCGGGTCAGGCCTCGGGCCGGTCCCGCTTCGGCAGCTTCGCCACCACCGCCTCGTAGGAGGCGTCGACGGCCTCCCGCACCTCGTCGTCCGGGATCGCGCCGCCGACCCGCAGGGTGTTCCACCCCGACCGGCCGATGTACGCCATCACCGAGGCGTCCTGCGGGTACTGGGCCAGCCACTCGTCGGCCTCCTCGCGCGTCCGGCCGCACTTGACGCCCACGGATCGGCCGTCTCCGAGGAACGCGAAGATCCTCGGCCCGACCTTCGTGACGACGTCCCCCTCCCAGGGCTCGTCCTGCCAGGCGCCCGGCTTGGACAGGCAGTACGCGAGCAGCTCGTCCGGGGTCATGCGGTCATCGTGGCGCGGTGGTCCGACAGCGGCGGCGTCCGCTCACCACCGGCTCACCAGCCCCCTCACCAGCCCCCTCACCAGCCGTGGCGGTCGGTCAGCACCACCTCGCGACGCGCCTCCTGGCGGGCCAGCTCGCGTGGGTCCGCGGTGCGGGTCGCCGGCGCGGCGTCGAACGGGCCGGCGTCCGGGGCGCACGTCGCCCCCTCCTCGGGGAGCACCCCGTCGACGAGGTAGCCGGCGACGGCCGCGTCGACGCAGGCGCTCTGCGCCAGGGTGGTGTGCCCGTACCCCTCGAGGGTGAGCAGGCGCGAACCGGGCAGCAGCCGGTTGACGAGCTGGGCGCCCTCGTAGCGCGTCGCCGGGTCGTACCGCGGGTTGACCACGAGGACGGGGTTCGCGGTGGTGGCCGTCCACGGTCCGGCGTAGCGGTCGGCGTCCCGCACCGGCCAGGACTCGCAGCCGATGGACGCCCACGTCCACAACCGGCCGAAGTACGGCGCGCGCAGGTCCGCCACGCGGCCGTTGACCGACCACGCCTGCCAGTGGCGCGGGTTGTCGGAGTCCGAGCACGCCACCCCGAGGAACCCCTCCTCGACCTGCGGCGCCGGCTCCTCCTGCAGTCCGAGCCGGTCCTGGACGGCGGTCCAGGCCGCGCCGGCGGCGCGCGGGTCGCGCAGCTCGGCCAGCTCGTCGACGAGGGCGGCGAGGAACGGCCAGCTCGGCGGGTCGTACAGGGCGCCCAGCGTGGTCCCGACGAGCTCGGCGTAGCCGACGGTCTGCGTGACCCCCGGGGCGACCTCCACCTCGACGGGCCGCACGAGCAGCTGCAGCGCGAGCCGCGCGTACCGGCGCTCCGGGTCGCCGCCCTCGGCCAGCGGGCACGCCTCCGGCCCCGCGGCGCGGCACTCCCGGAAGAAGCCCTGCAGCGTCGCGTACGCACCGGAGTCGCTGCGCAGGCGGGTGCTGAACGGCACCGTCCGGCCCTCGAGGGCGTTGCGGCCCGTCGTCCAGGCGATCGGGTCGAGGACGGCGTCCAGCACCAGCGCCCGGACCCGACCGGGGAACATGTTGGCGTACGTCGTCCCGAGCTGGGTGCCGTAGGAGTACCCGGCGTAGGTGAGCTGCTCGTCGCCCACGGCCTCGCGCAGGACGTCGAGGTCGCGGGCCACGTCCGCCGTCGTCATGTGGTCCTTCACCGGCCCGCCGCGCTCGGCGCACAGCCGGCCCAGGCCCTCGTAGGCGCGGGCGACCTGCCGGTCCTCCCGGACGGTCACCGGGAACGGCGGCAGGTCGGCGTAGAACTCCTCCACCTCCTCCAGCGAGGCGAAGCAGGTCAGCGGCGTGCTGCGGGCGATCCCGCGGGGGTCGAACCCGACGACGTCGAACGCCGCGAGCACCTCGGGGTCGTAGAAGAGCTCGGCGACGGTCACGAAGTCCACGCCCGACCCGCCCGGCCCGCCGGGGTTGAGGAAGAGCGACCCGACCCGGGCGGACGGCTCGTCCGCGAGGCGCCGCTTGAGCGCCAGCTCGATGGTCTCGCCGGTGGGGTCGTCGTAGTCCAGGGGCACGGTGGCGGTGGCGCACTCGAACGTGCCGGTGATCGGCGGCGGCGCGGGCTCGTCCGCTGGGCACGCGCCCCAGGCGAGGTCGGGGACCGCGACACCCGGCACGCCGCCGGGTGGGGACGCGGCCACACCGTCGGGGGCGCTGGAAGCGGGGGACCCGACCGCCGCGGGGGCGACGAGCAGCAGCCCGGCGGCGGTGGCGAGCGCGGCGGCGCCGGCCACGAGACGGCGTGCGGGTGCGGGTGCGGGGGACATGGGCGTCGCCTTCCTGGGTCCTGGTCCGGGGCGGCCGCACGCGGTGCCGGGCCGCGCGAGGCGCTGCCACGCTAGGACCGTCGCCGGTCGCCGTGGCCGTCGCGAGGAGGGCGGATCACGGGCGGTTCGGGGTCGGCCGGCCGTCCCCGTCCCGCGTCGGCTGCCCCGGAAATGCGTGGCGTCCTCGGACCTGCGGTCGACAGGATCGTCCGCATGACCACCCCTCCCACCACGACGACCACCCCGACAACCACCCCGACGAGCGCCCGAGGGACCGACCGTCTCCTCCCGGGTGGCCTCGTCCTGCGTACCGCCACGCCCGCCGACCTCGACCAGGTCGGTGCGCTGCTCGTCGAGCGGGGCGAGCCCGTGGACGCGCTGGACCACCGGCTCGTCGTCGAGGACCCCGCCGCCGGGTGGGAGACCTGCGCCGTCGTCGTCGACGGCGAGCGCGTGGTGTCCACGGCCACGCTCCTCGACGAGGAGCTGCAGCTGACGACCGAGGGGCTCGACGAGCCGGTCCGCCTGCCCGCCGGCCAGGTCGAGCTGGTCGCCACGGACACCGCGTACGAGGGGCGTGGCCTGGTCCGCGCGCTGATGGGGTGGGCGCACGAGCTGTCCGCGGCGCGCGGCCACGTCCTGCAGGTGATGATCGGGATCCCCTACTTCTACCGGCTGTTCGGCTACGAGTACGCGATCGACATCGCACCCCGCCGTCCGCTGACCGCGCCGCCCGGTCCGGAGGCGCTCGTGGGCTTCGAGGTCCGGCCCGCGACCGTCGAGGACGTCCCCGCGCTGGAGCGGCTGCAGGCGGGCGCGCAGCGGGCCGTCGACCTGCGGATGCCGCACTCCCCGCCGCGCCGGCGCTGGCTGCTGGAGCACGACGGCAGCACCACCTGGGCCGTGGTGCGCGCCGGCGAGGTCGTCGCCACCGGCCGGACCAGCCCCCCGGACGACGACGTGCTGCTCACCGAGGTGGCCGCCACCGACCGCGCCGCCGCCCTCGCGCTGCTGGCCCACGCCCACGCGCTCGCCGAGTCCGTCGAGGACGGCGACGACCTGGCCGTCGCGGACCGGCCCGGCACCGTGGCCGGTGACGTCCTCCGCGAGGTCACCGGGGAGCCGGACCCGGAGGCGGAGCAGTACTACGTGCGCGTGCCGGACGACGCCGTCCTGCTCGACCGGCTGCGTCCCGTCCTGGACGAGCGCCTCGCCCGGTCCGGCGTCGAGCTCCCCGACGAGGTCGTGGTGTCCACGTTCCGCCGGCACCTGCGGATGCCGGTCGTCGACGGCCGGCTGGGCGCACCGGTGGTCGGCGGCACCATGCAGTCGCCGGGTGCCGTGGGTGGCTGCGGCGTGGCGCCCGACGCCGTGGGGCCGCTGCTGTTCGGGCCGTTGGGCATCGAGGGCCTGTCCCGACGCCGCCCCGACGTCTACCCCGGCCGGCACGCCGAGCTGATGGCGGCGCTGTTCCCACCGGTGACGAGCGACCTGCTGACGTACTACGTGCCGTGACTCCCTGACCGCTCGGGGGAGCAGCCCGCCCGGAGGCGGAACAGGACGAAGCCCGGGGACGTCGACAGCCGCTCGTGGACGCCTGGGTTCGTCCGGGCCAGGTCCGGGTCCGGGCGGGGTTCGACGAGCCGCTCGATGTGGAACCCCGCACCTGCGAACTCCTCGGTGAGCGTGGTGAGGGGGAGCCGCCAGAAGCGCATGTCCCAGCCACCGGCGCTCCAGTGCTCCTCGACGACGGCCTCGGTGAAGTAGCTCCCGCCCAGCCGCACCCAGTCCGATGCCGGGTGGTGGGTGGAGATGACGACCGCCCCGCCGGGGGCCACGAGGCGACGGAACCACCTCAGCGTGGCGACGCGGTCGTCGAGGTAGTGCCACACCAGCGGGCACACCACCAGGTCGACCGAGTGGTCCGCGAGCCAGACCGGGTCGTCGGCGAGGTCGTGCACCCGGACCTCCGCCGAGGGTGCCCGGTCGCGGGCCAGCTCCACCATCGCCGGGCTCTGGTCGACCGCGACGACGTCCGCTCCCCGGGCCACCAGCTCCTCGGCGTACAGGCCCGGCCCGCACCCGGCGTCCAGCACCCGCAGCCCGTCGACCTCGCCCGCGAGCGCCAGCACCGCCGGTCGGTCGTACGCCGCGTTCCACGGGTTGACGGCCGCGTGCCGCGCGTACGCCTGCGCTATCGACTCGTACTGAGGGCGTCTGCCGACCTGCTCGTGGCTCACGCGGCGACCGTAGTGCCGACGCGCGCGGCGACAGCGCGTGCTCGGCGACGGTCCCCGGGCCGTCTGCGACACCGTGCGCTGCACGGACGCAGTTCCGGTGGCCTACCGGGCCCGGAACTGCGCCGCTGCAGGGGCTGGGCGCGCGGGAGCACCAGTGCGCCGGGCCGCTCCTGACCGTCTGCGCCGTCAGCGAGGGGCGGCGACCATCCCGAGAAGCCAGTGCTCCCCTACGGACCACCCCAGGAGGCGTCGTCCGGTTCCTTCGTCGGCGAAGCCGTCCGTGGTGAAGCCGCCGCCGGCGAGAACGTGAGCCAGCCCGTCGACGACCGGCCGCAGCCGACCGGCAGTGCCGTTGGCCGTGGCCTCGATGAGGCGGCGCACCGCGGCCTTCTGGGAGCCCTCGTCGCAGAAGCTGAGCAGGTAGATCGCCTGCCTCCAGGCGTATGAGACGTTCTTGACGGCCTGCAGGGCCGCGTGGTGCTGTCTCGGCAGCTGCGCGTGTGTCCGCAGCACCCAGGTGAGCACCTGCTCGGCAAGCTCCGGCGCTCGCTCCCGTAGAGCGGACTGCACGTCGAGTCCGACCGTGAGCGCGACCAGGTTGTGGGTGGTGAGGATCTGGCTCTGCTCGAGCACCGCGCCGTTGGCCGACACGCTCCACGAGTGCTCGGCCCGGCCGGCCTCGGCCGCGCGGGTGTTGCACAGCGCGGTGAAGTCGGCGGTCGTCTCCTTGCCCCATCGGCGCTGCAGCCTCCGTGTCCAGCCGGTCGGCTCCGGGTTGGAGAACCAGAACTCCGGGGCGGGCAGGTCGTAGTAGCGGGCGTAGAGCGAGCCCTGGAGGCTCTCGCTGGCGAACTTCGCCGCGGTCCGCCACTTCGTCGTGAAGGTGCCCATGAAGATGTCCGCGGCCACCTCCTCGACCAGCGGGAGCCGCACGTCCGCCGCGGTGGCGAGGGCGCCGAACTCGCGCACCAGGGGGTTGGGGAGGATCCGCTCCGGGAACGAGTCGAGGGCCAGGAGGACAGCTCGCTGGAGCGCCTGCCGCGCCGCCTGCGGCGACCGGCCGGGGGCGGCGCGGAAGCCGGACAGGGCCGCGACCCAAGGGAGCTCCTCGAATCGCACCTGGTGCTCGAGGTTGAGCAGGAGCAGACTGCGCCGGCGCCGGAACGCCGTGTAGGTGCGGGCGTGCAGTCCGGCCAGCACCGCGTCGTCGATGCTCGCCGAGACGTACTGCGCTGTGACCTGCGGCAGCACCCGCGCGAGGACCTCGCCGGAACCGATCACCCCCCGCCCGACCAGCTCCTCCACGGGCGCCTCGAGGGCGCGGCTCACCGTCCGGACGACGGATGCGGGCACGGCCAGGCCGTCGCCGATCGCCGGCGCCTCCGCGTCCGTGATGTCACTGACGACCGGATCGAGGTCCGGGATGCCGCCGTCCGCGGGGAAGCGGTCGAGTCGGCCGGCGACGACGTGCGCCAGCGCGGCGTTCGTCGGCCGACCCGCGATGACGGCCTGAACGGCCCGCAGCGAGGCCCGGGCCTCGCTGCCCGGAGCCCCGTGACGGGTCACCGTGTTCGCCAGCGCCCTCCGTACCCAGCCCACGTCACGGCCGGACAGGCCGGTGCCGTCGTCCCCGGCCGACTCCAGGGCACGCCGCAGCCGGGTGAAGTTGCTCTTGGGGTGCTGGTGCCGGCTGGACGCGGTCGTCCGGTCCACGGTTGCCGCGTAGCGGCTCAGCCACTCGGCACGCCGCGCCGCCCAACCGCCCGGGAAGCGGCTGGCTGGCCAGCCGCCCTCGACGCTGGTGGCGCCCTCGCCGGTGACGAGGTGCGGCAGCTCGCCGTCGACGGTCTCCGCCCACAGGGCGACGAGGTCGTCGTAGAGCGGGTGCCACAACGTGAGCGTCTCCCGCATGGCGATCAGCTGCGCAGGCGCTGTGGCGGTCCGCAGGGTGGCGGCGACTGTGCCGACGGACTCCAGGTGGACCGCAGTGCCGGCGGGCATCGCACGGTCGGTCAGCTGCGGGGTGAACCGCAGGCGATGAAGGTACGGCCGCAGTTCGGCGACCAGGTCGAGCGCGGCCTCACCGTGACCACGGTCGACGAGCCATGCCACGACGGTCAGCGCCGCGTGCTCGGGCAGGCCGATCCGGTACCGCTCGCTGGTCAGCGCGGCCAGCAGCTCGGCCTGCCCAGCGTCGCTCAGGTACCAGAGGTTCAGCCGCTCGCGAGGCGTCGAGCCGGGGCCGGCGGGCAGGTCGGCCAGCCTGGCGCGTTCGTCTGCGTCCAGCGGCTGCTCGACCAGGTACCGCCCGGTCGCGAAACCGCCGGTGACGACCTCGAGGGTCACCCACGCCGGCGTGCCCGCCACCGGCTCGCGGTTGCCGATGACCAGCTCGCCGCTCGCCATGCCGTCGAGCACCATGCGCCAGCTGTCGACCTTCGCCGCGGCGCGGGCGCGCGTGGCCTCGTTCCCGGACGTGGCGGCGGCGTGCAGCGCGTCCCGCAGCCGCCCCATCGCGTAGAACGGGGAGGCCTCGGCCCGGAGCTCCTGGTGCATGGGGTTCCTCGACTGCGCGGGATGGACCTGAAGGCGAGGATCGAACTCGCGCCCTCCCGCGTGACAAGGCGGGTGATCTACCACTGATCTACTTCAGGACGGAACGTCAGACATGGAGGCAGGACTCGAACCTGCGCCCTCCCGGTCTAGAGCCGGGGGCTCTTCCGCTGAGCTACTCCATGCAGTGCGACGCGCACAAGAGGCGGAGCCGCCGGCGTCACGCTCGTGCTCCGTGACGCACCGCGAGTTCTCTGGTGCTCGTCGCGGCGTCGAGTGTGCCCGACCGGTCGAACGCCCGACAACTGACTTCGCGTGACCTGCTGAGCAGCCTCCCCCGATCAGCGGCTCCATGCGGGAGGACGGGCTTGATCGGTGGCGGGTGGTCAGCCTGCGCAACCGGTGACAGGGGTCCGTCGACACGCTGGACGATCTACCGGTTGGTGGGTGACGTGGGCGCCGGCCACCTCGGGCCGGGCGCCCGCAACAGGCGCGACGCAGGTAGGCCAGTCTTACGACAGGCCGCTCTGTATCCGTCTCGCGGGTCGCCGCCACTGCCGCGAACCCGGCCGCGAGCACTCGATCGATGGACTCGACCTCGGCGGGCGTGTACGCGGAGTCGTCGCGCCAGCCGCTGACGGTCGTTGCCGTGGCTCCAGGGCTGGAGCACCAGAGAGCCCCGACCCTCTCGGGGCCGGGGCTCTCTGGTGCTTCTGCTGGTCAGCGGCTCACCGCCGCCTCGTGCGCGAGGGGGGAGTTGAACCCCCACGCCCTTTCGGGCACACGGACCTGAACCGTGCGCGTCTGCCTATTCCGCCACTCGCGCGAGCGACGGCAAGGCTAGCACGGTCGGGACGGTCGCCAGGACGGCCAGGGGCCGCCCGGGTGGTCGGCCGGCGACGGCGGCGGGAGCGACGCAGGTCCGGTCCCTGACAGGCCCCGAGAGTGCGTCGCAAGGCCCCGGACCCCTCGCGAGCTCGTGTGGGGAGGGCATCGGACGCGGTCACCGTTACGATCGCAGAGGGGTCGTCCCTCAGCGGCCCCTGCGGCGTGCGCCCGCACGCCGGTCGGCAACGAGCGGGGCGGGAGGTGCGTCGTGGGCGTCATCGACAAGTTCGAGCGCGGGATCGAGCGCGCCGTGAACGGGGCCTTCGCGAAGGCCTTCCGCAGCGAGGTGCAGCCGGTCGAGCTGGCGAGCGCGCTGCGGCGGGAGACCGACAACCAGGCGGCCGTCGTCAGCCGGGGCCGCACGCTCGTCCCGAACTCGTTCGTCATCACGCTGTCCGCGGACGACCACGCGCGCGTGGCCGACTGGGAGGACTCGCTGGCCGACGAGTTGGCCGACAGCCTGACCACCCACGCCCGACAGCAGCGGTACGCGTTCGTGGGTCCGGTGACCATCCGGTTCGAGCAGGACGACGAGCTGGACACCGGCGTCTACCGGGTGGAGGGGCACCGGGTGAAGGGCGCCGTCGCACCGGCCGGCACGGAGGCCGTCGCCACCGTGTCGCACCCGGTGATCGACGTCGACGGCCGCCGCTACCAGCTGACGAGCCGCTCGACCGTGCTGGGTCGCGGCTCGGAGGCGGACCTCCTCGTGGACGACCCGGGCGTGTCCCGCCGGCACGCGGAGATCCGGCTGGAGGACGGCGGCGCCGTCATCCGCGACCTCGGCTCGACGAACGGCACCTACGTCGACGGTGAGCGCCGGGACGCCGCGCGCCTGGTCGACGGCAGCACCATCACGATGGGCCGGACCCGGATCCGGTTCTCCGCGCGAGCCGACCTGGACGGGTGACGCCCACCTCATGAGCGAGCTGACCGTCACCCTGCTCCGTCTCGGCCTGCTGGCGCTCCTGTGGGTCTTCGTGCTGGGGGTCGTGGGAGTCCTGCGCCGCGACCTGTACGGCACCCGGGTGGTGCAGCGCGGCGGGTCCGCGAAGCGCCCGGCTCCCTCCCGGCCCGCCCCGCGGCCCGAGCGACCCAAGCGGCAGGCCCAGGCCGAGCGCGCCGTCCCGACCAAGCTCGTCGTCACCGAGGGCTCGCTCGCGGGGACGACGATCCCGCTGGGGCAGGCGCAGGTGCTGATCGGGCGCTCGCCGGAGGCGACGCTCGTGCTGACCGACGACTACGCGTCCGGTCGTCACTGCCGGTTGTACCCCGACGACGGTCGGTGGTACGTCGAGGATCTGGGCTCCACGAACGGTACGGTGCTCGGTCGCGAGCGTCTGACCGCGCCGTCGCCGGTGGAGCCGGGGAGCAGGTTGCGGATCGGGCGGACCGTCATCGAGCTCCGGAGGTAGCCGCGTTGGCCATCGCCCTGCGCTACGCCGCGCGCTCGGACATCGGTCTCGGCCGGTACAAGAACAACCAGGACTCCGCCTACGCCGGCCCGCACCTGCTCGTCGTCTGCGACGGGATGGGCGGTCACGCGGGCGGTGACGTCGCGTCGTCCACGGCGATCGGCGAGCTGGCCGCGCTGGACGACGAGGCCCACGGCTCGGACGACGCCCTGCAGCACCTCGAGGACGCGATCCACGCCGCGAACCGGCGGATGAAGGAGCGGGTCGCCGAGGACCCCGACCTCGCCGGCATGGGCACGACCGTGACGGCGCTGCTGCGGTCGGAGTCCCGGCTCGCCCTCGCCCACATCGGCGACTCCCGCGCGTACCTGCTGTCCGACGACGTGCTCACGCAGGTGACGAAGGACCACACGTTCGTCCAGTGGCTCGTCGACGAGGGGCGGATCACCCCCGACGAGGCCGAGGTGCACCCGCAGCGGTCGGTCGTGATGCGGGTCCTCGGCGACGTGGACGCCGGCGACGAGCTGGACACCTCGGTGCGCGAGGCCAGGGTCGGCGACCGCTGGCTGCTGTGCTCCGACGGTCTCTCCGGGTTCGTCAGCGACGAGACCCTCGCGGACACCCTGCGCGAGGTGCCCGACGCGGCGGCCTGCGCCGAGCGGCTCGTCGAGCTGGCCCTGCGGGGCGGCGGCCAGGACAACATCACGTGCATCGTGGCGGACGTCGTGGACGCCGCGAGCGCACCGTCGTCCAGCCCGCAGGTGGTCGGCGCGGCGGCGCACGACCGTCGTCGTCCCTCCGCCGCCGCGGACAGCCCGGCCGCCCGCGCGGCCGCGCTGTCCCGCGGCGCCGAGGACGGCGACGACGACGAGGAGGACGACGAGGACCCGCCGGTCGCCAGGCGTCGCGGGTGGCTGCGCGGGCTGGGCGCTCTGGTGGTCCTCGGTGTGCTCGCCGCGGGCTCCTGGGCGGGGTGGCAGTGGCTGCAGCAGCAGTACTTCGTCGGCGTCGAGGCCGACGACGTCGCGATCTTCCAGGGGCTGAGCCAGGACGTCGGACCGGTCAGCCTGCACCGGCTGCACGAGCAGCAGGACCTGCCGGTGGACAGCCTGCCCGCCGTGTGGCGGGAGTCGGTCGACGAGGGCATCCCCGCGGACGACCTCGACGACGCCCGGCGGATCGTGACCAACCTGCTGCAGCGCTCCGACGTCTGCGCCGCGGTCGAGCCCGACGACCAGCCGACCACCGGACCGGTCGACCCGGTGACCGGGCAGCCGTCCCCCGCGCCGACCGCGGCGCCGACCGTCCCCACGCCCCTGCCGACGGGTGACCCGACCCCCCTGCCCACGGCCCCCGCCGCCGGCGGCGAGCCGACGACCGCCCCGACCAGCACGCCCGTCCCCACCAACCGGTACGGCGACCCCGTGCCGGAGGACTGCACCGAGTGATGACGACGGTCACCGAGCACACCCCCCGGACCCGCCGCAACGTCGAGCTGGCGCTGCTGCTGGTCGCCGTCGGCGTCGCCATGTCCGCGTACGCGATGGTCGGGGTGGCCCAGGACGGCGCGTTCCCACCCGGCGTGCTCGCGTACGGGTTGGGCCTGGCGGTGCTCACCGGCGGCCTGCACGTGGCGCTGCGGCTGCGGGCCCCGTACGCCGACCCCGTGATGCTCCCGATCGCCACCGCCCTCAACGGGCTGGGGCTGGCGATGATCCACCGGCTCGACCTGACCCGGCCGGAGAACGACCCGCTGGCGCCCAAGCAGCTCGTCTGGGCGGCCGTGGGCGTCGGCCTCGCGGCGGTCGTCCTGGTGCTGCTGCGCGACCACCGGGTCCTGCGCCGCTACACCTACACCGCCATGGTCGGCGGCTTCCTGCTCCTGCTGCTGCCGCTGGTCCCCGGCCTGGGCAAGACCATCAACGGCGCCCGGATCTGGATCGGGGTCGGGCCCTTCTCCTTCCAGCCCGGTGAGCTCGCCAAGATCGTGCTGACCGTGTTCTTCGCCGGGTACCTGGTCACCCACCGCGACCAGCTCGCGCTGGCGGGCCGGAAGGTGATGGGGCTGCAGCTGCCGCGCGGCCGCGACCTGGGGCCGATCCTCATCGCGTGGGCCGCCAGCGTCGGCGTGCTGGTGCTCCAGCGCGACCTCGGCACGTCGCTGTTGTTCTTCGGGATCTTCGTCGCGCTGCTGTACGTGTCGACCGAGCGGGTCAGCTGGATCGCTATCGGGATGGGCCTGTTCGCGCTCGGTGCGGTGCTGGCGTGGTCGCTGTTCAGCCACGTCCAGGGCCGGGTCGACGCGTGGCTGAACGCGTTCGACCCGGAGGTGTACGACGCGGAGTTCGGCGGCAGCTACCAGCTGGTGCAGGGCCTGTTCGGCATCGCCAAGGGCGGGTTGATCGGCACCGGGCTCGGCGAGGGCCGCCCGCAGACCGTGCCGTACGCGGAGAGCGACTTCATCTTCGCCAGCCTCGGCGAGGAGCTCGGCCTGGTCGGGCTGTTCGCGGTCCTGGCGCTGTACATGGTGCTGGTCGAGCGCGGCTTCCGGACGGCGATCGGGGCCCGCGACGGCTTCGGCAAGCTGCTGGCCGGTGGGCTGGCGTTCACCCTGGCGCTGCAGTGCTTCGTCGTCGCCGGCGGCGTCACCCGGGTCATCCCCCTGACCGGCCTGACGATGCCGTTCGTCGCCTACGGCGGCTCGTCGCTGGTCGCGAACTGGATGATCGTCGGTCTGCTGCTGCGGGTGTCCGACCACGTGCGCCGCCCGGCGCCCGCGGTGGACCAGCGCGCCGCCGACCCGGCGACGCAGGTGGTCAGCGCCGTCCCGGCGGCCGCGGGGGCACCGGCGCGAGAGCGCCGCCGCGAGCCGCGCGATCACGGCTTCGGGGACGACGTGGGGGGTGGTCGGCCGTGAACGCACCCCTGCGCCGGCTCGCCCTGGTGGCGTTCGCGCTGTTCGCGACGCTGCTCGTCAGCACCACGTGGACGTCGTTCGTGGCGGCCGACCGGCTCGACGCGGACGGGCGGAACACGCGCACGATCATCGAGGAGGCCGGGCGCGAGCGCGGCCCGATCGTCGTGAGCGGTCAGCCGGTGGCGCAGTCCGTCCCGGTGGACGACGTCTACGGGTTCCTGCGGACGTACCCCCAGGCCGTGGAGTACGCGCACGTCACCGGGTACTTCTCCGTCGTGTACGGGCCCGCCGGGCTCGAGGCCGCGATGGCTGACACGCTGACGGGGCAGGGCGACCGGTTCTTCTACCAGCGCTTCGCCGACCTGGTGACGGGACGGGAGCCGCAGGGCTCGACGGTCGAGCTGACCATCGACCCGGCCGTGCAGGCCGCGGCGACCGCCGCCCTCGGCGACCAGCGGGGAGCGGTCGTGGCCCTGGACCCGCGCACCGGCGACGTGCTCGCGCTGGTGTCCTCACCGTCGTTCGACCCGAACGCCCTGGCGACGCACGACCGGCAGGCGGCGGTCGCGGCCTTCGAGGCGCTGCTGGCCGACCCGGCCAGGCCCCTGGAGAACCGCGCCATCGGCGGCCGGCTGTACCCGCCGGGGTCGGTGTTCAAGCTGGTGACCGCGGCGGCCGCGCTGGAGAACGGGTACGACAGCTCGTCCGTCCTGCCGGGTCCGGCCGAGCTGGACCTGCCGCAGACGACCGTCACCCTGCCGAACTCCGGGGGCCGGGCGTGTGGCCCCGGTGACCAGGTCACCCTGCTGGACGCCATGCGGATCAGCTGCAACACCGCGTTCGGGCACCTCGGGATGGAGCTGGGGGGCGACGTGCTGCGCCAGCAGGCGCAGGAGTTCGGGTTCGGCGAGGACCTGCGCATCCCGCTGCGCGTCACCCCCAGCAGCGTCCCGGAGGGCATGAACGAACCGCAGGAGGCGCAGGCCGGCATCGGCCAGTACGACGTGCGCGTCACGCCGCTGCAGGTGGCGATGGTGAGTGCGGCGATCGCCAACGACGGCGTCGTGATGCGCCCGAACATGGTCCGCGAGGTGCTGCGCGCCGAGGACGCCTCCGTCGTCGACCGGCCCGAGCCCGAGGAGCTGGGGCGGGCCGTCAGCAGCGGCACCGCCCAGCAGCTCACCCAGATGATGCGTGCGGTCGTGGAGGACGGCACCGGTCGCGCCGCGCAGGTCAGCGGCGTGTCCGTGGCCGGCAAGACCGGGACCGCGCAGCACGCCGAGGGTCGCGCCCCGCACGCCTGGTTCACGGCGTTCGCCCCGGTCGACGAGCCCCGGGTCGCCGTGGCCGTGGTGGTCGAGGAGGGCGGCAGCGCCGGCGACCAGGCCTCCGGGGGCCGGACCGCGGCCCCGATCGCGCGCGAGGTCATCGAGGCGGTGCTGGAGCGGTGAACCCCACGAGCGGGCAGGTCCTCGGTGAGAGGTACCGGCTGACCGACCGGATCGCCGTCGGCGGCATGGGCGAGGTGTGGCGCGCCCAGGACGAGGTCCTGGGTCGCGAGGTCGCCGTGAAGGTCCTCAAGCCGGAGTACACCGGCGACAGCAAGTTCCTCGAGCGGTTCCGCAACGAGGCCCGGCACACGGCGGCCCTGACGCACCCGAACATCGCCGGCGTGTTCGACTACGGCGAGACGGACTCCGCCGCCTACCTGGTGATGGAGCTCGTCCCCGGTGAGCCGCTGAACGACACCCTGGACCGCGAGGGGGTCCTGGAGCCGCGCCGGGCGATGGCCCTGCTGGCGCAGGCCGCCCGCGGCCTGTCCGCCGCGCACGCGGCCGGGGTCGTGCACCGCGACGTCAAGCCCGGCAACCTGCTCGTCACCCCGGACGGCGGGCTGAAGGTCACGGACTTCGGCATCGCCCGGGCGGGGGACCAGGTGCCGCTGACCGCCACCGGCCAGGTGATGGGCACCGCCCAGTACCTCGCGCCGGAGCAGGCGATGGGCCACCCGGCCGTCCCGGCCAGCGACGTGTACGCGCTCGGCTGCGTGGCGTACGAGGTGCTCACGGGCGAGCGCCCCTTCCCGGGCGAGACGCCGGTGGCCATCGCGATGGCGCACGTCAACACCCCGCCGCCGAGGCTCCCGGAGCACCTGCCGGCGGGAGCCCGGGCGCTGGTCGCCGCCTGCCTGTCCAAGAAGCCCGAGGAGCGGCCCGCGGACGCCCTGGTGTTCGCCGACGCCGCCGACGCCGTGGCGGAGGGGCGGGACGACGACGCGCTGGCGATGCTGCCCGCGACCGCCGCCGCGGCGGCCGGTCTGGGGACGGCGGGGGCGGCGACCGCGGTCGGTGACCCGCGCGCCACCGCGGCGACGACGGTCGTGCCCGGCGGGGCGGTGCCCGGCCGCGGCACCGACGACACGCGCACCACAGCCGCCCCTGTGGCCTCCGGCGCCGGGGTGAGCGGAGGCGCGGCGGGCAGCGCCGGGGACCGGGCGCTGCGGACCGGGGCGCCCGGGGGTCCGCCACGGCGGCGCCTGACGACGCCGTTGCTCGCGCTGCTCGCGCTGCTGCTGTTCGTCGTCGTGGGCGCCCTCCTCGCCGACGGCGTCTTCTCCGGTGACGAGCGGGAGCCCGGCGACGCGCCCACCCCCGCCGCGACCACCTCCGCGCCGGCGACGAGCGCACCCCCGACCACCGAGGACGACGACGCCGACCCCACGTCGACCCGCACCACCGCGCCGCGGACCGTGGAGGTGGTCGCGTCCCGGTACGAGGGGCGGCCCCGCGGCGAGGTCGTGGCGGAGCTGTCCCGCCTCGGCCTGCGCGTCGACGAGACGACCCGGGTCTCCGGCGGCGCCGAGCCGGGCACGGTGCTGGCGGTCGACCCGTCCGGCACCCTGCAGGTGGGGGAGCTGGTGACCGTGGTCGTCGCGGCGCCGCCGCCCGGCCAGGGCGGGGGCGACGACGACGGCGGTGGCGGTGGCGACGAGCCCGCGCCCACCCCGACCGGGGGTGGCGGCGGGGGCGACGACCCGCCAGGTGGAGGTGGCGGCGGCGACCCGGCGCCGACGCCGACGACCCCCGCACCGACCGGCACGGCCGGCGGGGAGCCGACCGTGACGCCCACCGCGCCCGCCGGCGACGGCGCCGGCACCCGCGCGGCGAGGGCGCTGACCGACCGTCCGGGGTCCCCGGACGACGACACGAAGGACGCACCGTGAACCCCGATGAGGGACGCAACCCCCGCCTGCTCGCCAGCCGCTACGAGGTCGGCGAGCTCCTGGGCCGCGGCGGCATGGCCTCCGTGCACCTCGGCCGGGACACCCGCCTCGGCCGGCAGGTCGCCATCAAGATGCTCCGGGCCGACCTGGCCCGGGACCCCTCGTTCCACGCCCGGTTCCGGCGCGAGGCGCAGTCCGCGGCGGCGCTGAACCACCCGTCCATCGTCGCGGTCTACGACACCGGCGAGGACGTGCACACGGGGCCGGGCGGTGTCGAGGAGCGCACCCCGTTCATCGTCATGGAGTACGTGCACGGCCGGACGCTGCGCGAGATCCTGCGCAGCGGCGGCGAGTACGGCGGCACGGGCGGCCTGCACGGCGAGGCGCACGCCGAGACCTACGCCGACCCCTACGCCGGCTCGACCCGGGCGTACGACGACGCGACCCAGGTGCACCGCCCCGCCGGGTCCGACCACGACGCCGTCGCCCCGCTCGACGTCGCCGAGGCCGTCCAGATGACCGCCGGGGTGCTCTCCGCGCTGGAGTACAGCCACCGCGCGGGCATCGTGCACCGCGACATCAAGCCGGCGAACGTCATGGTCACCGACGACGGCGACGTCAAGGTGATGGACTTCGGCATCGCCCGCGCCGTCTCCGACTCCTCGGCGACGATGACGCAGACGCACGCCGTCATCGGCACCGCCCAGTACCTGTCCCCGGAGCAGGCACGCGGCGAGCACGTCGACGCGCGCAGCGACCTGTACTCCGCCGGGTGCCTGCTGTACGAGCTGCTGACCGGGCGGCCCCCGTTCGTGGGCGACTCCCCGGTGTCGGTGGCCTACCAGCACGTCCGGGAGGTGCCGACGCCGCCGGGCCAGCTCAACCCGGACGTGCCCGAGTCGCTGGACCGCGTGGTGATGAAGGCGCTGGCCAAGGAGCGGGAGGACCGCTACGCCGACGCCGCCGCGTTCCGGCGCGATCTCGTGTCCGCGCTCGCCGGCCGCCCCGTCACGGCGCCCACCGTGGCCGCGTCCGCGGCCGGGGCGACGCAGGCGATCCCCGCCTCGGCGTACCGCGACTACGACGACTACGACGACGGCGGGCACGGCACCGCGGCGTTCGACCGTTACCAGGGGTACCAGGAGTACCCGGAGCAGGAGCCGCCGAAGCGGCGCACCGGCGCCTACGTCGGGCTCGCGCTGGCCGTGCTCGCGGTGTTCGCGCTGGCCGCGTTCGGCGTCAACCAGCTGCTCGGGTCCGCCGGGGACGACGAGACCGCGCACGTCAGCGTCCCCCGCGTCGTCGGCCTGGACCGCGCCGCGGCGAAGACCGCCATCGAGGGCGCAGGGCTGACGTACCGGGAGGCCGAGGAGGTCAACGACCCCGAGGTGCCCGCCAACGCCGTCGTGTCCCAGGACCCGGTGGAGAACGTCACGGTGCCCGAGGGGACGGAGGTGGCCGTCGTCATCTCGCTCGGCCCCGGCGAGGTGCAGGTCCCCCAGCTGCAGGGGCTGACCGAGGACGCGGCGCGCACCGCCCTGGAGAACGCGGGGCTGACGGTCGGCGAGGTGACGCGGGAGAACGACGTGCGCGCACCCCGGGACACCGTCATCCGGTCCGAGCCGGAGGTCGGCAGCGAGGTGGCGCGGGACACGGAGGTCGACCTGGTGGTCTCCACCGGCGAGGTGGAGCTCCCCGACCTGACGGGTGAGACGACGGCCGACGCCCGTCGCGCGCTGCTCGAGCTCGGCCTGGAGATCGACCTCCGCTACGAGGACAGCGACCAGACCCCCGACACGGTGATCAGCCAGGACCCGCAGCCCGGCGCGGTGCCTCAGGCGAGCACGGTCGTCGTGGTCGCCGCCCAGCAGCCCCGGCCGCAGCCCACCCAGCCGACGGCCACCGAGACCACCGAGCCGCCGCCTGGCGGTGGCGGCGGTGGTGGTGGCGGTGGTGGCGGCGACGACGGCTGAGCGCGAGGCGACCCCACGGTCCGGGGGTCCGCCCGGGTGACCCGGTCGGGCCGCCGGCGCCCGTCAGCGGTGCACGAGCGGGGCCATGCCCTGCGAGCGCTCGACGGCACCGCCGTCCCCGCAGACCTCGAGCCAGTTGGCCAGCAGCCGGTGCCCCCCCTCGGTGAGCACCGACTCCGGGTGGAACTGCACGCCGAACAGCGGCAGCTCCCGGTGCTGGAGCCCCATCACCACGCCGCCGCCGGTGCGCGCCGTGACGACGAGGTCGTCGGGGACGGTGCTGCCGACGACGGCGAGCGAGTGGTACCGGGTCGCGGTGAACGGCTCGGGCAGCCCCGCGAGCACACCGGTGCCCTCGTGGTGGACCCGGGAGGTCTTGCCGTGCATGAGCTCCTCGGCGTGGGTGACGGTCGCCCCGTGCACCTCGGCCAGCGCCTGGTGGCCCAGGCAGACGCCGAGCAGGGGCGTGCCGGTGGTGGCGCACCGGCGGACCATCTCCTCGGAGACGCCCGCACGGGCCGGCGTCCCCGGGCCGGGGGAGAGCAGGACCCCGTCCACCTCGTCCGCCGCCTCCGCCTCGACGACGTCGTTGCGGACGACCTCGCACCGGGCCCCGAGCTGCTCGAGGTACCCGACGATCGTGAAGACGAAGCTGTCGTAGTTGTCGACGACGAGGACGCGCACGGGCCGAGTAGGAGGCGCTGGCTCGCTCATCGGTGGATCATCCCACGGTGTTGTCGTTGAACGGCATGTACGGGGCGAGCACGGGGAAGACCCACTCGAAGCAGACCCACACCACGACGAGGAGGAGCAGCAGCGCCAGCACGACGCGCAGCAGCGCGGGCCCCGGGAGGTGCCGCCAGATCCAGCCGTACATCACGCGCCTCCCAGCTCGGCGGGGGTCCCGGCGGTCTTCGGCTGCCACCGCTCGAGCACCCCGTGGACGATGTAGCGCTCCCGGGCGGAGTACATCGGGTGGCAGGCGGTCAGCGTGATGAGCCGCTCGGTGGGCTGGGCCTGCGGGTCGCCGGGGACGGCGGCGACGACGTCCACCCGGTCGGGCGTCACGATCTGGTGCTCGCGCACGCGGTACACGTACCAGGCGTCCGCCGTCTCCACCACGAGGGCGTCCTGCGCCTGCAGCTCCGCGATCTGGTGGAACGGCCGGCCGTAGGTCACCCGGTGGCCGGCGAGGGAGAAGTTGCCGACCTCCCCGGGCATGGCGCTGCCCTCGTAGTGGCCGATCCCCCGCTCGAGCAGGTCAAGTCCCGTGCCCTCGACGACGGGCCGGGTCTGCCAGTCCGGCCCGAACGCCGGCACGTGCAGGATGCCGAACGCGTCCCCGTCCGCGGGGGCCTCGAGGTCGGGTGGCGGCCCGTGGTCGACGGGCTCGGCCGGCAGCTGCGTGGGGACGGCGGGGGTCTGCTCCCACTCGCGCTGCAGCGCCTCGGTGATCGCCGCCTGCTCGCGGTCGGCCTCGACGTCGGTCCACCACAGCTGCCAGGCGACGAACAGCAGCAGCAGGCAGCCGGCGGTGATGAACAGCTCCCCGACGGCGTGGACGACGACGCGCACGACGTCCCCCGGCCGCACCCCGCGCGACCCCTCGACCCTGCGTCCCAGTGCCCTGCCCCCTGCCTCAGTCGTCGCTCGGTCGTCGCTCAGTCGTCGCTCAGTCGTCGCCGGGCGCCGCGTAGGCGACGTGGGCGTGCTGCAGGTCCAGGGCGCCCTCGAAGCCCGGCATGCTGATGCTGTCGCGGCGGCTGACGTCGTAGCCGAGCCCGACGGCGCGCACGTACTCGCGGTACACCGCCACCTGCGGTGAGGCGTCCAGGGCGTCCTGCAGGGCGCCGGGGTCGCCGATGGCCCGGACCACGTAGGGCGGGGAGTAGACCTGCCCCTGCAGGCGCAGGGTCGACCCGACGCACCGGACCGCGCTGGTGGAGACCACCCGCTGGTCCATCAGCGTCATCGCCTCGGCGCCGGCGCCCCACAGGGCGTTGACGACGGCCTGCAGGTCCTGCTGGTGGACGACGAGGTCGTCGGGCCCGATGCCGTCCGGCACGGGCACGTCGGTGGGGGCGTCGTCCAGGACCACCTCGAGGCCCGGACCCTCGACGGCGACCAGGTGGGCGTCCTCCGCGAGCTCGTCGGCCCGCGTGCGCAGCTGCTGCACCTGCGCGTCGTCCACCGCGGCGGTCAGGTCCCGCACCTCGCCGCGCAGCGCGGCGACCTCGGCCTCCAGCTCGCTGAGCCGGGCGGCCTCGCCGCGCACCAGGCCTGGCAGGTCGCTGCTGTCGTTGCGCAGGTTCGTGCCCTCGCTGACGCCCGCGCTGGTCGCGAAGAGGATGCCGGCGGCGACGGCGACGCCGGTGACCGCGGCGGTGCCGAGGCGGGAGGCGCGACGGGCGTGCTGGTGGTCCACGCGGCTCCTCCTCTGCGATGGCTCGGTGCTGGCTCGTCGTCACGGGGTCTGCGCGGCCCCACGGACTACGCTAGACGACGTCGCACCCCCGCACGGACGTCGTGGGGCGACTGCGCCCCGTGCGGTCGAGTGGACCACACGGCCGGCCCCGCTCACGAGTCGAAGGAGGACGGCATGCCGGAGTCCAGGATCCGCCGCAAGACCGCCTACACCCCCCCGCCGGAGAAGTCGTCCGGGCCGAAGGCCAACCCCCGCTGGTTCGTGCCGGTCATGCTCGGCCTGATGGTCGTGGGCCTGGCGTGGATCGTCGTGTTCTACGTCAGCCAGCAGCAGTACCCCGTCCCCGGCTGGGGCAGCTGGAACCTCGTCGCCGGCTTCGGCGTGGTGATGGCCGGCTTCGTGATGACGACGCGCTGGCGCTGAGGCGCCGGCCCCCCGCCCGGTTGTCCACAGCGCTGTTCACAGGTGTGGAATTACACCGCTGTGGTTCATCAACAGCGGTTGTCCACAGTGTGGAGAACCTCGTCGTCCACAGGTGACGCGGGCGCGGGGGCCGCATCCGGGGGCGCGGCGCGACGACGTGCCCGACGGGCCCGCAGGCGCAGCGCCACCTCGACGACCACCGTCCCGACCAGGGCGAGCCCGACGCCCAGGAGCACGCCGCGCACCGGGTCGTCCGCGAACGCCAGACCGCCCAGGTAGCCGACGAGCCCGCAGTAGGTGCCCCAGCTCAGGGCCGCGAGCAGCGCGAACGGGGTGAACCGGCGCAGGGGGTAACCGGTCGCACCGGCGGTGACGGTCACCACGCCCCGGCCGCCGGGGACGTACCGGGCGAGGACGATCACGGCCCCGCCGCGCGCTCGCAGGGCGCGTGCGGCCACGTCGCGCGCTCCGGCGAGGCGCCGGGGGACGCGGGGTCCGAGCAGCCGGCCGAGCAGGTACGCGCCGTGGTCCCCCAGCAGCGCGCCCGCCGAGGCTGCCAGCACCACCAGGGGAAGGGACGGCGGGCCGCTCGCCGCGAGCGCGCCGGCGGTGACGACGGCCGTCTCGCTGGGCACCATCGGGACGACGGCGTCGGCGGCGGCCATCAGCACGAGCACGGGCACCAGCCACGGGGAGCCCGCCACGTTCGTCGCCAGGTCCAGCAGCTCGTCCCCCACGACCGCAGCCTCGCGGCCGGCCCGGTGCGGGGGCGACGGCCGTTCCGCCACGCCGTCCCCGACTTTCGTCGGCCGGCCGGTGGGTCCTAGTGCGCGAACTGCGGCGCGTACGCCAGGCCGACGACCGTCGCCGCGGCCACGAGGACGCCGACGACGACGAGACCGGCGACCTGCAGCACCCGGCGCCGGGGCCCGGCGGGCACGTACGCCAGGGCGGCGGCGCACGCCACGCCCACGAGGAGACCGCCGAGGTGGGCCTCCCAGGCGATGCGCGGGACGACGAACCCGAGCACGAGGTTCAGGCCGAGGACGACGGCGATCTGACCGAGCCGTCGTCCCAGCCGTCGCTGGACGACGACGAGCGCACCGAACAGCCCGAACACCGCACCGGACGCGCCGACGGCGCTGGTCAGGAAGGGGCCACCGGGACCGCTCTGGACGCTGCCGGCGATGAGGACGAAGGCCGCCGACCCGCCGAGGGCGGACAGGAGGTAGGTCACCAGGAAGCGGGTGCGCCCCAGGAGCTCCTCGAGGTACGGGCCGAGGAGGTAGACCGCGTACAGGTTGAACAGGATGTGCAGCGGCCAGCCGTCGGAGTGCAGGAAGGCCGAGGTCAGCAGCCGCCAGGGCTCGGCGGACGACCAGGCGGGGACCAGCATGAACCGCTCGGTGAACCCGGGGACGACGAGCTGCGCGAGGTACGCGACGACGCACAGGCCCATGATCGACCAGGTGACGACGGGCCGGCCGTCGTGCTGGCGGCCGCCGAGCGCCGTGACCGTGCGCGGCGCCGACCGGGCGGCGTCGCGGACGCAGTCGACGCACTGCACGCCGACGGCGGCCTGCCGCTGGCACTCCGGGCAGACCGGTCGCTCGCAGCGCTGGCAGCGGACGTACGACTCGCGCCCGGGGTGCCGTGGGCAGTACGGCACCCCGGGCGCGGCGGCCGGGTCGGGACCGGTCATCCGGTGGCTGTCAGGCCTGGGCGGGGGCGTCCGCGCCCTCGACGGTCACGCGCTCGATGACGACGTCCTCGACGGGGCGGTCCATCGGACCGGTGGGCAGCGCCGCGATCGTGTCGACGACCTCGCGGCTCGCGGCGTCCGCGACCTCGCCGAAGATCGTGTGCTTGCCCTGCAGGTGCATGGGCGTCGACACGGTGATGAAGAACTGCGAGCCGTTCGTCCCCTTGCCCATCCGCTTGCCGGCGTTGGCCATGGCGAGCAGGTAGGGCTTCTCGTAGGTCAGCTCGGGGTGGATCTCGTCGTCGAACTCGTAGCCCGGGCCGCCGGTGCCGGTGCCGAGCGGGCACCCGCCCTGGATCATGAAGCCGCTGATGACCCGGTGGAAGGTCAGGCCGTCGTAGAACGGGTCGGTCCGGGTCTGGCCGGACTTCGGGTCCTTCCACTCCTGGGTGCCCTGGGCGAGCCCCACGAAGCTGCGCACCGTCTTGGGCGCGTGGTTCGGGAAGAGCTCGATGCGGATGTCGCCGTGGTTGGTGTGCAGCGTCGCGAACATGCGCCGATCCTCGCACGCCCGCCGGGTCGCGGCTCCCGGTGGGCGAGGTGGGCCGGACGGGGGCAGGATGGACCCCTGGCCGTGGTCCGGGAGCCGCTCGGACCCGAGGGGAGGATGTGTGTTCCGGACGAAGAGCCGTAGCGAACGCGCCGCGGAGCAGGCCCAGGCCCAGGCGGACCTGCTCAGGGCCCGGGCGGGAGCGCTCGGGGACCGGGTCGGCCCGACCGCGCACCACGCGAAGGAGTCCGCGGTCCACGCCGCCGAGGTCGCCCGCGAGTGGGCGACCCCCCGGATCGAGAAGGCCCGCGACAAGGGCGTGACGAAGGCGGCACCGAAGGTCGAGCACGCCGCGGAGGCGCTCGCCCCCAGGGTGGACGCCACCCGCGACAAGATCGTCGACGACCTGCTGCCCCGGCTGGTGGAGGCCGTCAGCGCCGCCGCCGCGGCCGCCGCCGTCAAGACGGAGGAGGCCCGCACCGCCAGCCAGGCCGGCCTGTCCGCCGCCGGCAAGCACGCGAAGGCCGCCCGCAAGGGGGCGAAGCCCAAGCGGAGCAAGCGCAAGGTCCTGCTCGTGCTCACCGTGCTCGGAGCCGGCGCGGGTGCCGGCTACGCGGCGTGGAAGCGCAGCCAGCCGACGGACGACCCGTGGGTCACCGCGACGGGCACGTCCCCGTCCTCCCGGCTCAGCGGGTCGGGCGGCTCCCCGACCGGCGCGTCGTCCGGTGGTCTGGGCGAGGGCTCACTGGCGAGCAAGTCGACCGACGTCAGCACCCCCGTCCCGGACGGCCTGGAGGACGGGGCCGCCGGCGCCGCGCTGGACGACGGCGGCACGGGCGGCTCGGACGCGCAGGTCCCCGGCGCGCCGGTGTCCGGCGAGGATGCCCCGAAGGGCGGGTCCACCGGGTCCACGCGGCCTGCCGGCAAGACCTCCGGCTCCGCAGGCGCCGGCGCGCCGAGCGGCGGGTCCGCGGGCGGTGCCACCACCGGTGGGACGCCGACCCCCGCTGACGTCGCCAAGTCGGCCGACAAGGCCGACAAGACCGACGAGGGCGCCGGCACGAACCGCGGCGGCAACGGCAAGCACACGAAGGGCTGAGCGCACCGCTCCTGCGCCTGGCACCGAGGACCCGTGACCACGTCGGTCACGGGTCCTCGCGCGTCCCGGCGTGCGTCCGACGTGCGTTCGACGTGTGCGTCCCGCCGCGCACCCGTCCGCGGCAGTGACCAAGGTCCCGGACTTAGGAAAGCCTGGCCTGCGTTAGCATCTCCTGCGGGGGCGCGTCCACGCGGCGCGCCCGTCGCGTGCCCACCGACTCGCCGGAGGTCCTCCACCCATGCGCCGTTCCCGCGGTACCCGCGTCGCCGCGCTCGCCCTGGCGGTCGCCGCCTCCGTCGCCGCCTGCGGGACGGGCGCCGGTACGGACACCGAGGAGGAGGCGGCGCTGACCATCTACTCCGGCCGCAACGAGAACCTCGTCGGCCCGCTGCTGGAGGACCTCGAGGAGGTCGTCGGCGGCCGGGTGGAGGTTCGCTACGCCGGGTCCAGCGACCTCGCCGCGCAGCTGCTCGAGGAGGGTGACCGCACCGACGCGGACGTCTTCTTCTCCCAGGACGCCGGCGCGCTCGGCGCGCTGAAGAACGCCGACATGCTCGCCGAGCTGCCCACCGAGCTGCTCGACCGGGTGCCCGAGCGCTACCGCGACGCCGACGGCCGGTGGGTGGCGACGTCCGCCCGCGCCCGGGTCGTGGCGTACGACCCGCAGCAGGCGCCCCAGGCCGCCGAGCTCACCGGCATCGACGACCTGCTCGACGAGCGCTACCGGGGCCAGATCGGCGTCGCCCCCACGAACGCCTCCTTCCAGTCGTTCGTCACCGCGCTGCGCGTCGACCGCGGCGAGGAGGGGGCCCGCGAGTGGCTCGAGCGCCTCGTCGAGCTCGAGCCGCAGACCTACGACAACAACATCGCCGTGCTCGACGCGGTCGACTCCGGCCAGGTCGGCGTCGGCCTGATCAACCACTACTACTGGTACGAGCGCGTCGCCGAGGAGGGTGCGGACGCCGTCAACGCGCGGCTGCGCTTCCTGCCCAGCGACGACCCCGGTGCCCTCGTGAACGTCGCCGGCGCCGGCGTGCTCGCCGGCACGGACGTGCCCGACCGCGCCGAGGCGGCCGTGGAGTACCTGCTGTCCGACGAGGCCCAGCAGTACTTCGCCGACACCACCGCCGAGTACCCGGTCGTCGAGGGCGTCACCTCCACCGAGCACGACCTCGAGCCCCTGGACGCCGACACCGGCTTCCAGGTCGACCTCAACGCGCTCGACTCGCTCGAGGAGACGCTCGCCCTGCTCGAGGACGTGGGGCTGACCTGACCACCGCGGCACCCGCCGCACCGGCGCGCCGGCGCCGCGCGCGAGGCAGGTCGGGACGCCCCCCGGCGGTCCTCGTCGTGCCCGCGGCCGTGGCCGCCGGCGTCGCCCTGCTGCCCGTCGCGTACCTGCTGGTCCGCGCCGGCGAGGCCGGGCTGGACGACGTCGTCCGGATCCTGTGGCGCGAGCGCACCCTGTGGCTGGTCGTCCGCAGCCTGACGCTGGCGGCCGCGGTGACGGCGTCGACCGTCGCCCTCGGCGTCGGCCTCGCCTGGCTGACGACGCGCACCGACCTGCCCGGGCGGCGCACCTGGTCCGTCGTGGTGGCCCTGCCGCTGGCGGTCCCCAGCTTCGTCGCCGCGTACGCGTGGATCTCCGTGCTGCCCGGGGTCTCGGGGTTCACCGGGACCTGGCTGGTGCTGACCCTGACGACGTACCCGTACGTGTACCTGCCGGTGTCGGCCGCCCTGCGCCGGGCCGACCCGGCGCTGGAGGAGGTCGCGCGCTCCCTCGGGTACGGCACGCTGCGGACCGCCGTCGCGGTCACGGCGCGCGTCGCCCGCCCGGCCGCGGCGGCGGGTGCCCTGCTCGTGGCCCTGTACGCGCTCAGCGACTTCGGCACCCCGTCCCTGATGCGGTACGACGTGTTCACGCGCGTCATCCACACGTCGTACACGGCGTCGTTCGACCGGACACCGGCCGCCGTGCTGTCGCTGGTGCTCGTCGCCGTGACCGTCGGCATCACGGTCGCCGAGGCCCGGAGCCGGGGCCGGGCCGACCAGGCCCGGGTCGGGTCCGGTGCGGCGCGTGCCCCCCGGGACACCCGGCTCGGCCGGGCCGCGCCCCTCGCCCTCGCCGTCACCACCGCCGTGGTGGGCCTCGCGCTCGGTGTGCCCGCCGCCGTCCTGGCGTACTGGGTCACCCGCGGCCGGTCCGCGGGCGTCGACTGGGCCGAGCTCGTGCCCGCCGCCGCCTCGACCGCCTGGGTCGCGCTGCTCGGCGCGGTCGTCGCCACCGCCCTGGCCGTCCCGGTCGGCACGCTGGCCGCGCGCTGGTCCCACCGCGGCACCCGGCTGCTGGAGCACGCCTCGTACGCCGGTCACGCCGTCCCCGGCATCGTCGTGGGGCTCGCGCTGGTGTTCCTCGGGGTCCGGTACGCCACGCCGATCTACCAGCGGACGCCGCTGCTCGTGATCGCGTACGCGGTGCTGTTCCTGCCCGCGGCGATCGGGTCCGTGCGGGCCGCGGTCGCCCAGAGCCCCCGGCGCGCGGAGGAGGTGGCCCGCTCCCTGGGCCGCACGCCGTCCGGGGTGCTGCGGGAGGTCACCCTGCCGCTGGCCGGCCCGGGGGTGGCCGCGGGGTTCGCGCTGGTGCTGCTCAGCGCGATGAAGGAGCTGCCCGCGACCCTGCTGCTGCGCCCCACGGGCGTGGACACCCTCGCCACCCGGCTGTGGACCGAGACCGGGGTCGGCGCGTACGCCGCGGCCGCCCCGTACGCGGTCGCCCTGGTGCTGCTCGCCGCGGTCCCGACGTTCGTGCTCGCCCGCGTGCAGGCCCGGCTGCTGGGCGACGCCGCGGCACCTGGGGCGGCCACGGTGCCGACGGCGCCGGCGGCGCAGACGCTGACAGGAGGAGACCGATGAGGCGGCTGACCGTGCGCGGCCTGCACAAGGCGTTCGGCGACGTGCCCGTGCTCCGCGGCGTGGACCTCGACGTGCCGTCCGGGGCGATGGCGGCGGTGCTCGGGGCGTCCGGGTGCGGCAAGACGACCCTGCTGCGCGTCGTCGCGGGCTTCGAGGACGCCGACGCCGGTCAGGTGCTCGTCGGCGACCGGGTCGTCGTCGACGGGCCGTCGGGGGTCCCGCCGGAGCGCCGCCGGGTCGGCGTCGTCCCCCAGGAGGGGGCGCTGTTCCCGCACCTGACGGTCGCGCGCAACGTGGCCTTCGGGCTGCCGCGGCGCGGCGCAGGTGCCGGACGGGCCCGCCGCGATCGCGTCGCCGAGCTGCTCGACCTCGTCGGGCTGGCGGACCTCGGCGAGCGGATGCCGTCGCAGCTGTCCGGTGGCCAGCAGCAGCGGGTCGCGCTGGCGCGGGCGCTGGCCCCCAGCCCGGACGTCGTGCTGCTGGACGAGCCGTTCTCCGCCCTCGACGCGGGGCTGCGCGCGGCGCTGCGCGCGGACGTCCGGACGGCGCTGCGCACGGCGGGGGCGACCGGCGTCCTCGTCACCCACGACCAGGAGGAGGCGCTGAGCACCGCCGACGTCGTCGCGGTCATGCGCGACGGGCGGGTCGTCCAGGCCGCCGCCCCGGACGTGCTGTACCGGCAGCCGGTCGACGTCCGGACGGCCACGTTCGTCGGTGAGGCGGTGGTGCTGCCGGCCACCGTCCGCGACGGCGTCGCCGACACCCCGCTGGGGCGGCTCACCCTGCTGCGGGGGGAGGCCGGGGCGCACGCCCGCGGGCAGGTCGCCGTCCGACCCGAGCAGGTGCACGTCGCCTCGCCCGGGCGCGGGGTCGCCGCGCGGGTGGTCGACACGACCTTCTACGGTCACGACGCGAGCGTCCGCCTCGAGCTGCTGGGGCCAGGGGCGCCCCGCACGCCCGTGCTGTGCCGCACCCAGGGCCCGGTGCCGGCGGTCGGTGACGAGGTGGGTCTCGTCGTCGCCGGGCCGGTGTCGTTCTTCCCCGCCGGGGACGCCGCGGCCGTCCGCGAGCACCCGGTCGGCGCGTCGTGAGCACCCCGTGAGCGCGCCCGCCGTCGGTCCCCTCGCCCCGGAGCGGGTGCCGTTCGCCACCGACCTCGACCGGCACGGTGACCGGGTCGCCCTCGTCACCGCCGACGGGGAGGTCTCGTACCGGGACCTGGCCCGCAGGGTCGATGCGGTCGCCGCGCGGCTGGGGCCGACCCGGCGGCTCGTGCTGCTGCCCGCGGCAGCGGACGTCGGGACCGTCGTGGCGTACCTGGCTGCGCTCGCCGGTGGGCACCCGGTGCTGCTCGCCCCCGCCGACAAGCCGGCCGCCGTCGGCGCGCTGCTCGCCGCCTACGACCCGGACGTGGTGGCCCGGCCCGACGGAGCAGGGGTGGTGCTCGACGAGCGCCGTCCCGGGTCCGCGCACGACCTGCACCCCGACCTGGCGCTGCTGCTCAGCACGTCGGGCTCCACGGGGTCGCCGAAGACCGTCCGGCTGTCCGTGGAGAACCTGCGTGCCAACACCGAGGCGATCGCGGGGTACCTGGGCCTCACGGACGCCGACCGGACGGTCACGTCGCTGCCGCTGGCGTACTGCTACGGGCTGTCGGTGCTCAACACCCACCTGCTGCGTGGGGGGACCGTGGCGCTGACGGGGGCGTCCGTCGTCGACCCCTGCTTCTGGGACCTGTTCCGCCGCGTGCGGGCGACGTCGCTGGCGGGGGTGCCGTACACGTTCGAGCTCCTCGACCGGGTCGGCTTCGCCGCGATGGACCTGCCGTCCCTGCGCTACGTCACCCAGGCCGGCGGCCGGCTCGCCCCGGACGCCGTCCGCCGGTACGCCGGGCTGGGCCGCGAGCGCGGTTGGGACCTGTTCGTCATGTACGGGCAGACGGAGGCGACGGCCCGGATGGCGTACCTGCCGCCGTCGCTCGCCGCCGAGCGGCCGTCGACCATCGGGGTGCCCGTGCCCGGAGGCGCCTTCCGGCTGGACCCGGCGCCGGAGCTGTCGGCCGGGGTGCCCACGCCGGCGGGCGAGGAGCGCGGCGAGCTCGTGTACACGGGGCCGAACGTCATGCTCGGGTACGCCGCCGGGCCCGACGACCTGACGCTCGGCCGGACCGTCCACGAGCTGCGGACCGGCGACCTCGCGCGCCGGCACCCCGACGGCCTGTACGAGGTGGTCGGGCGGCGCAGCCGCTTCCTCAAGGTGGTCGGGCTGCGGGTGGACCTGGGGCGGGTCGAGCGGGTGCTCGCGGACCTCGGCCTGCGCGCCACGGCCACCGGTGACGACAGCCGGCTCGTGGTCGCGGTCGAGGGGGCGGACCGGGACGCCCCGGTGCTCGCGGCGCTGCTCGCGGGGGAGATCGGCCTGCCGCGGGCGGCCGTCACCGTCGTGCTGGTGCCCGAGCTGCCGCGGCTGCCCAACGGCAAGCCGGACGCCGCGGCGGTCCTGTCGCTGGCCCCCGGCGGCGCGGCGTCGTCCCCCGACCTGCCGGGGACGGCGGGCGGGTCGCGGCCGGCGACCGTCCGCGGCGTCCTCGCGGCGTGCCTGGACGCGCCCGTGGACGGGGACGACACGTTCGTCGGGCTCGGCGGCGACTCCCTGTCGTACGTGGAGGTCTCGGTCCGGCTGGAGGAGGTCCTCGGCACCCTGCCCGCCGGGTGGCACCTGACACCGGTCCGGGAGCTCGAGGCCCTGGCCCTGGCCACGGCGGACGCACCGGCGCCCGGGCCGCTGCGCCGGTGGCGCGAGCGCTGGGCGGCGCCGCTGGAGACGAGCATCGTCGTCCGCGCCGTGGCGATCGTCCTCATCGTCGGCACCCACGCGGCGCTGTTCGACTGGAAGGGCAGCGCGCACGTGCTGATGGCGGTGGCGGGGTACAACTTCGCCCGCTTCCAGCTCAGCGGCGACCGGTGGCCGCGGCTGCGCCGCCAGCTGCGGTCGCTGCGGCGCGTGGTCGTGCCGAGCGTCGCATTCATCGCGTTCGCCCACCTCGTCACGGACGACTACTCGAGCGCGAACGTCCTGCTGCTCAACGCCCTGGTCGGGCCGGAGACGTGGACGACGCAGTGGCGGTTCTGGTTCGTCGAGGTGCTCGTCTACGTCCTCCTCGCCGTGGTCGCCCTGCTGGCCGTGCCGTGGGCCGACCGGGCCGAGCGCCGCGCGCCCTTCGCGTTCCCGGTGGGGCTGCTGGCCGTCGGGCTGCTCGCCCGGTACGACGTGGTCGGGGTCGGCGTCCCCCACCCCATGCCGGTGCTGTGGCTGTTCGCGCTCGGCTGGGCGGTGGCCCGGGCCCGGACCGTCCCTCGGCGGGTGCTGGTCTCGGCCGTCGCCGCGCTGACGGTCCCGGGGTTCTTCGACGACCCGGTGCGGGACGCGATCATCCTCGGCGGGGTGCTGCTGCTGGCGTGGGTGCCCGCGCTGCCCGTGCCGCGACGGGCCCATCGCGTCGTCGGGTACGTGGCGTCGGCGTCCCTGTACGTCTACCTGGTGCACTGGCTGGTCTACCCGCCGCTGGTCGCCGTCCACCCCGCGGTGGCGGTGGGCGCGTCGCTGGCCGCCGGCGTGGGGTACTGGGCGCTCGCGGAGCGCGCGCCGCGGCGCGTGCGGTCGGTCCTGACGCGGGCGCGGGACCGCGCGCCGGGACCGGCGGGTCAGCCGCGGAGCCGGACGGCGACCAGCGCCACGTCGTCCTCCGGACGTGACGGCAGCAGCTCGGACAGCAACCGGTCGCACAGCTCGTCCACCGGCGCCGCGTGCGACCTGCCGAGGCTGTCGACGAGCCGGGTCAGCCCCTCGTCCAGCGACTGACGCCGCCGCTCCACCAGGCCGTCCGTGTAGAGCAGGACCGTCGACCCGGGCCGCAGCACCACCTCGGTGTCCGCGCGCGGGGTGGAGGGCTTGATGCCCAGCAGCAGCCCCGGGGTCGTGCCGGTGAGCACGTCGACGCGGCCGTCGGACCCGACCACGATCGGAGGAGGGTGGCCGGCGTTCGACCACGTCAGCCGGCGCGCGCCGCCGTCCTCGACCGGTCCGAGGCGGGCGAGGACGGCGGTCGCGGTGGTCTCGACGCGCAGGCCGCGCATCGCGTCGTCCAGCCCCGCGAGGACCTGCGCGGGCGAGCCGTCGGAGTGGTAGCCGATCCCGCGCAGCAGGCTGCGGACCTGCGCCATCGCCGCCGCGGCCTCCGTGTCGTGTCCGACGACGTCGCCGATCACGAGCATCGTCGAGCCGTCGGCCTGGACGAACGCGTCGTACCAGTCGCCGCCGACCTGCGCGGCCTCCGCGGCCGGCTGGTAGCGCACCGCGATGTCGAGGTCGTCGGTCTCCGGCGGCGGCGTGAGGAGCCCCCGCTGCAGGCCCTCCGCGAGGCGGCGCTGCAGGTCGTACAGCCGGGCGTGCTCCAGCGCGACCCCTGCCCGCTGGGCGACCTCGGTGATGGTGGCCAGGTTCTCCGGGTCCAGCAGGTGACGTCCCCGGCCGGAGAACACGTTGAGCAGGCCGGTGGTCCGGCCGTGCGCCCGCAACGGCAGCAGGACGACCTGCTCCGGGGCCAGGCGCCGCAGCACCTCGGCCGCCTCGTCCTGGCCCTGCAGCACCTCGGTGATCCGCTCGGTGGCGCGCGCCGGGATCGTCACGGTCTCCCCGGTGACGAGGGCCCGGGTGATGTAGGAGGAGGTACGCAGCACCGGCGCCCGCAGCACCGTGTAGCGGTGCACGAGGTCGCGCTGGGCGGGGTCGCCGTGCCACGACCCGAGGTCGCGCAGCGTGCCGTCGTCCTCCTTGACGGTGACGACGCACCAGTCCGCGAGCGCCGGGGCGATGTGCTGGGGTAGCTCGGCGACCATGGTCAGCGGGTCCAGGGTCGAGGCCACCGCGGCGCTGACCCGGGAGAGCAGCTCGGCGCGGGCGGCGGCGCGCTCGGCCCGCTCCTGCGCGACGCGGCGGGCGGTCACGTCGAGGAAGTACACGCCGAGCCCGCGCCGGCTCGGGACGACGCGCACGTCCATCCACGCCGCCAGGTGCGGGTAGTACTCCTCGAAGTGCTGGGCCTGCCGGGTGCGCATGGCGAGCTGGTAGCGGCTGCCGTGGCCGAGCTCCTCGGCGTCGGGGAAGACCTCCCAGACGGGGCGGCCGAGCACCTCGTCGCGGGTGCGGTCGAGGATGCGCTCGCCCTCGGCGTTGAGGTAGGTGACGGTCCAGTCCCGGTCGAGGGCGTAGAAGCCGGTGGCCATCGCCTCCAGCACGGCGACGGCCTCGTCCTTGCTGGACCGGACGGCGGTCACGTCGTACCCGGCGCCGACCAGCCGCAGCGGTGACCCGGCGGCGTCGGTGACGACCCTGCCGCGGGCGTTGACCCAGCGCACCTGGCCGTCGTCCAGGACGACCCGGTACTCGGCCGCGTAGTCACCGCGCGCGTCGATGGCGTCCTGGACCGCGCGCTCGAGGTCGGTCCGGTCGTCGGGGTGCACGCGCGCCCAGAACGCCTCGATCCGGGTCGGGAAGGTGCCCTGCCGGTACCCGAAGACCTGCTCCATCAGGTCGTCCCAGACCACCTCGTCGGTGCGCAGGTCCCAGTCGAAGGTGCCGATCCGGGCGGCGGCCATCGCCATCTCGTACCGCAGGCCCTGCTCGGCGCGCTCGTGCACCTCGCGCAGCAGCTCGCCCTCCGCGGCGACGGTCGCCGCGACGTGCTGCAGCCGCCGGACGTCGCCGTCGTGCCAGGTGCGGGGGGCGGTCGAGACGACGACCACGGCGCCGGTCCGGCCGCTGTCCCGGGTCTGGGCGGGGACGGCGAGCACGTGGTCGTCGCAGGCCGGCTCACCCGCGGTGACGGCGTCCGCCGCCCGGTCGAGGCAGCCCGCGGTCGTCGGGTGCGGGCAACCGGGTGCGTCCCCCAGCAGGGGACCGGCGGGGACGAGCACGTGGCCGGCGTCCGCGTCGAGGACCAGCGCCGCCAGGTCGGCGAGGCGGCGCAGCGCGGGAACCTGGCCGCAGGCGTGCACGAGGGGTCGCTCGCCCGTCACGGCCACCACCCCCGACCCTGTCGCCCGCCCGGCGCCCGCACGCACCGTGGTCGAACAGTAACCGCGTGGTCGCCCTCCGCACAGGACCATTCGGTGGTTCCTGTGACCGTGGTCAGGACGTGCGGTGAGACCACCCGGTCGGCGGTCACGCCGGCGTGCTGCCGTCCTCGCTGCTCGTCGGCTCGGTGCTCTCTCCGAGTCGGGGGTCGACGCGGTCGAGCATCCGCATCAGGGTCGTCACCACCGACCCGGCGACGAGGGTGCCCCCGCCGCGGACCTCGGTGCTGCGCTGCTCGTCGAGCTGGTCGGTCAGCTCGGCCAGGCGCGTCCTCGCCGTCGTCACCGCGTCGCCGTCGGCCACGCCCGCGTCCACCGTCCCGAGCACCTCCGCCGCGGCATTGAGGGCCCGGCAGGTGGCGGGACGCAGGGCCGGCCCCAGGGCGACCTCGTCCTTGCCCGCGCGCTCCGTCTCGGCGAGGACCTCGACCAGGTCGAGCACGAGACCGCTGACCCGGTCGAGCTCCGTGGCCTCCGCGCGCAGGGCGCGGAACGCCGACCGGTACCGGCGGGCGCGGACGTTGGCGCGGGTGGCCTGCTCGGCCTCCGCCACGGCGGCGCGCATCCGGTTCAGGTGCGGGCTGATCCGCAGCTCGCGCCGCTGCCACTCCTCGCGGTCGGGCGGCCGGTCCCCGGCCAGCGCCTCGGCGAGCTCGGTGAGCTGGTCGGTCAGGCGGGTCCGGACGACGTCCACCGCCTCCTGCGCGGGGGCGAGAGGCAGCTGGGGCACCACGACGGTGATGGCCAGACCGACGAGCGCGCCCAGGAGCACCAGCCCCGCGTACACGCCCACGTAGAACGTCTCTCCGCCACCGATCACCAGGGTGAAGAGCGCGGCCGTCGGCACCCAGCTGGCCATCGGCCCGAGGCGCTCCCACCCGGCGGCCATCACCCCCAGGCCCACGACGACGGCGATGATGAACGGCCCGGGGACGTCGAGGAGCGCGTCGGAGGCTACGGCGATCAGGCCGCCCAGCGCGATGGACGCGACGGCCTGCACCGACTCGCGCGCCGAACCCGCGAGCGAGACCGAGGACGCCACCACGGCGCCGAGGGGTGCGTAGTACGGGTAGTCGCCGGCGGGGTCGGGCAGCAGCAGCGCGACCTGCCAGGCGATCGCCGCCGCGACCGCGACGCGCAGGGCGAGCGCCCACCGGGGGTGGCGGGAGAGCAGTGCCGGCAGCGAGGCGACGACCCCCTGCCGGCCGGATCGGGTGTCGGGCATCCGCTCATCGTGGGACGAGACGCCGTGTCACGCACGCGCTGCGGGTGGTGCCCCTCGTTCGAGGTGGTGCTTGAGACCGACCCAGTTGCGGCGTTCCCAGCGCGGGCCGACGAGGGCCAGCAGGGGCGTCAGCAGCCGGGCCGCTCCCCGGGGGCGGGTCGACCAGTCCCAGGTGAGGACCGTGCCGGCGGGTCCGGGGCGGACCGTGAGGACGCCGTCGACGTCGAGGGACCGCGACCGGACCGCGGTGACGAGCCGGTGCGGCCGGTCGTGCTCGACGAGGGTGACGTCCATGCCGGCCCGCTCCCCGCCGCCGCGGGGCCAGGCGCGGAACCGGCTGCCCGCCGTCACCGGCTCGGGGGTGAGCATCTCGGCGCGGGCGATCCGAGGGTTGTAGCGGGGCTCGTTGCGCTCGTCCGCGACGGTGTCGAACACGACCTCCGCCGGGGCGTCGATGACGACCGAGCCGGTGATGCGTGGCACGGCGACCTCCTCCGTCCACCCCCTGTGGTGTCCCCGCCATGCTCCCGCCGCGCCGCCCGTCCGGCCAGGTACGGAGGTCCCGGCCATCGGCCGGGTCCGTCGCGCGCGTCAGCGGCGGACGGCGAAGCGCAGGCTGGTGCGCCCACCGACCCGGCGGACGTCGAGCAGGTCGAGGTCGGCGTGGCGGGTCGGGTCCCGGGGCAGGAGGCGCAGGCCGTCACCGAGCAGCACGGGTGTGACGTCGAGGTGCAGCTCGTCGACCAGTCCCGCGCGCAGGAGCTGCCCGATGACGTCGGCGCCACCGACGACGTGGACGTCACGGTCCGCGGCGGCGCGACGGGCCACGTCCACGGCCCGGACGACGTCGCCGTCGACGAACGTGGTCCGCCGTCCCATGAGCACCGCCCCGGTGCGCCGGACCGGCTCCTGGAGCCAGGCGTCGTCCCGCAGGTCCGCCAGGTCCGCGTAGAGGCGGTCGATCCTGCCCTCGACGTCGGCGACGAACCCGTCCGCCGACGTGGTCATGCCCGCCACCACCGCTGCCGTCACGACGTGCCCTCCTCGCCGGTCGTCCGTCGTCCCTTGACCACTCCGACCGCGTCGCGCTCCTCGACTCATCGGTGCGCTCGCGCCGGACCGATGACTCCCCGGCCGGGCACCGGTCGGACCGGCGATCGACCCACCCTCGTCACGTGGAGGACCTCGTGTCGTTCCAGGCCTACCTCGACAACGCCGAGAAGAAGACCGGCCGCACGCCCCAGGAGATCGTCGACCTGCTCCGCCTCGACGGGATCGCCGCGCGGGAGAGCTGACACCGGGCGGTGGGCGGCCCGAAGGGACAACCCCCGCGCCACCCGGGACACGACGAACCCCTCCCGACCTCGGGAGGGGTTCGTCACGGGGTGGAGGCGAGGGGACTCGAACCCCTAACCCCCTGCTTGCAAAGCGTCGGCTGGTGGCTCGACAAGCGTCGGTGAGCACGCGTCGACGCGCAGACGCACCAGCCTTCGAGGCTGTCCGTCGGCGGGGTTGCTGTACTTCTCTGCTGTACGTGCGCTCCTTCTGTGGCCATCGTCCGACTGGGGATGTCGGTGCCGACTGCCAAGGTCTCGCCTTGCTGGCTGGTGGCAGGCCGACCCTCGCCTTCGCTGTTCGCGTCCGGGTGGGAGAGTCATGACACGCACCGGCATACCGGGCGTCGAACTCACCCGAAGGGAGCTTGACTTAGCTGACCCCTCAGCTAAGCTGACGACTATGGCGACGAGTCCACCTTCCTTCCGGTTCGTCGACCTGTTCGCCGGTATCGGCGGCTTCCATGCGGCCCTGTCCGCCTTCGGCGGTGAGTGCGTCTACGCATCCGAGATCGACGAGCGCGCCGCGGCTGTCTACGAGCGGAACTGGCACGTTCCTCCAGCGGGCGACATCGTCGAGGCTACTGAGAACCGCATGGACGTCCCGGACCACGACGTGTTGGCGGCGGGGTTCCCCTGCCAGCCCTTCTCCAAGTCGGGGCGCCAGCTCGGCATGGACGAGGCGCGCGGCACCCTGTTCTGGAACATCTGCCGGGTGCTGGAGGAGCGTGCGCCCTCGGTCGTGCTCCTGGAGAACGTGCGGAACCTCGCGGGGCCTCGCCATGACCACGAGTGGAGGGTGATCGTGAAGGCTCTCCGCCAGCTCGGTTACCGGGTGGCGTCGAAGCCCGCGGTCTTCTCGCCTCACCTTCTGGCACCTGACGCGGGGGGGCGCCCGCAGGTGCGTGAGCGGGTGTTCATCGCCGCGACGCGCGTTGACGACCCTGACGACGCGTGGGTCGACGTCCCGCCGGTGGTGTCGCCGCGGCCGGTTCTCTGGGACCCGCAGGAGTGGGACATCGAGGAGTACCTGGACTCGGACGACGACCCGGCGGCGGTGCGTGGTCGGCTGACGACCACCGAGGTTCGTTGGATCAACGCGTGGGACGACTTCGTCCAGACGCTCCGACGTGGTGGCGAGCGGCGGCTGCCGGGCTTCCCCGTGTGGGCGGACCACTTCGTGCACGAGGACGAGCTGTGGATCGAGCCGAGCGCGCCCGCCTGGAAGGCCAACTTCCTGAGGCGGAACTCGCAGCTGTACACGCGGCACCAAGACGCGATCGACGACTGGCTGGAGCGCTGGGACGGGCTGGAGGGGTTCCCGCCGTCGCGCCGCAAGCTGGAGTGGCAGGCACAGGAGGCGGAGTCGCTCTGGGACACCGTCATGCACTTCCGGCCGTCAGGGATCCGCGCCAAGCGGGCGACGTACCTGCCTGCTCTAGTGGCCATCACCCAGACGAGCATCATCGGCCCGCGTCGGCGTCGGATCACTGTGCGGGAAGCCGCGAGGCTGCAAGGCCTACCTGAGGGCTTCGACTTCGGGCAGCAGCCGGACGCGGCGTCGTTCAAGCAGCTGGGTAACGCGGTGAACGTGGGAGCGGTCCAGCACGTCTTCCGCGAGCACGTGGACCGGGACAAGGACCTGCTGGGCGACGACCACCCTGTGGTCCGGGCAGTGGAAGCGCACGCGGCGGCCGCCAGTGAAGGACTAGACATCCACAGTGGGCACGGTCTGCGCGAGGTCTCGTAACCGATGGCCGGGGCGGGCGAGGGCTGGGTAGCGACCGAGGCGGGTCGTCACCTTCGCGCACGGAAGCGGCGAGATACCGGCCCTGAGGTCGCGCTGCGACGTGCTCTGCACGCGGCCGGCGCACGGTTCCGGCTGCAGCGTCGCCTAGCACCGGGCTGCAGGCCGGACCTGGTGCTGCCTGGTAGGCGTCTCGCGGTGTTCGTGGATGGCTGCTTCTGGCACGGGTGCCCCAAGCACGGCCGGACGGACTGGCGCGGGCCTAACGCTGCGCTGTGGCGGGACAAGATGGAGCGCAACCGTGCTCGTGACCGGGCCTCAACCGAAGCCGCGCAGGAGCTCGGCTGGGTGGTGGTGCGGGTCTGGGAGTGCGAGGTGGCTCAAGACCCCAAGGCTGCGGCACATCGGGTGCTGGCCGCTGAGGCGCCGCGATGAGCGACTCGACTACCAGGGGTGTCGTGGGTCGTAGTCCGGCTCGCGGTCGGGTCGCCGGATCTCCCAGCCGAAGACGACACCGCGCCCGCCGGCTGGGTGCGTCCACGCGTCGAAACTCTCCTCCGCACGCGGGCCGCTGGTGAAGCCGCGCAAGCCCAGGATGGCGTCGGCGAACTCGATGAGGGGCCGTGTCCGGAGGGGGCCGTTGTTCCGGATGATGGTGCTGATGTTGTCGAGGACCGTCTGGGCAGTGAGCGCCGGGTGCAGGGTGCGGGCGCGGGCTACAGACGTGGCGTCGTAGTCGAACGAGTAGCCGATGACTGCGATGCGACGGGTAAAGCCATACTCCCGGAGGCGGAGAGCATCGTGAAGCATCCCGCGGTCCTTCAGGTACGGCGACAACACCTTGGCGGTGGCGAAGTCGTTGGCGCCGCCGTTGTCTCCGACAAACTGCAGCCGCTTCACCTCGATACCCCACTCATACTCGCCCTCGGTGGTCCCAGTGGTGTCGATGACGTGATCGAGCTTGGCGGTGGCGGGTAGCAGCGGGTAGCGGACCTTCGTCGCGCGATGACTCCGCTCGCCAGGGTGCAGGAGCTCCCAGGCCTCATCGATGGCTTCCACCGCAGGCTCCTCGCTGAGGGCCTTGAACCCGGGCAGGTATGCACGCCCGGTTCGCGCGTTCACCCCAGTCGCCTGGCTCCCCGGGTCCACCTGCTCGATTGAGCGGGCGTAACGTTCGACGACTTGCTGCAGCTCCATCAGACCCGCCTATGGAGTGCTGCCTGCATCGGGCACGTCTCGAGCACGGACACGACCGTACAGCGGGGCGGCTGCCGGCGAACGACCCTGACCCTCCCCGTCGCGTGCCAGTCACTACCCCGTTCGGAGCATCCGCTGTCCGACTTCCTCCTAGTTCACCGGTTGCCGGGCAGACTCAGCACAGTGAGTCAGGACGCCGCTCCCTCGAAAATCCTCGGCGCGAAGGTCGCGAAGCCCACCAAGGGACAGTTGGCCGCGGGCATCGCCGCCGCCCTCGGCCTTGATAATCCGCCGGTTTCCAGCGGCGCGTCCGTGGATAGCACCTTCCTGGACCGAGTCCACAAGGTGCTGACCGATGACGGGTCAACCGCCGCGGACGCCTACCGGAAGGCTGAGCGTGTCCTGCAAGACCTCGGCCTGACATACGACCCGTTCTGGGATACCAGCGAGTCGGCGGAGAAGGGTGGCTCGACGGTCACGAACCGTGCGTACTCGCGGATGCGCGCAGCCATCACGAGGACGCCCCGGTGCTTCCTCCTCAACGTCAGTGACGCTGAGGTCGGTGCCCGTTGGGAGACTGACCACCACCTGCGGTACCGGTACGACTCAACGGTCACAGCGCACCGCCCGCTGAACGACGCTGGTCCGGGGTCGCGGGTCATCTACTACTCGACGAGCAAGTCGAGGCAGCATCCCAAGCACTTCGTCGCTCATGCCGAGGTCTCCTACATCGGTCCCGGGTGGACTGGGCCGTGGGAAGCCACCATCGCCAACTACTCGGAGTTCACTCGGCCTGTCCCTGGCGAAGAGCTGGAGATGCCTGGCTGGAACCACCAACACGCGATCACCGAGATCACCTACGAGACCTACTCGGCGATCCTGCGAGCAGCGGCCGCTGCTCCCCTTGTCGAGGCTGCAAGTGATCACGATCCCGGCGGCGACGTGGTCGCAGCCCGCGTCATCGACGAACTCCCGATGCCTGAGGTGGCTCCGCTACTCGTCGTGCCGCCAGTTCTCCCCAGCGGCCCCCTCACGCCCCCGCCCGCCGCGATCCCCAACTACACCGAAGGACCGCCCGGCACGAGCGTGTTCAACTCGGACCTGCCGCCTTCCGGGAGCAACTCACGTCGCAACAAACTGGCAGAGACGCGAGGGATTTCGCTCGCACAGCTCGCCCTGGAGGCCGATGGTTGGGCCTTGAAACGGGACTGTCAGCGGGATGGCGTCGGCTTCGACCTGTTGTTCGCGAAGGCAGACCGCGAGTTGCATGTAGAGGTAAAGGGCGTGATGGCCTCGAAGCTGGCGTTCAATCTCACGCCTAAGGAGAGCTGGCGCGTCGAGTGGGACAATCACTTCGTCGTCGTCGCCGTGACCAACGTCTTGTCCCCTACGGCGTTCCGACTCCACCTGCTGACGCGTGCCGAACTCATCAGAGCAAGGCGCGTCATTACCGGCTATAGGCTGAACTTCTAACTCACGGTTGCTGAGGAAGAATGCCCGGCCCGAGTTAGACACCCACTACGCGCGTGATCGTGCGCGAAGGGTTGCCCTTAGGTCTGCCGGCCGGTTGAGCAGGTCTATGAGCCAGAGCCACGCAACGAATCCGATATCATGCGGCACGGATCCAGAATGTGACTTAAGGAGAGAGGTCACCTGGGTTCGTGTCTTTGGCTCCCCGCCATGCCCATGTGTCGCGTTCCGAAGGAGGCGCATGTACATGCCGGTAGCCCGGTCGCGAGTGATGGGCTCGGTTGCCCCGTCGTGGCGGGGCAGCTGAATCGGCCCAGTACCTGCCCCGAAGCCGGCGTCCACGGCCCGTAGGGCACTGAGTCCCCTCTCGGCAGTTGGCAGCAGGACCTCTGCGGCGGGAGTGGGCAGCGCGGCGCGGAGGTTGACCAGGGTCTTCGCCGCCAGGCTCGGCTTGGTAAGTGTCTCAACATTTCGTCCGGTGAGCCACTGGAGCGTGTCGAGTGCGGAAAAGAAAAGCACCCGTCGTGCATGGACGTCACGGTGTGTGGCTTGGATGGAGGACACCCGTCGGAGCAATTGTTCCACGGTGAGCATCGCGTGGAGATGCGCCGATGGATTGTACTTGCCGTCACTCGTTGAGAACACTGTCACGTCGGTGAGCACACTGAACATCCGATCGAGAGCGATCACCCACCAACGCAGAGCAGCTCCAGGGGCTTCCGCACCCAGGCTGGGGGTTGGGGTTACTGATGTCGCGGACTGTGTCGGTAGCAGTTGAAGCGGCTCTGACGCCTCACCAGAGGCACCGGCGATGGGCGTTCCTAGTGAGTAGATGATGGCGCCCGACTCACGGAACGTGGCAATAGCCCAAATGAAAGGGGACAGCGCTCCTAGGAGCGGGCCCATGTAGGCGTCAAGTAGATAATGCCCATCCAGCAAGCCGTCTGACGTCGGAAATGCCGGCCCTCCGCCTACGTGCCGCGCGTAGGACTCACGGCCGGTAGGATCGTCCTCTAGGTGGAGCGACACCTGTGCCAACTTCATTCGCAGAGACACGGCGTGTTTGCGGGTTACAAAATGCACGCCAGCATCCGCGAACGGGCGGCCAGAAGCGTCCTCGATGAAACGAGTCCGACGAAGCGCATCCCATTGAGCCTCGGCAAGCGCCGCTACATCTGTGGTCGGCGCTACGAGCAGGGCAAGTTGGGCCTGCGACAGGCTGGTGGCGATATCTCCATCCGCCGGCTTAGCCGCAAGGCGACGTGCCAACAACGCGGGATCCACGTGCTGACGAACGGGGGTCGTCTCGGTCCTTGCGGCACTGTCCAAGAGGCCGAAGTCACGCGTTGCGCGCTCGGGGCCGGCCACATGGTGAACATCGATGAGGGTGTTCGCACGCTGTAGGTAGGCCTCCTCTGGCTGCACGTCCCACTCACCGTCACCGCGGTTCCAAGTCTTCAGTGAAGCGGCGCGCAGGAGCGCCTCGGGGTCCCCGCCCCCTGCCCAGTCAGGAAGCGTGATGCGCACTCGCTTCACGACCTGGTCCTTCCTCGTGTGGCCGGGATCTTGAGTTGCCTCTGCCTTCCAATCTCGCACCGTAGCGTTCGACCGTTGTGCCTGGTGGTGATACAGAGTCCAGGGACCGGAAGTGACGTCCGGTCAGCCGCCTCGTCGAGTCTGTCCGTGGGGAACGGGGGCGGCGTCGTGCGTGGGCGCTATCAACCCTGCGCGCCGCTCGGGGCAGCGCGCGTGGCGCGAAGCGCCAAAGCGCGGGGTGTCTGCCTCGAGCGCAGCGCGGAGCGCGGCGCAGCCGCGACCCCTTGATCCCATAGAGGTCACTTCGGCACCCGTTCGCTGCCGGCGTCTGGCACATTGAGGTCATGTCCTTAGCACCCGCCCGCCAGGGGGAACGCCTTCGGATATTGGGGGCGCGGCCTGACTTCGCGTTCAACATGATGCGGCGAGACACCAAACGCCGCTGGGCACTGCACCACATGTTGTACGCGGCGGATCCCTGGGCAGTCATCCACGGAGCTGTCTCGGCGCATATGCAGGCGTCATCACCGAGCGATCGTGAGCAAGCGAAGTCCTTCGTGCGGCAGGCTCAGGAATACTATCGTGCGGCAGCGAGAGCGCATACATTCGAGCCACAGCCCCTGCTCTACTACTACTCGTTCATGAACTTAGCCAAAGCGCTAGCTGCCAGCCGTGGCCGATCGATAACAAGCCGGACGTTTCATGGCATCAGTCCCGTGGGTTTGCCGCACGGGGTCGGGCATCATTCCCCAGCGACCAGTTCGATCGCGTTCAAGTCTTCCTACCCCAATGGGGATTCGGTGGTGGACGAAGTACATAACGCCTTGCATGGGGCAGGCGTACTGGCCACTCAGCACCCGGTTCGCGCGCTGATGGGCCAAAGCGTCGTAGGGCATCGCATGTGGCTGAACGCCGAGGGACTGAAGCGTGAGCGGTTCATACCTGTAGAGGCGGTCCGCATCCTAGAGGATCGACGCCGAAGCCAGCTGTGGTCGACGCTGTACGTCAAGCGTGAAGCTTTGACGACCCGAAGGCGATCGCTTAAGGCGACGGTGACGGATTCCGGTCTCGGCGTATCCCATGAGGGTGTTGCAGAGCCGCATGACGCCAGCTTGTACGGGATTCAGCAAGCGGCCCCAGTGGTCTATTCGCATAGGGCGGCGGATGTAGTGATGGATGTCGTCGCCCCACTGAGAGACGTCCTTTGGCAGACCGTGACGTCACAGCCACCCTACCGACGGTACTATCTGTACCTTGCACCTGCGGGTGAGACCCGCCTGCCGCAGTGGCTGAGCATTTATAGTCTGATGTTCTGGTTGGGAAGTCTGTCGCGCTATCAGCCGCTGGACTTGCTAAGCGCCTTCAACGGTGGTCACGGACCATTCCTTCGTGAGTTCTTGGAAACCCAGCCGCAACAGTTACTATACTTCATGGCTTCCGAGTTTGGGCAGCAAGATGTGGCCAAGGCCGCTGTGGTGTGAGATCGCGCAACGGGGCTTGTTCGGTGACAGGCCAGGCTCTTTGCCCTTATGTTCGACCCCTACAGATGACTCAGTGGAATGCGGTTGGCGCTAGGGTCCTCGCGCGTCGTGTTCTGACTGGCCGTCGCTGGCTTCACGTAAGCAAAGTGGGAGCGCGAGCTGAAACCCTGGCCGCTCTCCGCCTTGTCAGTGAGCCAGTCGTATGTGCGGCATGGTTGCATGATGTGGGGTATGGGGATGGCATACGATCCACCGGATTTCATCCTTTGGACGCAGCTGCGTATTTGTTTCTGCTCGGTGCCCCTGCGGAGGTGGTGTCATTGGTGGCCTACCATTCCGGGGCGATATTCGAAGCGCGTGAGCGGGGTCTTGATGCTGCCCTGCTCCAGTTTGAGGAGCCCGAGCGACCGAATCTAGATCTACTGACGTTTCTTGACATGACGACGGGGCCGTCGGGGGAAGTCACCTCCGAGCGTGACCGCATCGACGACATACTCCGCCGATACGGTCCCACGGATCCGGTTAACCGTGCGGTCAGCAAGGGTGAAGCGCACCTGCTAGCGGCGTGTGGGCGCGCACGCGCAACGCTTGGGTTACCCGATGTAGGGGTGGTCCCGCCGATCTAGGTAGTGCTGCAGCCTGAGGCGCATCGACGGGTGCATGTCGAGCTGCCGGGTAGCGCCCGGCTGGACCCAACGAACCTCACGGCTCTCGCTGCTCCTGGTGGACTCACCACCCAGCAATTGGGCAGCAAAGCAGATCGAGAACTGCTGGCGGACTTCGCCGTCGTCGTAGGCCATGCGGTGGTTGGGGTTGGTGTAGGTGCCGACGATGCCGGTGACTTCGACGTCGTAGCCGGTCTCTTCCTTGACCTCGCGGATGACGGTGTCGCGGATGGATTCGCCGGGTTCGTGGCCGCCGCCGGGGAGGGCCCAGAGGTTGTTGTCGGTCTTGTGGATGAGCAGGATGCGGCCCTGGTCGTCTTCGACGACGGCCACGACGGACGGCACCACGCTGTTGATCTCGGGGGCGTTCGGGTCGTCGATGTAGTCGATGCGTGCCACGCCTCGAACTCTAGGCGGCGGTCTCGGCCTGTACAGGGGTGGCGAGGTCCCAGGTGCGCTCGAAGCCGAGCATGAAGTTGCTGAACAGCCGCGAGCTGGTCCGTCGGCAGACCAAGACGGCGTCGTCCGAGGCGTCGCTGCCGCTGCCTGGGCTCTGCATCGAGGCGCTGAGGCTGCGGAGGGCGGAGCAGGACGCCTGGCGTGAGGAGGCGGCGGAGGCGTGGGACGGTGACGGGCTCGTAGTGACCACGAGGTTCGGACGGCCGGTGGACCCGCGTAACTTCCACCGGAAGTTCAAGGAACGGGCGGGGTTGGCCGGGGTCCGGGAGATCTCCGTCCACGACACTCGGCGGACGTGCGCCTCGCTGTTGGTCGCTCTGGACGTGCACCCGCGGGTGGCGATGGCGATCCTCCGCCACAGCCAGATCGCCGTGACCATGAACGTCTACAGCGAGGCGCCGTCGCAGGAGACGCAGCGGGCGCTGGCCAGGCTCGGCGCCCAGTTCGGAGAGGGGGCGTCGTGAGCCCTACTGCTGTACTCCGCTGCTGTACGGGACGGTCAGAGGCCCTTCCCGGGATCCGGAAAGGGCCTCTGACCTGGGGTGGAGGCGAGGGGACTCGAACCCCTAACCCCCTGCTTGCAAAGCAGGTGCGCTACCAATTGCGCCACGCCCCCGGGCGGAACCTCGCGGTTCCGGTGGTGCGGGTCAGACCGTGTCGGTGGCCTCGGCCCACAGGTCCTGCTCGGCCTTGTCGGCCTGGTTCTTGCGCCACACGAGGAACCCGAGGGCGCCAGCGGCCAGGAGCAGGAGCTTCTTCACCAGGTCCTCCGCGTCGTCGACCACGGCCCTCCGGGAGGGACGACCGCCTGGGAAACCGGTGGGCCTAAGAGGACTTGAACCTCTGACCTCTTCCTTATCAGGGAAGCGCTCTAACCGACTGAGCTATAGGCCCGGAACCGTCGGCGCCACCGCCTGAGCGGGGAGGCTGACGACGGACGAGGGTACCGCAGGCTCACCCGGGTTCCCAAAACGCCTGTCACTCGTCGGACAGGGTGAGGTGCAGCCCTCCGACCAGGGACGTCGCGATGTTGTAGAGGAACGCGCCGAGGGTGGCGATCGCGGTCAGCAGGACGACGTCCACCACCGCGATGACGGTGGTCAGCGAGACGATCTTGCCGAAGCCGACGTAGTCGTGGATGTCGAAGGCGGGGTCGCCGAGCACCTCACCGACCACGCCGTTGACGTCACTGAAGACGCCCATCCCGTCCAGCAACGTCCACAGCACGCCGGCGGCCACGACCATCGCCACGCCGATCGCCACGGACAGCAGGAACGACAGCTTCATCACCGACCACGGGTCGACGGCGGACACCGTCAGCCGGACCCGCCGGGGGGCGCCGGGTCGCGCACCGGACGGCGCGGACGGCGGCCGTTGCGGTGCCTGGCGGGCCTCACCGCCCGGCCGGGCACCCGAGCCGGCGGCGCCGGTCGCGGGACGGTCCAGCGTGTCGGCGCCGGCCCTGCCGGGGGACGGGCTCGCGGCAGCTGACGGCGACCCCGCACCGCCCTTCTCAGCCGGCCGGACGCGTTCGATCGGCTGCGTGGCCGACCCCTGCGCTGCTGACCCCTTCGGGCCGTCACCGGGGCGGGACGAGCCCGCGCCGCGAGCGGCGACCCCGGGGGCCGCCTGATCGGACTGGCTCACGCCTCACCTCCGGTCTGCTGGTCCCTCGACGGTACGCCATCCGCGGTGCCGTCGTCGTCCGGCGCGACGGCGTCCTGAGCACCCTGGGTGCCACCGTCCACACGGTCAGCAGCAGGAGCACCCTGGTCATCCACAGCATCCACAGGGCTGTCCACAGGTGGGTCCACCGGGCTGTCCACAGCCCCGACCTCCTCCTCGACCGCCCGCTCGGTGTTGCGTGCCACCGCGATGATCGAGTCACCGCGGTCCGGCGTGGCGAACCGCACGCCCTGGCTGTCGCGACCCGTCAGCCGCACCTCGTCGGCGCGCGAGCGCACGACCTTGCCCTTCTCCATCACGACGAGCACCTCGTCGTCCGGCCCCACGAGCAGGGCGCCGACGAGGTCCCCGCCCTTCTCGGAGCGCTTCGCCACCTTGATGCCGAGACCGCCGCGACCCTGCACCCGGTACTCGGCGACGCGCGTGCGCTTGGCCAGGCCGTTCTCGAAGACGACGAACACGTCGTGCGGGACGACGTCCGCCGCCTCGCCCTCCGTCTCACCCTCCGACGCCTTGACCTCCGCGATCGGGACGACGTCCATCGCGAGCAGCTCGTCGTCGTCCCGGAACTTCATGCCCGTGACCCCGGACGTCGCCCGGCCCATCGGCCGCAGCGCCTCGTCGGTGGCGGTGAAGCGCACCGACTGGCCCTTGCGGGAGACCAGCAGCAGGTCGTCGCGGGAGTCCAGCAGCCGCGCGGACACCAGCTCGTCGCGGACGGGCCCGCCGCCCTCCTGGTCGGTCTCGCGCAGGTTGACCGCGATCAGGCCGCCCGACCGGTTCGAGTCGTACTCCGTCAGCCGCGTCTTCTTCACCAGGCCGCGGCGGGTCGCCAGCACCAGGTACGGGGCCTGCTCGTAGTCGCGCAGGTCGAGCACCTGCGCGATCCGCTCGTCCGGCTGGAACGCCATGAGGTTCGCGACGTGCTGCCCCTTGGAGTCCCGACCACCCTCCGGCAGCTCGTACGCCTTCGCCCGGTACACCCGGCCGAGGTTCGTGAAGAACAGCAGCCAGTGGTGGGTCGTCGTGGTGAAGAAGTGCTCCACCACGTCGTCCCCGCGCAGCTGCGCACCCCGCACGCCCTTGCCGCCGCGGCGCTGCGAGCGGTACTGGTCGACCCGGGTCCGCTTGGCGTAGCCACCACGGGTGATCGTGATGACGACGTCCTCCTCGGGGATCAGGTCCTCCATCGACACGTCGCCGTCGAAGGGGATGACCCGGGTGCGGCGGTCGTCGCCGTACTTGTCGGTGATCTCCGCGAGCTCGTCGCTGACGATCTGCCGCTGCCGCTCCGGCGAGGCGAGGATCGACTCGTAGTCGGCGATCTTCGCCTCGAGCGCCGCGTGCTCCTCGGTGAGCTTCTGCCGCTCCAGGGCCGCGAGCCGGCGCAGCTGCATGTCGAGGATGGCGCTGGCCTGCACCTCGTCGATGTCGAGCAGCTCCATCAGACCGGTGCGCGCGTCGTCGACGGTGGCGCTCGCGCGGATCAGCGCGATCACCTCGTCGAGCGCGTCGAGGGCCTTGAGCAGCGCGACGACGATGTGCATCCGCTCCTGCGCCTCGCGCAGCAGGTAGCGGGTGCGCCGGACGACGACCTCGATCTGGTGGTCGACCCAGTGCCGGACGAACGAGTCCAGGCTCAGCGTCCGCGGGACGCCGTCCACCAGCGCGAGCATGTTCGCGCCGAACGTGTACTGCAGCTGGGTGTGCTTGTAGAGGTTGTTGAGGACGACCTTCGCGACGGCGTCGCGCTTGAGCACGATGACGAGCCGCTGGCCGGTGCGACCGGACGTCTCGTCCCGGATGTCGGCGATGCCGGCCAGCCGGCCGTCGCGGACGAGCTGGGCGATCGTCTGCGCGAGGTTGTCGGGGTTGACCTGGTACGGCAGCTCGGTGACGACGAGGCAGGTCCGGTTCTGGATCTCCTCGACCTCGACGACCGAGCGCATCGTGATCGACCCGCGGCCGGTGCGGTACGCGTCCTCGATGCCGCGCCGGCCCATGATCAACGCGCCAGTCGGGAAGTCCGGGCCCTGGACCCGGGCCATCAGCGCCTCGAGCAGCTCCTCCTTGGACGCCTCCGGGTTCTCCAGGAACCACTGGACGCCGGCGGTCACCTCGCGCAGGTTGTGCGGCGGGATGTTCGTGGCCATCCCGACCGCGATGCCGGCCGAGCCGTTGACCAGCAGGTTCGGGAACCTCGACGGCAGGACCGACGGCTCCTGGGTGCGGCCGTCGTAGTTGTCCTGGAAGTCGACGGTGTCCTTGTCGATGTCGCGGACCATCTCCATGGCCAGCGGCGCCATCTTGCACTCGGTGTACCGCGGGGCGGCCGCGGGGTCGTTGCCCGGCGACCCGAAGTTGCCCTGGCCGGCGACCAGCGGGTACCGCATCGACCAGTCCTGCACGAGCCGCACCAGCGCGTCGTAGATCGCCGTGTCACCGTGAGGGTGGTACTGGCCCATGACGTCGCCGACGACGCGCGAGCACTTCGAGAAGCTGCGGTCCGGCCGGTACCCGCCGTCGTACATCGCGTACAGCACGCGCCGGTGCACCGGCTTGAGCCCGTCGCGGACGTCGGGCAGCGCGCGGCCGACGATGACGCTCATCGCGTAGTCGAGGTACGACCGCTGCATCTCCAGCTGCAGGTCGACCTGCTCGATCCGGTCGGTCTCGACGGGCGGTTGCTCGGTCACGAGGACTTCCTTCGTCGTGCGGGTCGGTCACGGACGGCGTGCGGTGACCGGGGGACGGGCGGGCGGGGGTGCGACCTCAGATGTCGAGGAACCGCACGTCCTTGGCGTTGCGCTGGATGAACGCGCGCCGGGACTCGACGTCCTCACCCATGAGGATCGAGAAGATCTCGTCGGCGGCGGCCGCCTGGTCGATGGTCACCTGCTTGAGGGTGCGGTGCTCCGGGTCCATGGTCGTGTCCCACAGCTCGGAGTAGTCCATCTCGCCCAGGCCCTTGTAGCGCTGGATGGCGTTGTCCTTCGGCAGCCGCTTGCCGTTCGCGCGGCCGTCGGCCAGGACGGCGTCCCGCTCGCGGTCGGAGTACACGTAGTCGTGCGGCGCGTTGGACCACTTGATCCGGTACAGCGGGGGAGCGGCCAGGTACACGTACCCGCCCTCGATGAGCGGCTGCATGTAGCGGAACAGCAGGGTCAGCAGCAGCGTGCAGATGTGCTGGCCGTCGACGTCGGCGTCGGCCATCAGCACGATCTTGTGGTACCGCAGCTTGCTGATGTCGAAGTCCTCGCCGATGCCGGTGCCGAACGCCGTGATGAGCGCCTGCACCTCCTGGTTGCCCAGGGCCTTGTCGATCCGCGCCTTCTCGACGTTGAGGATCTTGCCGCGGATCGGCAGGATCGCCTGCGTCTCGGGGTTGCGGCCGCGGACGGCGGAACCACCCGCGGAGTCGCCCTCGACGATGAACACCTCGCAGCGCGACGGGTCGTTGCTCTGGCAGTCCCGCAGCTTGCCGGGCATGCCGCCGGACTCCAGCAGGCCCTTGCGCCGGGTCGCCTCGCGCGCCTTGCGCGCCGCCATCCGCGCCGCCGCCGACTGGATCGACTTGCGGACGACGTCCCGCGCCTCGTTCGGGTGCCGGTCCAGCCAGTCCGCGAGCTGGTCGGTGACGACCCGCTGCACGAACGCCTTCGCCTCGGTGTTGCCGAGCTTCGTCTTGGTCTGCCCCTCGAACTGCGGCTCGCCGAGCTTGATGGAGACGACGGCGGTCAGCCCCTCCCGGATGTCCTCCCCGGTGAGGTTGTCGTCCTTCTCCTTGAGCAGGCCCTTCTCGCGCGCGTACCGGTTGACCAGCGAGGTCATCGCCGCGCGGAAGCCCTCCTCGTGGGTGCCGCCCTCGTGGGTGTTGATCGTGTTCGCGTAGGTGTGCACGGACTCGGAGTAGGCCGTCGTCCACTGCATCGCGAGCTCGACCGACAGCCGGCGCTCGGTGTCCTCGGCCTCGAAGGCGATGACCTCCGGGTGGATGACGTCGCTCTTCTTCGAGGAGTTCAGGTGCGCCACGTAGTCGACGAGGCCGCCGTCGTAGCGGTAGGTGACCGTGCGCGCCTTCGGCGTCTCGTCGGTCGCCTCCTCGGCCTCCTCGCCGGTGTCGAGGTGCTCGGGGCGCTCGTCGGTGAGCCGGATCGTCAGGCCCTTGTTGAGGAAGGCCATCTGCTGGAAGCGCGTGCGCAGCGTCTCGAAGTCGTACTCGGTCGTCTCGAACACGTCGTCGCTCGCCCAGAAGGTGACCGTCGTGCCGGTCTCGTCCGTGGCGCCGACCTTGTCGAGCGGGGCGTCGGGGACGCCGATCGTGTAGCTCTGCTGGTACACGTGGCCGTCGCGGCGCACCTCGACCGCCAGGCGGGACGACAGCGCGTTGACGACGGAGACGCCGACACCGTGCAGGCCGCCGGACACGGCGTACCCGCTGCCCCCGAACTTGCCGCCGGCGTGCAGGACGGTCAGCACGACCTCGACCGCGGGGCGCCCCTCGCTGGCGACGACGTCCACCGGGATGCCGCGCCCGTTGTCGCGGACCCGGACGCCGCCGTCCGGCAGCAGCGTGACGTCGATGGTGTCGCAGTACCCGGCCAGGGCCTCGTCGACCGCGTTGTCGACCACCTCGTAGACGAGGTGGTGCAGACCCCGCTCGCCGGTGGAGCCGATGTACATCCCGGGACGCTTGCGGACCGCCTCGAGACCCTCGAGGACCGTGATGGCGCTCGCGTCGTACGAGGCGCCGGCGTCCGCGAGGGACGCCGCCTCCTCCGGGGCCGTGGTGGGGTCGATCTCGGCGCTCAGCTCCTGACCGCCGGGGACGGCGGGCTCCGCGGAGCGCGGGGCGGTGTTCTCGTCGGGCACGGGGTGACGACGCTCCCTCGACTGGCTGGCCGGACCGCGGTCGACGCTCCGGCGTGACTGACGGCCACCCTGAGGTGACCGTCGTGGTCAGTCTACCTCTCCGCGGCGCCTCAACGTGCTGTCTGCGGCCCTGTGGGGTGGATCTGCGCGTCGTTGGAGTGCGGGGCTGTGGCCCCCCACGCCCCCCGGGCGGTCCGGCGCCTCTCGGCGCCGCCTCGGCGCGGCCTCGGCGCCGGTCCCTCCACCGGCTCCGGGCCCGCCGGCCAGGGCACGCAGGAGCTCGAGCCCCGCCGCGTCGGTGGCCCCGTGCCCCACGCCCACGCCGTGGACGATGACCGCCACCGACCGCTGCGGCGACGCGGCCGCCACGACCGACGCGTCGCGGGTCGCCCCGTTGTGCCACCGCGCGTCGCCCGCCCGCTGCCACGCGGCGCAGGCGGGCACCGGATGCCCCCGGAGCACGGCCGACCGCGTCCACGCGAGCGCCTCGCGCGGCGTCCCCCACAGGCCGCCCGCCGGTGCCATCGCCGCCATCCGCCACGGGACGCGCGGTCGTCCCCACCGCGTGGCGCCGGCGACGGCGTCGGGCCCGGGGACGTCGGACACGCCGGTCAGGCCGACCGGCTCCAGGACGAGGCGGCGCACCGCGCCGGCCCAGCTGCCGCCGGTCGCGGCGGCGACCACGGCGCCGAGCACCGCGTAGCCGAGGTTGGAGTACTCCTCGTCGTGCCCGGGCGGGCGGACCGCCACCTGGTCGAGCCGCCCGAGCACCACCTCGAGCGCCGCGGCGTCGAACCGCGCGTACGGCTGGGTGGTGAAGGGGTGGACGCCCGGGGGCAGCCGCGGCAGGCCCGACCGGTGCTCCACCAGCAGGCGCGGGGTGATCCCCGTGCCCGGGCGCGCACCCGGGAGCACCTCCTCGAGCGGCGCGTCGGGGTCCAGGGCACCGTCGGCGGCCAGCACCTCCAGGGCCGTGGCGGTGACCGTCTTCGTCAACGACCCCCACTCGACCCGGACGTCCGGGCCGTGACCACCCTCGGCCCCGACCACCCGCACGCCGTCGCCGTCCGCGACCAGCCGCACGCTCCCGCGCCGGATCCCTCGCATTCGTGCCCCCCGTTCTGCCGACTCACCCGTAGGTGTCCCGCGGGCCCCGGCCGCCGTACGCGCTGCGCGGGCCGCGCCGCCAGCTCGGACCGCTCGGCCCACGCACGACGAGCCGCTTCACGACACCCTGCCCGAGCTCCTCGGCCAGCCGGCGCAGGACCGTCGGCGCCAGCAGCCGCATCTGGGTGGCCCACGCCGTGGAGTCGGTGCGCACGACGAGCACACCGTCCTCGAAGGAGTCCGGGGTGCAGTGGGCGGCGACCTCGTCCCCGACCACCTGCTCCCACCGGCCGATGACCCCGCCGACGGCCACCGGGGTGGTCCAGCCGCGCTCCGCGACCAGGCGCTCGACGACCGACGCGAACGGCTGCGGGTCCCGCCCGTCGGGGCCTGCGCCGGTGCGGCGGCCGGCGACCCGGCGCCTCGGTCGCGGCGCCGGACCGGGCCGGCGTCCCGGTGCCAGCCCTTTCGCCGCCGCTGCGGCGCGCGCCCGGTTCAGCGCCGCGCGCACCGCGTCGATGCCGTCCTCGGCCGCCTCCGGCCCCTCGCCGGGCGGCTCGTCCTGGCCGCGTGCGTCAACCACGGGTCACCTCGCCGCCCTGCACCCGCACCCGGTCGCCCGCGAGCTCCGCCGGGACGTCGGCGTCCACCGCGGCGGTCAGCAGCACCTGCTCGGCGTCCCCGACGAGCGCCGCCAGCCGGGTCCGGCGGCCCGCGTCGAGCTCGGCGAACACGTCGTCCAGCACGAGGACCGGTTCGCGGTCCGCGTCGCTGCCGGACCCCTCGTCCTTCAGCAGCCGGTAGCTGGCGAGCCGCAGTGCCAGCGCGAACGACCAGGACTCGCCGTGGCTGGCGTACCCCCGGGCGGGCAGGCCACCCAGGTCGAGGAGGAGGTCGTCGCGGTGGGGGCCGACGAGGCTCGTGCCCCGTTCGACCTCCTTGGGGCGCAGCTCGAGCATCCGGGCGGCCAGGGCCTGCGCCAGCGGCTCGCGGCCCGGCAGGTCGTCGCCCGCGGCGAACGCGTCGCCGAGCTCGTCCGACACCGACGCGCGGTACCCCAGGACGGCCTCGCCCTGGGCGTCGGACACCGCGCGGTAGGCCTCCGCCACGTGGGGCGCGAGCCGGCGCAGCGTGAACAACCGGGCGGCGAGCAGCTCGGCACCCAGCCGGGACAGCTGGGTGTCCCACACGTCGAGGGTGGAGTCGACGGTCGCGCCGCCGGCCGCCGGTGCCTCGTCGCGGCGCCGCCCGCGGGCACGCTGCGGTGCGGCCTGCTTGAGCAGGGCGTTGCGCTGCCGGAGCACGCGGTCGTAGTCGGCGCGGACGCCGGCGTAGCGCGGCGAGAGCAGCACGAGCAGGTCGTCGACGAAGCGACGCCGCCCCTCCGGGTCGCCCTTGACCAGGGCGAGGTCCTCCGGCGCGAACAGCACCGTGCGCAGCGTGCCGAGCACCTCGCGCGGCCGCGGGACGGGTGAGCGGTTCAACCGGGCACGGTTCGCCCGGCCGGGGGTGATCTCCAGCTCGACCAGGGTGCTGCGGCCGTCCCGGTCGACGGCCGTGCGGACGACGGCCCGCTCGGCGCCGGCCCGGACGAGCGGGGCGTCCTGGGCGACGCGGTGGCTGGCGAGCGTCGCGACGTAGCCGACGGCCTCGACGAGGTTGGTCTTGCCCTGGCCGTTCGGGCCGACCAGGGCCGTGACGCCCGCCGCCAACGGCAGCTCGACCTGGCGCCAGCTGCGGAAGTCGGCCAGGGACAGGTGGGTGACGTGCACGGGTGGGGCGCTGTTCGCTGCGGTCGGCGGCCGGCTGTGGGGAGCCGGCGTCAGTGGGTCTCGCCGGACCCGGAGGTCGGGCCTGCCTCGTCGGCACCGGCCTCCTTGCTGACCTCCTCGGTGCCAGAGGTGGGTCCGGCCTCCGTCATGGCGTGCCCACCGAACTGGTTGCGCAGCGCCGCGACGGCCTTCATCGCGGGTGAGTCGTCCTGGCGGGAGGCGAAGCGGGCGAACAGGGCCGAGCTGATGACGGGCATCGGCACCGCGTTGGCGATGCCCTCCTCGACGGTCCAGCGACCCTCGCCGGAGTCCTCGACGTAGCCCTTGATCGCGGACAGCTCGTTGTCGCCCTCGAGCGCCTTGACCAGCAGGTCGAGCAGCCAGGAGCGGACGACGGTCCCGCGGGTCCACGCCTGGAAGCACCCGTGCGGGTCGTCGACGATGTCCTTCGCTTGCAGCAGCTCGTAGCCCTCGGCGTACGCCTGCATGAGGCCGTACTCGATGCCGTTGTGCACCATCTTCGCGTAGTGGCCGGCGCCGACGGCCCCCGCGTGGACGAACCCCTCCTCGCGCGGGCCCTCCGGACGCAGGGCGTCGAAGACGGGCATGGCGCGCTCGACCAGCTCCGCGTCGCCGCCGACCATCAGCCCGTAGCCGTTGTCCAGGCCCCACACGCCGCCGGACACGCCGCAGTCGAGGTAGCCGATGCCCTTGGCGGCGAGCTGGTCGGCGTGCTCCTGGTCGTCGGTGTAGCGCGAGTTGCCGCCCTCGATGACGAGGTCGCCCTCGTCGAGGAGGTCGGCGAGCTCGTCGACCACGCCGTGGGTGACGGGCCCGGAGGGGACCATGACCCAGACCGTGCGCGGCGCGGGGAGGGCCTGCACCATCTCGGCCATGCTCCCCACGTCGCTGACGTCCGGGTCGCGGTCGTAGCCGGTGACCTCGAGGCCGGCGCGGCGCAGGCGCTCGCGCATGTTGCCGCCCATCTTGCCGAGCCCCACGAGCCCGATGTGCATCGCTGCCTCCTCGTCGACCGAGCCTGTCCGCCTGTCCGTCCGCCTACTCGACCACACCCGGCCGGGGCGGGCACCCGCTGGGCCGGGACGCCCGGGGCCCGAGACCCCGGCGCTGACCGACGTCAGCCGGCCATCCGGACGGGCATCAGCAGGTAGCGGTAGGTGTCGTCGTCCGACCCCGCGAGCTCGGCCTGCCCGGTCAGGACCGCCGGCTTCGTCGGCTGCGTGAACGACAGCCGCACGAACGGGGTGCTCAGCGCCTGCAGCCCGTCGAGCAGGAACTGCGGGTTGAACGCGATGGAGATGGGCTCACCCTGCAGCGTGGACTCCAGCGCCTCGGAGGCCTGCGCGTCGTCGCCCTGCCCCGCCTCCAGGGTGACCTGCCCGTCGGTGAACGACAGGCGCACCGGGGTGTTGCGCTCGGCGACCAGCGCGACGCGCCGGACGGCCTCGACCAGCGGGCCCGTCTCGACGACCGCGTGGACCGGGGACTCCGCGGGGAAGAGCGACCGGACCTTGGGGTACTCGCCGTCCACGAGCAGCGACGTCGTGCGCCGGCCGCCGGCCTCGAACCCGATGAGCTCCTGCCCGCCGTCGGACGACAGCGCCACGGTGACGTCCGAGGACGCGCCGCCGAGTGCCTTCGCGACCTCGGACAGCGTGCGGGCGCGCACGAGGGCGACCGCCGACGTCCCCGGCGTCGCCGGGCGCCACGGGATCTCGCGCATGGCCAGCCGGTAGCGGTCCGTCGCCAGCAGGGTCACGCGGTCGTCCTCGATCTCCATCCGGACGCCGGTGAGGATCGGGAGCGTCTCGTCGCGGCTGGCGGCTGCGGTGACCTGGGCGACGGCGGAGGTGAAGACGTCCCCCGCGATCGAGCCCGCGACGTCCGGCATCTGCGGCAGCGACGGGTACTCGTCGACGGGCATCGTCAGCAGGCTGAAGCGGGAGGCGCCGCAGGTGACGCTGATCTTCGACCCGTCCTGCGCGACCTCGACGGGCTTGGCGGGCAGGCTGCGGGAGATGTCCGCGAGCAGGCGGCCGCTGACGAGCGCGGTGCCCGGTTCGTCGACCTCGGCGGGCACCTCGACGCGGGCGGAGACCTCGTAGTCGAAGCCGGAGAGCACCAGGGACCCCTGGGCGTCCGCCTCGAGCAGGAGGCCGGCCAGCACGGGGACCGGGGGACGGCTGGGCAGCGAGCGCGCCGTCCAGGTCACCGCCTCGGCGAGGACGTCACGCTCCACCCGGAACTTCACGGCCACCGACCCCTTCCGCGGTCCGCGCGCGGAGCGGACACGAGCAGCTGAACGACATTCCTGCGAGCGCTGACAGTACGGCAGAGGAGCGACAGCGGTGAACCGGGTGCACACGGCTGGTCACGGGTCGGCTCGCTGCTCCGTGCGGTGCGGTCGATCGTCCCCAGATCGACGCCCCTGTGGATGTTCGCGGGTGATCGCCCTTCCTGGAAGACAGGACAGAGGTGTTCGTAGCGGCTGTGGATCCTGTGGACGGAGCACCGGGGAGCGCACGTCGTCGCAGGTCGGGTGGGAGGTCGCGTCGCGGCGGGGCGTGTGGACGGTCTGTTGACGGCGGGCCCGGTCGCTGGGGACGGGTGTGGACGACGGCTCGCGTCCCCGCCGCCGTCCCGCGCCGTCCACCGCTCGTCCACCGGCTGCCAACAGGTCGGTCCACAGATCCACAGAGTTGTCCACAGCCTGTGTGGAACCTCTTGACGCGCGCGGCAGATCTATGGGATTGGCACTCGCCGTGTTCGAGTGATGGCATTGCGTGATCAGTAGGCGACGCGGGGCCCGGGATGCAGCGACGCCCCCGTCCGTGTGGACGAGGGCGTCGTGGACGGGAGCGCGCGCTCCCCGTCGGGGCGGTCGGCGGCGTCAGGTCCGGTGCTGCTGCTTGATCCGGTTCGTCAGCTCGGTGACCTGGTTGTAGATCGACCGGCGCTCGGTCATCAGCTCGCGCACCTTCTTGTTCGCGTGCATCACCGTGGTGTGGTCGCGGCCGCCGAACGCCTGCCCGATCTTCGGCAGCGACAGCTCGGTGAGCTCACGGCACAGGTACATGGCGATCTGGCGGGCGGTCACCAGGACCCGCGACCGGGACGATCCCGACAGGTCCTCCATGGTCAGCCCGAAGTAGTCGGCGGTCTGCGCCATGATCGTCGCGACGGTGATCTCGCGCGTCTCGTCGTCGGTGATGAGGTCCTTGAGCACGACCTCGGCGAGCGAGAGGTCCACCGGCTGCCGGTTGAGGTTCGCGAACGCGGTCACCCGGATCAGGGCGCCCTCGAGCTCCCGGATGTTCGTGGAGATCTTCGACGCGATGTACTCCAGCACGTCGTCCGGCGCGAGCAGCCGCTCGCCGACCGCCTTCTTGCGCAGGATCGCGATGCGCGTCTCCAGGTCGGGCGGCTGGACGTCGGTGATCAGACCCCACTCGAACCGCGAGCGCATCCGCTCCTCGAAGCCGGACAGCTTCTTCGGCGGGAGGTCGGAGGTGATGACGACCTGCTTGTTGGCGTTGTGAAGGGTGTTGAAGGTGTGGAAGAACTCCTCCTGCGTCCCCTCCTTGCCCTGCAGGAACTGGATGTCGTCGATGAGCAGGACGTCGACGTCGCGGTAGCGGCGCTGGAACGCGCCCGCCCGCTCGTCCCGGATCGAGTTGATGAAGTCGTTGGTGAACTCCTCGGAGTTCACGTAGCGCACCCGGACGCCGGGGTAGAGGTGCTGGGCGTAGTCGCCGATGGCGTGCAGCAGGTGCGTCTTGCCCAGGCCGGACTCGCCGTAGACGAAGAGCGGGTTGTAGGCCTTGGCCGGTGCCTCCGCCACGGCGACCGACGCCGCGTGGGCGAACCGGTTGCTGGCGCCGATCACGAAGGTGTCGAACGTGTACTTGGGGTTGAGCCGGGCGGGTTCGGCCTGCCGGCCGGCGTCGCGCTCGCGGCGCGTCGGCATCGGCAGGACGTCGGCCGCGGGCTCGTCGTCCACCTCCTCGTCGTCCTCCTCGACCAGGGAGCTCTCGACGGTGTGGTCGACCGTGACGGCGAGCCGGACGGGCTGGCCCATCGCGGCCGAGAGCGCCTCGCTGATCGGCGCGCGCATGCGCTGCTCGATCATCTCCTTGGTCAGGTCGTTCGGGACGGCGAAGAGGGCGGTCCCGTCGAGCAGGCCGAGAGGGTGGGCCAGGCGGACGAACGCCATCTGCTGGGCGGAGTGCTCGCTGGCGAGCGAGCGCACGACACGGGGCCAGACCTGGGGGAGGTCCTCCTGCTGATCGGCCACCGTGCTGCCACCCACCCTTCGACTCGCGCCACCGTCGGACGTGCACATTCCACAGGGTTGTCCACACCCTGTGCGTACCGGGGGTCGCGGAACGCGGGGTCCGGCGCACTCACCAGGAGGGCCCGTCACACCGTACGGCGAGCGACGGTACAACCGCGGTCCGTGGAGCGACAAGCGGCTCCTCACGTCCCGTCCCCACGAATCCGCCCGGGGGCCGGCGTGTCGGACGCCGCGCCCCGGGCCGGTCGGGAGATGATCGCCGGTTCCGTCGACCCGGACCGGGGTCCCATGATGGCAGTGGGCGGGAGAGGACCCGCACGTGCGTCCACAACGGCGCCGGTGATGGTGTGCACAGGTTTCCCCCAGCCTGTGGACAACCTGTGGACGACGCCGTCCTCCAGGTGGAGGCGCCCGCGGCCACGGGCCCGCCGGTTTGACCGGCTCCGAGCCCGGCCCGTACCGTGGAACGGCCTGGTGTCCGGCGGCCCCTGTCGCATGCCCACGCACCGCCTCGGCGGTCGGCGTGGGCGTCCGGTGGTGGCCGGCGGTGTCCGGTGCCCTTCTTCCCCTCGCGTGCACGCACGCGGTCGACCAGTCCTGTGTGGAGCCACCCGTGAGCAAGCGCACCTTCCAGCCGAACAACCGCCGTCGCGCCAAGACGCACGGCTTCCGCCTGCGGATGCGTACCCGCGCGGGCCGCGCCATCCTGGCCGCCCGTCGCCGCAAGGGCCGCACCGAGCTCTCGGCCTGAGACCCTCCCGCGGGTTCCGGGTGCTACCAGCGGCCCACCGGATGCGGCGCTCTGCGGACTTCAGCGCCGCCGTGCGTCGCGGCGCCCGCGCCGGCAGACCCCGCCTCGTCGTCCACCTCACGTCCCCTGCCGGGGCCGCGGAGGGTACGACGACGGCGGGGTTCGTGGTGTCCAAGGCCGTGGGCGGAGCCGTCGTCCGCAACCGCGTGAAGCGACGGCTGCGGCACCTGGTCGGGACCCGGCTCGACGCGGTCCCCACGGGTTCGCGTCTGGTGGTCCGGGCGCTGCCTGCGTCCTCGGGGGCCTCGTCGGGCGAGCTGGCCGCCGACCTCGACGCCGCTCTCGCTCGCGCCCAGCGGTCCGCCCGGACGCAGCCGGCGGCGGGGCGGCGGCCGTCGTGAGGCGCCTGCCGCGACGCGTCCTGGTCGGCGTCGTCCGCCTCTACCAGCTCCTCGTCTCGCCGCTGCTGGGACCCACCTGCCGGTTCTACCCGTCGTGCTCGGCCTACGCGGTCGAGGCGCTGCAGGTGCACGGCGCCGTGCGCGGCAGCTGGCTGGCGGCGCGCCGCCTCGGGCGCTGCCACCCGTGGAACCCCGGCGGGGTCGACCTCGTCCCCCCGCGCGAGGGTCCTGCGGGACCGGGTACCCCCTCACAGACCTCGGTCACCGGATCCGGTGACCGCACCGAAGACGACGGGCCGGCGACGCCGGCGGCCGCCGCCTGACCGGCAGGAGCAGCAAGCGTGGACTTCTTCGCGTTCTTGACGCCGATCGAGATCGCCGTGGCCTGGCTGATGGTGCAGTTCCACAGCCTCCTGACGATGCTCGGCATGCCCGAGGCGTCGGGGTGGACGTGGGGGCTGTCGATCGTCGGACTGGTGATCGTCATGCGCATCCTGCTCATCCCGCTCTTCGTCAAGCAGATCAAGGCCTCCCGCGGTCTGCAGCTCATCCAGCCGGAGATGCGCAAGATCCAGGCCAAGTACAAGGGGAAGACCGATCCGGCGTCGCGTCAGGCGATGACGCAGGAGACGATGGAGCTGTACAAGCGGACGGGGACGAACCCGTTCGCGTCGTGCCTGCCGATCCTGCTCCAGGCCCCGATCTTCTTCGGGCTCTTCCGCGTCCTGAACGGTCTGCGGCCGATCGCGGAGGGTCGCGACGAGCCGATCGGTGCGCTCACGCAGGAGCTCGCCGCGCAGGCGGAGCAGTCCACGCTCTTCGGGGCGCAGCTGTCCTCGACGTTCCTCGGCTCGGAGGACCTGGCGACCAAGCTCGTGACGGTCGTGCTGATCATCCTGATGTCAGCGACGACGTTCACGACGCAGAAGCAGCTGATGACGAAGAACATGCCGGCCGCTGCGCTGGACAACCCCTTCGCTCAGCAGCAGAAGATCCTCCTCTACGCGCTGCCCGTGATCTTCGCCGTGTCGGGCGTCAACTTCCCGATCGGTGTCCTCATCTACTGGTTCACCACGAACGTCTGGTCCATGGGTCAGCAGTTCTACGTGATCCGGCGGATGCCCGCCCCGGGTTCCGCGGCGGAGAAGGCGCTGATGGAGCGCCGTGCCCGCAAGGGCAAGCCCGCACCCGGGGCGGACGCGGCCGTCGCGGAGGAGGCCGCCCCCACGACCGCCCGTGGTCAGCGGGTGCAGCCCAAGCGCAAGGACCGTCAGCGCGGGCGCCGGCCGGGCGAGGGCCCCACTGCAGCCACGGGTGGTGCCGACGAGGACCCGGGTGCGGACCCGGAGGCCGATGGCCGCGACGACGGAGCGGCTCCGGCGTCCGACGTCGCTCCGTCCGTGGAGGGCGACACCACCGGTCCCCGCGGGGGCCAGGGGTCGAAGGGCACCGGAGCCGCGGGCAACGGCGGCAAGAGCCCCAAGCGCAAGGGCAAGGGCAAGTCCCGTGCGCAGGGCGGATCCCGTGCGGGCACCGGCGCCAGGAACCGTCCCCGCCCCTGAGTACCTGCGGCGGTGGACCGTCGCCCCTTCGTTTTCAGAGCAGCACCTGTTGTCCCAGAACACCGCCCGGTCCGGGCGGCGAGGAGACCGTCATGAGCGAGCAGAACAGCGACGTCCCGGGCGCGGACGTCGAGACCACCGCCGTGCAGACGTCGGGCACCGAGCCGTCGGGCACCCCCGAGACCGCGGTCGTGGACCCGAACCCAGGGCACCCGGGCGCCGGCGACGCCGTCACCACGGCGCCTGCACCGGCCGCGGACGAGGGACAGCGACGCACCGCCGCCCAGCGACTGGAGGAGGAAGGCGACGTCGCCGCCGACTACCTCGAGGAGCTTCTCGACATCGTCGACCTCGACGGCGACATCGACATCGACGTCGAGAACGGCCGCGCGTCGGTGTCCGTCGTCGCCGATGCCGTGTCCAACCGCTCGTTGCGCCGTCTGGCCGGCAGCGACGGTGAGGTGCTCGAGGCGCTGCAGGAGCTGACGCGGCTGGCCGTCCAGACCAGGACCGGCGAACGTAGCCGGCTCATGCTGGACGTGGCCGGTTTCCGCGCCGGCCGTCGCAAGGACCTCGAGGCGCTGGCCTCTCGCGCGGTCGCCGAGTGCCGCCGCACCGCGGCTCCGGTTCGGCTCGATCCGATGACCCCGTTCGAGCGAAAGGTCGTGCACGACGCGATCGCCACGGCGGGTCTCCGCAGCGAGTCCGAGGGCGAGGAGCCCGAGCGCCGCGTGGTCGTCCTGCCCACTGGGGGCTGACGTGGGAGACGAGGCCGTTGCACGTGGAGCCGATCCTGTTCCACGTGAAACGGATCGATCAGGGACCAACACCGTCGAGGCGACTCCGACCTCGGCGGTGTCCCTGTTCCGGGACCGCCTTCCGCTCGCCGAGCGCTTCGCGGAGCACCTGGCCACCACAGGGGTCGACTGGGGACTCCTCGGCCCGCGGGAGCTGCCGCGCCTGTGGACGCGCCACGTCCTGAACTGCGCTGTGCTCGGCGAGCTGCTCCCTGCAGGATGCTCCGTCGTGGACGTCGGGAGCGGCGCCGGCCTGCCTGGCCTGGCTGTCGCGATCGCCCGACCTGACATCCGGATCACCCTCGTGGAGCCGCTGGAACGCCGGACCAGCTGGCTCGACGAGGTCGTCGACGACCTCGAGCTGGCGACGGTCTCGGTACGCCGGGCCAGAGCGGAGGAGGTCGCCGGGCAGGTGACCGCGGACGTCGTCACGGCACGCGCGGTCGCGCCGCTGGAGAAGCTGGCTCGGTGGGGCCTCCCACTGGTGGCGCCGGGCGGGCAGATGCTCGCCATCAAGGGACGCAGCGCCCAGGAGGAGCTCGACGCTTCGCGCGCTGCGCTCCTGCGACTGGGAGTGGACGCCATGGACGTCGTGACCTGCGGGGCCGGGGTCCTGGAGACCCCGACGACCGTGGTGCGGGTTAGGGTCGGGGCCGACGTCCGCCGGCTCACTGCGGGCACCGCTCCTCGGACCGGGAAGCGGCCCCGACGCCGCCGCCCTTCACGCTGACGGACGGCATCACGGCTGGGAGGGACATTCGGTGACGATGGGGTGGACGCGTGAGTGAGGGGACCGGGCCGGACCGCACGGGTCTGGGGTGGCCGGGTGGCGAGCGGCCGCCCTCAGGTGACCTTGGCTGGCCGCCCAGCGGGAGCGTCCCGGGCGGGCGGATCGAACAGGACGACCGGTTCACGCCGTCCGGCGCAGCGCCCGGAGCGGGGCCCGGGGACGTCGCTCCGCGCGGCGGCTCGTCACCCGGCGATGCTGCTCCTGGAATCGAGGCGTCCAACGAGGTCATCGGGTCTGGTGGACCGGACGATGGGACGGGTCGGGTACCCGTGGTCGCTCCGTCGCCCCCTGCACCGGTGAGCGCTGTCCCATCTCCCGTTTCACGTGGAACGACCGGGCCCGAGGAGCACGAGCAGATGAACGAGGTCGATGAGCGCCCGCACGGCGGGCCGCCAGTGCCGGAGCGGGTGGGGCCAACAGCGGGTCAGTTCGACGACGGCTCATCGGTGATCGCCGCCGGCGCCCCGGCGGACTCACACGCCGCAGGCGGGGGCACGGTGACCTCCTGGGCCGACGCCGGGGCGCGTCACGAGGTTCCACGTGGAACCGGCCTGACCGTCGACCCAGAGAACGACGTGCGAGGTGGAGACAACCCACTCGACGACCCCGTGGACGTCGTCGACGTGGATCCCGAGGACGAGGCGCGCAGGGCGGCGGTGGCGGAGTCGATCCCCTTCACCGACGACAGCACCCCGCTCGCCCAGGAGCTCGCCGAGAACGCGCGCCGCCGTATCGCACTGGCAGGGCGCCGGTTCCCGGCGCCACCTCGAACTCGCGTGCTGACCGTCGCCAACCAGAAGGGTGGTGTCGGCAAGACCACGACGACGGTGAACATCGCGGCGTCGTTGGCGCAGGCCGGGCTGACGGTGCTGGTGCTGGACAACGATCCGCAGGGCAACGCGTCGACGGCCCTCAACATCGACCACCACGCCGAGGTGCCGAGCCTGTACGACGTACTCGTGGAGGGCACGCCCTTGCAGGACGTCGTCCAGGAGTGCCCTGACGTCCCGAACCTGCTGTGCGCACCGGCCACGATCGACCTCGCCGGCGCCGAGATCGAGCTCGTGTCCATGGTGGCGCGTGAGACGCGGCTGCGAACGGCGCTCGACGCCTACCTGGCGTACCGGGAGGAGAACGACCTGCCGCGCGTCGACTACGTCCTGGTCGACTGCCCTCCGAGTCTGGGGCTGCTGACGGTCAACGCGTTCGTGGTCGCGCGCGAGGTGTTCATCCCGATCCAGTGCGAGTACTACGCCCTGGAGGGGCTGAGCCAGCTGCTGCGGAACATCGAGCTCATCAAGTCGCACCTCAACCCCGAGCTCCACGTGTCGACGATCCTGCTGACCATGTACGACGGGAGGACGAGGCTGGCGGCCCAGGTGGCCGACGAGGTGCGCACGCACTTCCCCGACACGGTCCTGCGTACCACCATCCCCCGGTCGGTCCGGATCTCCGAAGCCCCCAGCCACAGCCAGACGGTGATGACGTACGACCCCAGCTCGAGCGGCGCGCTGTCGTACCTGTCCGCCGCGCAGGAGATCGCCGACCGCGGCGTGGCGGGAACCGGGTCGGCCAGCGCGGCGACCACCATGGACTGTGACGGCACGGAGCCTGAGCCTGCCGCTGACGGCCGCGAAGCGGCGGAGGAGAAGCAGTGAGCGAGAAGCGACGCGGTCTGGGACGTGGTCTGGGAGCACTCATCCCGAGCGCCCCTCCCCAGCGGGCGACCGATCGTCCCGTGGACGTCTTCTTCCCCGAGCGAGACGGTGGCACTGCGAAGGACGGGACGTCCGCGGGCGCGACCCGCGACGACCCCGCCCCCGCGGAGGGTGGTACGCCGGAGCCGGCCGCGGAGACCGCGACGAGGGATGAGCCCGGGGCGCGCTCGGGAGCCGACGACTCCGTTGCCAGGCCGGCGGACGTGACCGTTCGGAGCGCGGGCGGGAACGGTACCGGTGCGCCGGTGGCACCGGCCGACGGAGGTGTCGCTGGTCCCACCTCGACCGGGGACACAGCCGCGGGAGCACCCACACCGGCGAGTACCGCGACACCGGAAGACGCTGGGACGGCTGGTTCCACGTGGAACGGCGTCGACGGTTTCACGGGAAACGCCGCTGACGCCGCCGACGGTTTCACGGGAAACGTGACCGACGAGGCGCCCGGTCCTGATGACCTGGTCCCGGTGCCAGGCACGCGGTTCGCCGAGGTCCCGGTCTCGTCGATCAGCCCGAACCCCCGTCAGCCCCGTCAGGTGTTCGACGAGGAGGCGATGAGCGAGCTGGTCCACTCCATCCGTGAGATCGGAGTGCTCCAGCCGGTGGTGGTCCGGCCGCTCGCCGGTGACGACGGGGAGTCGCGCTACGAGCTGGTGATGGGGGAGCGTCGCTGGCGGGCCACCCAGCAGGCCGGACTCGACCGGATTCCGGCGATCATCCGAGAGACGCAGGAGGACGACCTCCTGCGGGACGCGCTGCTCGAGAACCTGCACCGCAGCCAGCTCAACCCCCTCGAGGAGGCGGCGGCCTACCAGCAGCTGCTCGACGACTTCGGCTGCACGCACGACCAGCTGGCCACGCGCATCGGTCGCTCCCGGCCGCAGATCTCCAACACCCTGCGGCTGATGAAGCTGCCGCCCCTCGTCCAGCGTCGCGTCGCTGCCGGCGTGCTGTCGGCAGGGCACGCGCGGGCGCTCCTGGGCCTCGCCGACGCCGCGGCGATGGAGCGCCTCGCGCAGCGGATCGTCGCCGAGGGACTGTCCGTGCGCTCGACGGAGGAAATCGTCGCGCTCGGTGGAGAGGACGGCGCTCCGGCCAAGCGGCGGCCGGTGCGGTCGGGGGACCGGCACGCTGCGCTGGACGACCTGGCGAGCCGTCTCTCGGACCGCTTCGACACCCGGGTGAAGATCGCCCTGGGTCAGCGGAAAGGGCGGCTCACCGTCGAGTTCGCGACCGTCGACGACCTGAACCGCATCGTCGGCGTGCTCGCCCCGGACGAGCGCGGCGTGTTCCGCGACAGCTGACGCGAACGGGACGACGGAGTGGGACGACCCCAGCTGGCGTCGTCCCACTCCGGTCACGCACCCGGGCTCACGCCCGGCGGCCCGGAGAGACGTCCGCGCGGGTCCCGGTCAGGACGCCACGCCGGTTCCCGGGGCGGGCAGGGCTGCGCCCGACCGAGCCGGCTGTCGCGACGGGGGTCAGGACGCGGCGGCGGACTCGACGAGCCGGCGGTAGGTCGTGGCCAGGTCGAGAGCGGACGCCTGGACGGCCTGAGGCAGCAGCGAGACCTCTGTCATCCCGGGGGCCACGTTGGCCTCCAGGAACCACGGCGTCCCCTCGTCGTCCAGGATGAAGTCCACGCGGCCGAGGTGACGCAGCCCCAGCGCCTGGTACGCGGAGACGGCCGCAGCGGCGACCTGCATGGTGTCGTCGTCCGAGAGACGGGCGGGGCAGAAGTACTCGACCCGCCCGGGGTTGTACCGGGCGTCGTAGTCGTAGGCGCCGTCGGTGACGATCTCGACGACGGGGAGTGGAAGGGGACCCTCACCGAGGTCGAGCACCGACACGGTGACCTCCCGACCGCTCACCGCGCGCTGCACCAGCGCGACGTCGGAGTAGGCGAAGCAGTCGACCATGGCACGGGGCAGGTCCTCGGCGCGCTGCACGACCGTCACGCCGAGCGCCGACCCGCCGCGACTCGGCTTCACCACCAGGGGCAGGCCGAAGCGACGCTCCAGCGCCTGCATGACGGCGACGGCTCCCAGCTCGCGGAAGACCGCGTGCGGCAGCGCGACCGCGTCGGGCACGCGCACCCCGGCGGAGGCGGCCACGGACCCGGCCACCGGCTTGTCCCACGTGCGCCGGCACGCCTCCGGCGTGGACCCGACGTACCTGACCCCGGCGAGCTCGAGGACGTCACGGACGGAGCCGTCCTCACCGGTGGCGCCGTGCAGCAGCGGCCACACGACGTCCGGCGGGTCCTCGGACAGGGTGCTCAGCAGGGAGCCGTCCAGGTCGCTGACCCGCACCTCGCACCCGGCTTGCCGCAGCGCGTCGGCGACCCTGCGACCCGAGCGCAGCGACACCTCGCGCTCGTGGGACAGACCACCCGCGACGACCAGGACCCGAGGCCCGTCAGCAGACATGCGAACACCCGTTCTCGTTGGGGGACAGAGGATCTCGGCGGTGAGAGTGCGACGCCGTCAGGTCGTCTCGGGGCCGGGGGAGAGGACCTCGGGTCGGCCCCCGGACGGGCTGCCGGCGGCGGCCCCGAAGGTGCGGCGGACGTCGAGCTCACCGTCGACCACGCCCGCGAGCCGCCGGACGCCCTCACGGATCCGTTCCGGATCGGGGTAGCAGTACGACAGGCGCACGTGCGAGCGGCCCGGGACGCCTCCGTCCCCGCCGTCCACCGGGTCCTGGGCCGCTCCGCCGGTCGCTGTGGGCTCCAGGCCGTACGTCGGACCCGCGTAGAACGCGGTCCCCGGGACGTAGGCGACGCGCTCGGTGACGGCCCGGGGCAGCATCGCCTTGGCGTCGAGAGAGCCTGGGAGGCGCACCCACACGTAGAAGCCGCCGCCGGGGACCGTCCAGGACGCATCGGGCAGGAGGTCGTCCAGCGCGGCGAGCATCGCGTCCCGCCGCTCCCGGTAGAGCTGCTGGTACACCTTCACCTGGTGCCGCCAGTCGTGGAGGTCGAGGTAGCGGGCGACCACGGCCTGGCTGAAGGCGCTCGGGCACAGGATGGCCGACTCGCTCGCGAGCACGAGCTTGTCGCGGATCGCGTGCGGTGCCAGGGCCCACCCGACCCGCAGCCCGGGGGCGAACGTCTTGGAGAAGGAGCCCAGGTACACGACGCCCTCGGCGTCGAGGCTCCGCAGGGCGGGCAGGGGCTCCTCGTCGAAACCGAGCAGGCCGTACGGGTTGTCCTCCAGGACGAGCACGTCCCACCGCTGCGCGACCTCGAGAACGCGGGCCCGGCGTTCGCGCGAGAGCGTCACCCCGCCGGGGTTGTGGTGGTTCGGCACCGTGTACAGCAGCTTGACCGTGCGCCCCTCGGCGGCGAGGCGGGTGAGCGTCACCTCGAGCGCGTCGGGGTCGAGCCCGTCGGCGTCCATCGGCGTGTGGACGACGTCCGCCTGGTACGCGCGGAAGACACCCAGGGCACCGACGTAACTGGGCGCCTCGGCGACGACCACGTCGCCCGGGTCGACGAAGACCCGGGTCACGAGGTCGAGCGCCTGCTGGGAGCCGGTCGTCACGACGACGTCGTCCGCGTGCGCGTCGATGCCCTCCAGCGCCATGACGTCGAGGATGCGCTCGCGCAGCACGGGGTCGCCCTGCCCCGAGCCGTACTGCAGGGACGTCGTGCCGTGGTCGCGCAGCAGCGAGGCGGCGAGGTCCCCCACGGCGTCCATCGGCAGGGCCGCGAGGTTGGGCATGCCACCGGCGAGGGAGACCACCTCCGGCCGGCTCGCGACGGCGAACAGGGCACGGATCTCGGAGGCGGTCATCCCGCGCGTGCGCGCGGCGTAGTGGCCGGCCCAGGCGTCGAGGCGCGTGCCCTGGCCCCCGCGCCCCGGGGCGCCCGCGCCGGTCGCCCCGGCCGCGGTCCGGCTGGACCGGCCGGTCGTCACGTCACTCGTCGCGTCGGTCGCCTGGCCTGGGTGGGCAGGCTCGTCGGGAACACGTCGCTGCATGGGTGGTCCGCCCGTCGTCGGGATGCTGCGGACGGCGGGCTTCACCGACCGTGACCGTGGTCCTACGATGGTGCTCGCACCCCGCCGCTTCGTCCTTGGAGTGTCGCATGAAGGTCGTCCGGCTCGTCGTCTCGGGCCTGCTGGCGGGTGCCGCGGTCGCGTTCGTGGCCACGCTGCTGCGGCCGCGCCGGCCGGGCGGGTACGACCCGTGGCAGGAGGCGGTCACGCCGGCGGTCCCCGCCCAGCAGGTCGACGCCGGCTGACCGCATGTCGCGTCGGCTCGACCCCCTCACCCTGCAGACGCTCGACGACCTCGCGCCGCCGTGCCGCCGGTGCGTGTACTGGGAGCTCGACCCCGTCGCCGCCGACCGGGCCCGCCGTACCGGTGACCCGGGGTTCGAGAAGGAGGCGTGGCTGTCCGCCACCCTGCTGGAGTGGGGGTCCTGCGGCCGCGTCGCCTACGTCGACGACGAACCGGTGGGGCACGTGGTCTACGCCCCACCGGCGTACGTCCCGCGCTCGGTGTCGTTCGCGACGTCACCGGTCAGCGGGGACGCCGTGCTGCTGATGAGCGGTCAGGTGGCGGTCGCGCACCGAGGTGGCGGCCTCGGACGCATGCTGGTCCAGGCTGCCGCCAAGGACCTCACCCGGCGCGGCGTGCGCGCCATCGAGGCGTTCGGCCTGGCGGGCGCGCAGGACCGCTACGCGCCGGCGCAGGGGTGCGTCGTCCCGGCGGACTTCCTGCTGGCGGTCGGCTTCACCACGGTCCGACAGCACCACCGGCACCCGCGGCTGCGCCTCGACCTGCGGACGGCGCTGTCGTGGCGGGAGGACGTCGAGCAGGCGCTGGAGCGGATCCTCGGCTCCGTGCGCGTCCCCGTCCTCTCCGGCGGCTGAGCACGGACCCAGGCTCGGACCCAGGCACGGACCCAGGCACGGGACGCTGGCACCGGACGCTGGCACCGGACGCTGGCACCGGACGCTGGCACCGGACGCTGGCACCGGACGCTGGCACCGGACGCTGGCACCGGACGCAGACGCGCCCGGCACCGTCCGCCGGGGAGGCGGGACAGGCGCCGGGCGCGGCCAGGTCAGCGGTCGGTCTCAGCCGAGGAAGTCGGAGAGCTCCCGGACGAGCACCGGCTTCGGGCGGGCCCCGACGATGCTCTTGACGAGCTCGCCTCCCGAGTAGACGTTCAGCGTGGGGATCGACGTGATGCCGTAGCTGGAAGCGATCTTCGGGTTCTCGTCCGTGTTGACCTTGACGACCTCGATCTTGTCGGCGTGCTCCGTGGCGAGCTCCTCGAGGATCGGCGCGACCTGCCGGCACGGGTGGCACCAGGGGGCCCAGAAGTCCACGAGCACGGGCTTGTCGGCCTTGAGCACCTCGGTCTCGAAGGTGTCGTCGGTCACGGTCCTGGTCGCGCCCACGGGGCGGCTCCTCTCGGTCGGTTCTCGGTCGCGTGCGTCAGTCGTGCTGGGGGTGCAGGGGTCGTGCGGTCGTCCCGTGGCTCAGCCGACGGGGACCTCGTCCGAGGAGTGGCCCTCGGGCGCGGTGAGCGCCGCGTCGGGCGCCGGGGCGCCGGCGTCGCCGAGGGCGGCCAGGTAGCGCTCGGCGTCCAGGGCGGCGGCGCACCCGGAGCCGGCGGCCGTGATGGCCTGGCGGTACTCGTGGTCGACCACGTCGCCGCAGGCGAACACGCCAGGCAGGTTGGTCCGGCTCGTGCGGCCCTCGACGACGACGTAGCCCGCCTCGTCGAGGTCGACCTGGTCGCGGAACAGCTCGACGCGCGGGTCGTGGCCGATGGCGACGAACAGGCCCGTCGCGGCGAGCTCGCGGGTCTCGCCCGTCTGCGTGTCGCGCAGCAGCACGCCGGTCACCTTGTCCTCACCGAGGACGTCGGCGACCTCGCTGTTCCACGCGAACGAGATCTTCTCGTTGGCGAACGCGCGCTCCTGCATGATCTTCGAGGCGCGCAGCGTGTCGCGACGGTGGACGAGGGTGACGCTGCGGGCGAACTTGGTGAGGAAGGTGGCCTCCTCGACCGCGGAGTCCCCGCCACCGACGACCACGATGTCCTGGTCCTTGAAGAAGAACCCGTCGCACGTGGCGCACCAGCTGACGCCGCGCCCCGACAGGCGCTTCTCGTTCTCCAGGCCGATCTCGCGGTACGCGGACCCGGTCGCCAGGATCACCGAGCGCGCCCGGTACGTGGCGTCCAGGGCGGTCCGCACGACCTTGACGTCGCCCGTCAGGTCGACCTCGATGACGTCGTCGTACTCGATCCGGGCCCCGAACCGCTCCGCCTGCGCCTGCATCTGCTCCATCAGCGCCGGGCCCATGAGGCCGTCGGGGAAGCCGGGGAAGTTCTCGACCTCGGTGGTGTTCATCAGGGCGCCACCGGAGGTGACGGACCCTGCGACCACGAGCGGCTCGAGGTTCGCCCGGGCGGCGTAGATGGCGGCGGTGTACCCGGCGGGGCCGGACCCGATGATGATCAGCTCTCGGACGTCGTCGCTCACGCTGGCCTGTCTCCTCGTGGGTGCGCGCCGCTCCGGCGCGCTCGGTCGGGACGGCGCGCTGGGGCCACCGTCGTCGCTCGTCGGCACAACCGATCGTAGGGGCCGGGTGTTCCCCGGTCGCGGTGGCCACGACCGTCGGCGGCGGTCAGCGGGTGACGACCTGGAAGTGCCTGAGGTCGTCCCCGTCGACACCGCACGCCGCGCCGACCACCCACACCTGGACGGTGTCGGGCGTGCTCCCCGGCAGCACGACCACGGCCGCGGGCTCGCCGTCCCACGTGCCCTGGTCCACGCGCAGCGGCGGGTCGGTCGCCCCGAGGGCGTCGAGGCAGCGGGACAGCACCTCGGGCTCCTGCAACCGGGGGGCGGCCGCGTCGCCGGGGACGCTCAGGACCCCCGGCTCGTCGGTCCCCGAGCCGGGCAGGCCCTCCTCGTCGGCGCCCGGCGCTCCGTCCTGGTTGCCCTGACCGTCCTGGGTGCCCTGGGAGCCGTCGGGTGCCGAGGGTGAGGACAGCGTGCCGAGGTCCCCGCCCCCGCTCTCGGTCCCGTCCAGCGCGCTGTCCGCGGGCGCGTCCAGCAGGGTGGTCACCTGCGCCGCGAGGGCGTCCTCGGTGTACCCGGTGCCGGACGACGTCACGGGTGCCGCGGCTGCCCGGGGCGCGCCGGCGTCGGCCTGGCTCATGCTGGCCTGCCCCTCGGACCCGTCGCCGTCGAGGAGCTGCGTGGCGGCGGCACCGGCCCCGGCGAGCACGGCCAGCCCGGCGGCCAGGGTGAGCCAGCGCGGGACGCGCGCTCGGCTGTCGTCGGCGTCGGGCCCCGGTCGACCCGGGCGCTCACGCGCCGCGGACGCCGCCGCGAGCGGCACGATCGTGCCGGTCCGTTCGGCGGACGCGCGGGCGAGGGCCGCGCCGAGGCGCGCGTCCAGGTCGGCGGGCGGCTCCAGGTCCTCCCGCGCGGCCGTGCGCAGCAGCTCGCGCACGGAGCGCATCCCCGCCAGCAGCTCGCGGCACTGCTCGCAGCCACGGACGTGCTCGGCGACCTCCACCGACACCGGCGCGTCGTCCGGGTCGACGGCACGTGCCGAGGGGCCCGACGGTCCCGTCGGGGCTCCCTCGGTGGGGTCGTCGAGGTCGAGCAGCGCGTCCACCTCCTCCGGCGAGGGGTGGGCGCCGGCTGGCGCAGGGGTCACGGCGTCTCTCCGGTCTGGTGGGCGGCTGCGGTTCCGGTCCGGTCCCGGGCCGTCTCGCTGGGCGGCCCGTCGGTCGGCCTGTCGGGTGGCTCGTCGGGTGGCTCGTCGGGTGAGCCCGCCCCCCGGTTCGAGGGCGGACCAGACCCGGCAGGTGGGACGTCCGGCGTGGCCGCCGGGTTCCGCCGACCCGGCTCCGGGTCGCTCGGCGACCGCGGACCGCGCAGCACCTCGAGCAGGGCGGCCCGGCCCCGGGCGCAGCGGGACTTCACGGTGCCCTCGGCGACCCCGAGGACCTGCGCGGCCTCGGCGACGGACAGGTCCTGCACGTCGACCAGCACGAGGGCGGTGCGCTGGTGCTCCGGGATCCGCGCCAGGGCCGCGACCACGTCGACGCGGGTCTCGGTCGCGGCGTGCTCGTCCCGGTGTGTGGCCACGTCGCGCTCCGGCAGCGGCACGGTGGGGCGTGCCTTGGCCCGGCGGACCCGGTCCAGGCAGGCGTTGACCACGACCCGGTGCAGCCAGGTCGTCACGGCGGCGTCCCCGCGGTACGTGTGCGCGGAGCGGAACGCGCTGACCATCGCGTCCTGGACGGCGTCGGCGGCCTCCTCGGGGTCGCCGAGCGTCCGCAGCGCCACCGCCCACAACCTGCGCTGGTGCAGCCGGACCAGGTCCGAGAACGCGTCCGGGTCCCCGGCGACGTGCGCCGCGAGGAGCCTGCGGTCCCGCTCCCTGTCGTCCTCCGGCGCGTCACCGGTCCTGCCGTGCTCCCCGGACCAGGTCACCGGACCCCCACCTCGGCGAGCTCGACGCGGAAGCCGGCGTCGGTGCTCGGCAGCTCGGTGAACCACAGCACCAGCCAGCCGGTCTCCACCGGCTCGGGCAACGGCACGTCCACCGGCCCCCCGGTGGTGCTGGCCTCCGCCACGACCTGCGAGCCGCCGAGACCGGCGTCCGGTGCGGTGCGCACCTCGAACGCGCCACCCTCGCCGTTGACGACGAGCGTCACGGCGCTGACGCTCGCGGGCTGCGCGAGCTGGATGGCGTACCCGACACCCTCCTTGAGGCCGCCGAAGTCCGCGGAGTTGTACGTCTCCGACTGCCAGTACGAGCCCTCGTCACCGTCGTAGGCGTCGGACGCCGACCCCTCGTTCTCGGACTGGTCGCCCTGCGGGTCCAGCGGCACGCCACCGACGACCTGGGGCGGCGCGGCCGGGCTCCCGGTGGGGGCGGGGCTGGTGGTGGGTGCCGGCTCCCCGCTGGGCGTCGACCCGTCGGTGGCCTGCGTCGTCGGCTCGGGCGCCGCGGTCCGACCGTCGTCCCCGCCGATGCCCGCGAGCGTGCTCACCGCGACGGCGAGCAGCACGACGAGGGCCGCGGCCACCGCGACCAGGACGATCTTCTGCACGGGGGTGGCCCCGCGCGGCTCCGCCGCGTACGGACCGGTGCCGACGGCCTGGGCGAACGGGACCCGGGGCTCGTCGGTGCCGCCGCCGGAGCCCACGCCCGGCGACGGCTCCTGGGGCGACTCGGGTGAGTCGGGTGAGTCGGGCGACTCGGGTGACCCGGCGCGCCCCCCGGCCATCATGCCGGCGACCGCGGCGACCCCGGCGGGGACGGCCCGGCCCGACCCGGTGCCTGGCGGTGCCTGGGTGGGCGCCTGACTCCGCGCGGGCTCGCCGGGCGCGGGCTCGCCGGGCGCCGGCCGGTCGGGTGCGGCGGCGGGCGCGTCAGCCGGTGCGGCGAGCGGGACGGGGAAGCGCGCAGCGGGGCGGTGCCCGGCGGCCGGTCGCTGCGCGACGGTGCGCGCCGAACCCCATGGCGCCAGCTCGTCGGCCAGCTCACCCGGGGTGCGCGGGCCGTCGCCGTGCGGGCCCAGGGTGACCTCGCACAAGGTGTCCAGGTCGTTGGGGACCCCGGGGACGAGGTCCGCGGGAGGGGTGCACCGGCCTGCGACGAGCGGGGCCGGCGGCAGACTCGACCCGGTGGGGCGCAGGGGCCACCGGCCCGTCATGGCCGCGTAGAGGACGGCGACCAGCGCGACGGCGTCCTGGCGCGCCGCGCTGACGTCGTCCTCGTCCTCCGCCCCGGCGGCGGCCGACTGCACCGCGAGCCCGGACACCTTGACCTCGCCGTCGTCCAGGACGTGCACGGACCCCGGGTGGAGCCGCCGGTGGTGCAGCCCGGTCCGGCGGGCGCGCTCGAGCGCCTCGGCGGTCTCGCCGACGACCGAGCGCGCCACCTCGGGGGGCAGCGGGCCCTCGGCCGCGACGAGCTCGGCCAGGGTGGGGGCCTCGACGTGCTCGGTGACGACGTACGTCAGGGGCGTGGTGTCCCGCTCGCGTCCCGTGCCGGACGGTGCGCCGCCGGCCAGCTCGGTGCCGACGTCGACGACCTTGACCAGGCGCGGCTCGGCGACCATGGCGGCGCGTCGGGCGGCGTCGAGCGCGTCCTCGGCGTGCTCACCGGTCACGACGTGCACGTCGACCGGGCGGTCGAGCGTCCCGTCGACGGCGCGCCACAGCGTCGCGCCGCCCTCCGAGCGCAGCCGCTCCTCGAGCCGGTAGCGCCCGCCGAGGGCCGTGCCGTGTCCGACGCCGTCCAGTGTGCCCACCCTCTCCCGTGCAGTGCCGTGACCGCGTGGTCGACGGACTCCCGGGTCACCCGACCCGGACCGGGGCCATGCTAGGCGGCTGACGCGTCCGCCCGGGCGTCCCCGTGGGGGAGCGTCACCGACCGCCGTCGGACGTGGCGCGCGCCTCGACGGTGGCCCAGTGGTCGATCCAGCCGATCCGCTCGGTCACGAGCGTGGTGGCGGTGCGACGCACGGTCACGGTCACGCTGCCGTCGCGTCCCACCCGGAACTCCTCGGCGGGGACGACGTCGTGGACGTCCGCGTCGGCGGCCACGGTGACGGCGTGCTGGTAGGTGGCCTGCAGGTCACCGGTCGCGCGGTAGCGCTCGCTGGACTCGCGGGCCACGAGGACGGCGTGGTCCTCCACCGACAGCCGGGCGGTGACGACGGACAGCAGGTCGAAGAGGACCAGGCCCAGGACGGCGAACGCGACCACCAGCCTGGTCAGCCACCCCAGCACGATGTCGCCGGTGTCACCTCGCGGCGCCCGGCGTCGGGTCTGCACGTCCCCGTCCACCCGGGTGTCGTCGGTACGCGACCGGGTGGCGCTTGAGGTGCCTCACCCACTCGGCCGAACGCGGTCGCGCGGCGGCGGTGGCGCGTCAGAGGGGGGCGGGTCAGCGGCGGACGAGCCGGCGCACCCGGGACGTGAACGGCGTGACGACCTCGCCCAGCTCCCGCACGTGCATCAGCCGCAGCGCGCCGAGGTACACGGCGACGAGGACGCCGCCGGCGGCCACGAGGACCACCAGCCCACCGAGGCGGCCGCTGCGGGTGAGGTCCTCCAGGAGCGTCGCCACCCCGTAGCCGCTCCCGCCGGCCAGCGCGCCGGCGAGGAGCATCCGCACGTGGGTCCGCACGATGCGCCGGCCGTCCAGCGTCCGCAGCCGGCGCCGCAGCAGCCACGCGGCGGTGCCGGCGCCGACGAGGTGACCGACGCTCATGGACAGCCCGACGCCGACGACGATGTAGCGGGTCGGCAGGAACCACAGCGACAGCATGTTCCCGACCAGGACGACGGCCAGGTTCGGCACCTGCGCCCAGAACGGCGTCCGCGCGTCCTCGAAGGCGTAGAAGACGCGCTGCAGGAGGTAGTTCGCGCTGAACGGCAGCAGCCCGAGGGCCATCGCCGCGGTGACCTGCCCCAGCGCCTGGGCGGTCACGGGTGGACCGTCGACCATCACCCGGCCGACCGGCTCCTGCAGCGCCACCAGCCCGGCCGTGGCCAGGACCGACACCATCCCGACCATCCGGACGCCGAGGGACAGGTCGGCGCGGACCTCGCCCGTGTCGTGGCGCTCGGCCGCGTGGCTCATCCGCGTGAACAGCGCCGTCACCAGCGACACCGCGACCAGCGAGTGCGGGAGCATGAACAGCAGGAAGGCGTAGGTGTACGCGGCGTTGCCGGGCGTGGCGAGGACGAGCCAGCGGTCGCCGGACAGCAGCGCCTGCCCGCCGGCGGCCGCGGCGACGCGCGAGGTCACGATGTAGACCAGCTGGCCGGCGACCACGGCGGCGAAGGTCCAGCTGGCCACCCGGCGCGTGGTCCCCAGGCCGGCGCCCTTCATCCCCCAGCGGACCCGGTACGTGACGCCGATCCGGCGCAGGGCGGGGAGCAGCACGAGCGCCTGGACGACGACGCCGAGCGTGGCGGAACCGGCGAGGACGGCGATCATCGCCGGGGTCCACTCGTCGATGCGGTGCTGCCCCTCGGCGCCGGGGCCGAAGAGCCAGATGAAGGCCACGATGCCGGCGATGCCGACGACGTTGCTGGCCGCCGGCGCCCACATGTACGGGCCGAAGCTGCCGCGGGCGTTGAGCACCTGGCCCAGGACGGTGTACAGCCCGTAGAAGAGGACCTGCGGCAGGCAGATGAACGCGAACGCGGTGCCGAGCGCGACCTGCTCGGCGGGCCACTTCGCGCTGCCGTACAGCAGGATCAGCAGCGGGCTGGCGAGCGTCATCACCAGGGTGACGCCCGCCATCAGCGCCAGGGTCGTCGTCAGCAGGCGGTCGAGGAACTCCCGACCGCCGTCCTCCCGGCGGCTCGCGCGCACGATCTGGGGCACCAGGACCGCGTTCAGCACGCCGCCGATGAGCAGCATGTAGAGGATGTTCGGCACCTTGTTGGCGACGTCGAACGCGTTCGCGGCCGGAGTGGTCAGGCCGATGGCGGTGACGAGGATCGCCGCCCGGACGAAGCCGAGGACCCGGGAGACCGCGGTGCCGGCGGCCATCACGGCGCTCGAGCGCATCAGGCTCTCGGTGCTCACCTGCGGGTCTCCTCGTCGTCGGCGGGCACGGTACCGGGTGGTGCGCTGCGCGCAGGGGCGTTGCCGTCGGCGGCGCTCGCGCTGGTGGGTTCCGACGGGCCGGTGGGTGCCGGCTGCTGCGCGGGTGCCGGCTGGCCGGTGGCCACGGCCTCGGGACCGCCGTCCGTCGGCACCCGGTCCTCGGTGAGGGCGCGACGGCGCCGGCCCCGCCGGATCGCCCGGACCAGCCCCACGAGCAGGACCACGGCGACCACGGCGCCGATCACCAGCGTGCCGCGCGTCTCCCAGTCGGCGCGGACCCGGACGGTGATCGTGACCGGCTCGCCGAGCACCTCGCCCGAGGGCGTCAGCAGCTGCACGAGCACGTCCGTGTCGCCGTTGCCGACCGCGCGGACGGGGACCGTCACCCTGCGCTGGCCCCCTGCCGGGACCTGGACCGTGGCGGTCTCCTCGGCCACCAGGCGCTGGCTGCGCGGCCGGAGCTGCACCCGCACCGTCGCGTCGGCGTCCAGGCCGTTCACGACGGTCACCGGGAGCGAGACGTTCGAGGAGACCACGTTGAGCGACGACCCGGGCAGCACCCGGATCGCCTGCGCCCGCTCGGCGACCTGCTGCTCGTACCCCGACACGGCCTCGAGCCAGCGGCCTCGCCGCTCCCGCCACTGCGCCGAGGACGCCGCGACCACGGCGGCGTCGGCGTCGGCCAGGGCGGGGACGGGGTCGTCGAGCACCGAGGCGGTGTCACGGGCCCGCTCGGCCGCCGCGGCCGCCCGCCGCAGCACCGACGCGGACAGCTCGTCGTCCCGGTCGGTGGCCGGGTACAGCAGGCCCCCGCGGGCCAGGTCCGGCGGCGGGCTGTCGAGCAGCGCACCGAGGGGCTGGACCTGCAGCCAGGGGGCGGTGGTGAGGGCCCGGGTGGCCAGGTCGCCGTCCTGCGGCGCCCAGTCCCGGGGTGCCGTGACGAGCACGTGCCGGGGGTCGAAGGGACGCTCCAGCGTCAGCGCCGCGGTCTCGGCGAGCAGGCGCTGGGCCGTCCCGGCGGGACCGGTGTCCTCCACGACGGCGGGGCCGTCGGGGCCGCCCGGACCGGCGGTGTCGGCGGTGTCGCGTCCCAGCACGGTGGACAACCCGGTGTCGACGAGCAGTCCGGCGGCGGCCCCGGTCCCCGGGACGTCGACGACGCTGCGGCCCGTCGTGGTCGTGCCGACGGGCCGGCTGAGCGGCTGGGCGCCTGCGCTGAGCACGACCGCCGTCCGGCCGGCGCCGAGCAGGTGGGTGAGGACCGACTCGTCGAGGCTCCCGCTCACCGGCCAGGCCACGTCGGTGCGCGCGGTGGTGCGCAGCGCGGCGGAGACCACGCCGTCGCCGCGCTGCTCCGCCAGGTCGTGGACGCCGCCGAGCCCCGCGTGCACGAGGGCCGCGGTGTCCGGGTCCCCGTAGGGCAGTGCGACCACCTCGCGGTCGCCGACGGCGGCGGCGAGGTCCTGCTGCCAGGTCGCGATGGTCCGCCCGGGCGTCCCCTCGTCCGTGTCGTCGCCGGCCGTGTCGTCGCCGGCCGTCGGGTCCGGCGAGCCCGTGCCGTCCCCCTGGTCCGGGCCCTGCGTCGCCGTCGTCCCCGGCGCGGCCCCCGGTGCCCCCTGAGTCCCGCCGTCGCCGTCGTCCGGTGGCACGTCCCCCGCGGAGCCGTCCTCCGCGGCGGCAGGCAGGGCGGGGTCGACGACCGCCGGGTCGACCGCCCACGACACCCCGGGGACGGCGGCTGCGTCCAGCACCGCCCGCAGCCGACCGCCCTCGCCCGTCACCTCGGCGAACGACCGGGGGTCCAGCAGGCCGGTGGCGGGCCGCGGCGGCCCGGCGACGACCGGCACGAGGACGGTGATCCGGGTGGGTTCGTAGCCGCCCGGCGCCGGCTCCCAGACGGTGAACGTGCGGACGACGGCCTCCCGACCGCCCGCGCCGGCGACCGAGACCTCCACCCCCCGCGGCCCCCACTGGAAGGGGTCGTCCGGCAGGGCGAGGTCGTCCGCGGGCACCGACAGGTCCAGCGTGCGCGACTCGCCGGGCGCGAGCGGGGTCCCCAGGGGCTGCGACACGACCACCGCCCCCCGCGCGAAGGTGCCCTGGGCCCACGCCTCGACGGCGCTGCGGCTGGACAGCCGGGGGCGTCGCACCGACAGCTGCGCCGTGAGGTCCGCGGGCTCGTCGGCCGCGTTCGTGACGGTGACGCGCACCACCAGGGTGCTGCCGGGGACCAGGCTCTGCGGGCCGACGGCGTCGACGCGCAGGGTGACGGCGTCCTCGTCCCCCTCCTGGTCGTCCGTCCGGTCGCTCATCCGGTCGTCCGTCCGCTCGCGGTCCTGGTCGGTGGGTGACGTCGTCGACGCGGCGGCCGGGGCACCGGGCAGGCCGGCGGTGACCAGCGCCGCGAGCAGCGCCGTCACCAACGCCGTCAGCAGGACCGGCAGCACCCCGCCCGGGACGGCCGGGCGCGGCACCGACCGCAGGACGCCGGGCGGCGCCGTGGTGCGGGGCCGCCCGAGCAGGCCGCGGCTCACGCGATGTCCGCCAGCGCGTCCCGGGCGGCCAGGGCGATCCGGCGCTCGTTGGCGAACGCGAGCCTCGTGGGCAGGTCCGGGAACGGCACCCACGCGACGTCGACGGCCTCCGCGTCGGGGTCGCCCTCCACGGTGAGGCGTCCGCCGGTGGCCTCGAGCAGGTAGTGGTGCACGGTCTTGTGGATCCGTCGTCCCTCGGCGTTGAACCAGTAGTCGATCGTGCCGAGCTCGCGCACGACCCGCCCGCGGATCCCGGTCTCCTCCTCGATCTCGCGCACGGCGGCCTGCTCCGGGGTCTCGTCGCCCTCGAGGTGCCCCTTGGGCAGGCACCACTCGAGCCGTCCGGCCCGGTTCACCCGGGCGATCACGGCCGCGCACGGTACAGCGCCGCCGAGGTCCACGACCAGACCCCCGGCCGAGGTCTCCTCGACGGTCAGCGGCCGTGACCCCGTGCGCGCGGCCACGCGCGGCGGCTGCGGGGGGCGCGGCCGCGCGGGACGACGGGGGACCGGGGCCATGGCGGTCACTGTAACGACGGGTCTGGCAGGCTTGACCGACGTGCCCGCAGACCGCTCGCCCGTCGTCCAGGACCCCTCCGGTGACCCGGCTGCGCCGAGCCCGGCCGGCGCCCCGGCGCAGGCGGCGGACTCGGTGATGGAGGCGGTCAGGCGCCGAGCGGTCGCCGAGCTGCGGGACTTCGCCCCCGCGGCGGTCGAGCTCGGCGAGCGGTTCGCCGCCGCCGGGTTCGAGCTGGCGCTGGTGGGCGGCTCCGTGCGGGACGCCGTGCTGGGCCGGTTGACCGACGCGGGGACGGTCGACCTGGACCTGACGACGGACGCCCGCCCCGACGACACCCTCGCGGTCGTGCGGCCGTGGGCGGACGCGCACTGGGAGATCGGCCGCGACTTCGGGACGATCGGCTGCCGCAAGGGTGACGTGGTGGTGGAGGTCACCACGTACCGCGCCGAGCAGTACGACCCGGCGTCCCGCAAGCCGACGGTGACGTTCGGGGACACGCTGGCCGGCGACCTCGCCCGCCGCGACTTCACCGTCAACGCGATGGCGGTCACCCTCCCGGGCCTGGAGCTCGTCGACCCGCACGACGGCCTGGCCGACCTGGCCGCCGGCCGGTTGCGCACCCCGGGCACCCCGGAGCAGTCCTTCGACGACGACCCGCTGCGGATGATGCGCGCCGCCCGGTTCGTCTCCCAGCTCGGCCTGGTCCCGGACGACGGGCTGGTCGCGGCGATGACGGACCGCGCCGAGCGGCTGGGCATCGTGTCCGCGGAGCGGGTCCGGGCCGAGCTGGAGAAGCTGCTGGTGGGCGCGCACCCGCGGCGGGGGATCGAGCTGATGGTCGACACCGGCCTGGCGGACGTCGTCCTGCCCGAGGTGCCCGCGCTGCGGCTGGAGATCGACGAGCACCACCGCCACAAGGACGTCTACGAGCACTCTCTGACCGTGCTGGAGCAGGCGATCGCGCTGGAGAGCCCGCCGGACGCCGACCCTGCCGACGGCGCCGTCCCCGGCCCCGACCTGGTGCTGCGGCTCGCGGCGCTGATGCATGACGTCGGCAAGCCGGCGACCCGCCGGTTCGAGAAGGGCGGCGGGGTCTCGTTCCACCACCACGAGGTGGTCGGCGCGAAGCTCACCGCGAAGCGGCTGAAGGCGCTGACGTTCGACTCGGCGACGGTGAAGGCCGTCGCCCGGCTGGTCGAGCTGCACCTGCGGTTCCACGGGTACGGCGGCGGGGAGTGGACGGACTCGGCGGTGCGCCGCTACGTCACGGACGCCGGCCCGCTGCTCCCGCGGCTGCACCGGCTCACCCGGGCGGACTGCACGACCCGCAACCGCCGCAAGGCCGCCCGGCTGGCCGCCACGTACGACGACCTCGAGGCGCGGATCGCCCGGCTGCAGGAGGCCGAGGAGCTCGCGTCGATCCGCCCCGACCTGGACGGCGGCCAGATCATGCAGGTCCTCGGGGTCGACCCCGGCCCGGTGGTGGGACGTGCGTACAAGCACCTGCTCGAGCTGCGGATGGACCACGGTCCGCTCGGCGAGGACGCCGCCCGGCAGGCCCTGCTGGACTGGTGGGCCGACCAGCCGGAGTCCTCGTCCGCCGACTGACCCGGACGGCCGACCGGCGGACGGGTGCCGTCACGTGGGTGGGTCCTCGGCCGGGCCGGCCGCCCGGACCGGCGCCCGGCGCTCGGTGACGACGTACGCCCCGGCGGTCAGCAGGTACCCGACGGCGATCGCGGCGAACAGGCCGACGGACAGCCCGTCGGGCGGGACGACGGCGATCGCGAGCACCGCGGCGGCGACGAACGCCGCGTTGAACACGACGTCGTAGAACGCGAACACCCGGCCGCGGAAGGCGTCGTCGACGTGCCGCTGCACGAGGGCGTCGACGCAGATCTTCGCGCCCTGGGCGCCCAGACCGAGCAGGAACGCCCCGCCGACGAGGACGGGGACCTCGGGGACGGCGGCGAACGCCCCTTGCGCGAGCGTCGCGACGACCAGGCAGGTGACGACCCACCCCCGCGGGCCGAGGCTGCGGGTGGCCCGGGGTGTGACGACCGCGGCGAGGGCGAAGCCGGCGCCGGACGTCGTGACGACGGTCGCGAGCAGCGCCAGACCGGCGTCCACGTCGTCGCCGTCGGTGAAGTGGTGCCGGCACAGCAGGATCGTCGCGATCGTCGACAGCCCGTACAGGATCCGGTGCGCGCCGATCACCGCCAGCCCGTGGAACGCCGGGGGGCGGTGCCGGACGTGCCGGGCGCCGAGCACCAGCTCGACGACCACGACCCGCAGGTGCTCCGCGGTCGCGGGCGCGTGGGCGCGACTGTCCGGGTCCGGCCCGAGCAGGTCGGGGTGCATCCGCGTGGCCAGCAGCGCGGACCCCAGGTACGCCCCGGCCGCCAGGAGCAGGACGAGCGCGTCGGTGCCGTCCCCGGCACCCAGGGCCCCGCGGACGGCGAACGCCAGAGCCGCGCCGACGAGGGCGGCGACCGTCCCGGAGGTCGGGGTCACGGCGTTGGCCATCACCAGCCGCTCGGACGGGACGACGTGCGGCAGCGACGCCCCCAGGCCGGCGAGGAAGAACCGGTTGACGCTCAGGCAGAGCAGGACCGCGACGTACAGAAGCACACCGACGACGCCGTTCGCGACGAGCGCCGCGACGACGAGCACCATCGCCGCGCGCACGAGGTTGGCGCGCACGAGGACCTGGCGGCGACGCCACCGGTCGAGCAGCACCCCGACGAACGGTCCGAGCACCGAGTACGGCAGCAGGGCGACGGCGAAGGCGGCCGCGGCACCGGCGGCGGTCGCGGCGCGCTCGGGGGAGAAGAAGAACAGGCTGGCCAGGGACGCCTGGAAGGCGCCGTCGCCGAGCTGGGAGACCAGCCGGGTGGACAGCAGGCGTCGGAAGTCGCGGGTCCGCAGCACCACGAGCAGCTCGGCCCACCCGCCGGCCCGGGGCCCGGTCGGCGCCGGGGCGGCCCGCGACGGCGTCGGGTCGTCGTCGGCGGGCACCCGGCCAGGCTACGCACCGGCTGCCGAGGGGGACCGGGTCGGCCGACCGGGTCCCGGGCAGCGGGACGAGGGTTACTCGCGGGTAGCTGCTGTGGTGTGATGCCCTCGTGCGGATGGGGAGCGGAGCGAGGCAGCGACTCGTCGCGGTCGGCACGGCGGCGGCGTACGCGGTCGTGGTCGCGGCGACCGTCGCGGTGAGCACCGGTCCCGGCACGTCCGACCCGGTCAGCGGGACGGGTGCGGCCTCGGGTCAGGTCCCGCGGGCCGCCGACCCCGACCCCAGGTCGGTGATGGGTGCCCCGGCCGAGCCGCCGCTCACCGTCCCGGTGGGAGGGGCGACTCCCGCGCCGACGGACGTGACGACGCCGGTCTCGGGTGGGTCCGGGGAGGGCCCGGACCCCCGGGACGACGCCGACCCCGCACCCACCGAGCAGCCGCCGACCCCGGGCCGGCCCGAGGAGACCACCCCGAGCCCCCCGGCCCGTCCCACGCCGTCCCCGACGCGGACGACCGCCCCGGCGCCGGCGCCGTCCCCCGCACCGACGTCCGCGGGGCCGCGGATCACCTCGTTCACGGTGACCGCGAACGGCCGGTGCCTGCTGCTGCTGGGACGCGAGTCGGTGACGCTGCGGTGGAGCAGCGTCAACGCCACCCGCGGCGAGATCCGCACGCCGTCAGGCCTGCCCGCGTGGGTGGGCGCCCAGGGGTCGATGGAGAGCTGCGGCCGGTCCGGGGAGTCGTTCCGGCTGACCGTCTACGGCCCGGAGGGTGAGGCGTCGGCGGCTGCCGTCGTCCCCTGATCCGAGGACACCGGCGCCGGGTCACTCGTCGGCGCAGGTGACGCCCAGCCAAGCGAAACCTGCCAACGCCCGCGCATCGAGCGAACCGTCGGCGACGAGCTCCAGGTCGGGCAGGAAGCGCACGGTGGTCCCGGTGCCTCCGTCGTCGGTCGCCTCGATGAGGTCGGAGGCGGGGACGCCGTGCGCGTACCGCTGGGTCCACGCGCCGTCCGCCCGGTGGTTGGTGTGCTCCAGCCAGGTGCTCAGGGCGGCGACGACGGAGGCGCCCCGCCGGGGTGAGCCATCCGGCAGCGTCGTCCCCGTCACGTCAGTGAACCGCACGTCGGGGGTGGCCATCACCGGCTTGCGGACGACGCGACCCCGACCGTCGCGTCGGGTGTCGGTGCCCCGGCCGTCGTCGCGGACTGACACGGAGCCGTCGCCGTGCCGGACGACGCGCGCGTGGCCGCGCCGGCCGAGCGCCCTCGCCTCGTCGTCGGCGTAGGCGAGGACCTCCAGGACCAGGTGCGGCACGCCGCCGGGGGCGTAGTGGTCGGGCCGGGACCGGACGTCGCGCAGGTGGTCGTCGTCGACGTCGACCGACCAGTCGTGGGTGGTGGTGGCCCAGTCCTCGCGCCGTCCGCCGCCCGGCACCTGCGACGTCACCGTCGCGACCTCACCGTCACGGCGTCAGCGCCGCCGCCCCGCCGTCACGGCCGCCCGACGCCCGGGTCGTCCGGCTCCCGGCTGTCCCTGCGAACCGTCGCGTCGTCGTGACCCGAGCCCACCTGCGAGTGGGTGGGGTCGAGCACGCGCTGGAGGAAGGAGCGGGTCCGCTCCTCCCGCGGCTCGCCGATGACCTGGTCCGGCGGGCCCTGCTCGACGACCACGCCGCCGTCCATGAACAGGACGCGGTCGGCGACCTCGCGGGCGAAGGCCATCTCGTGGGTGACGACCATCATCGTCATGCCCTCGTCAGCGAGCCGGCGCATCACGGTCAGGACGTCACCGACGAGCTCGGGGTCGAGGGCGGACGTCGGCTCGTCGAAGAGCATGAGGTCGGGGTCCATGCTCAGCGCGCGGGCGATCGCGACGCGCTGCTGCTGCCCGCCGGACAGCTGGGCCGGGTACGCGTCCACCTTGTCGGACAGGCCGACCCGCTCGAGGTTGCGGCGGGCCACCTCCTCCGCCTCGCCCTGCGACCGCTTCAGCACCTTGCGCTGGGCGAGGGTGCAGTTGCGCAGCACCGACAGGTGCGGGAAGAGGTTGAACTGCTGGAACACCATCCCGACGTGGGTGCGGACCTTGTCGATGTCGACGTCCGGGTCGGTCACCTCGTGCTCGCCGATCCGGACGGTGCCGGACGTCGGGACCTCCAGCAGGTTCACGCAGCGCAGCAGCGTGGACTTGCCGGACCCGGACGGCCCGATGACGCAGACGACCTCGCTGCGGCGGATCGTCAGGTCGATACCGGTGAGGACCTGCAGCGAGCCGAACGACTTGTGCAGGTCGCGGACGTCGACCAGCACCTCGTCGGTGCCGGACGTGGCGTCACGGTCGGTCTGGGGTGCGGCGGTCACCGGGCTCACCTGGCCTTCGCGGAACGTCGCTCGAGCTGCCGGACGACCTGGCCGAGCGGGATCGTGATGATGAGGTAGCACAGCCCGACGACCAGGATCGGCGTCAGGCTGCCGCTGGTGTTGAGGTACTCGCGGCCGAACTTCGTCAGCTCGTAGTCGCTGGTCGCCAGGCCGAGCAGGTAGATCAACGAGGAGTCCTTCGTCAGCAGGATCAGCTCGTTCGTCAGCGGCGGCAGCACGATCCGGAACGCCTGCGGGATGACGATGCTGACCATCGCGCGGCCGGAGGACATCCCCAGCGAGCGGGCAGCCTCGGTCTGCCCCTTCGGCACGGCCTGGATGCCGGCGCGCAGCGTCTCGGCGATGTAGGCGGCGCCGACGAGCCCCAGGGCCAGCATGACGGTGGTGTGGATGCCGAACCGGGTGCCGAAGGCCAGCGGGACGCCGAACCCGAGGGCGATGAACACCAGCAGGGCCGGGACGCCGCGGAAGAACTCGACGTAGGCGTTGGCGATCCACCGGTACGGGCCCACCGACGACAGCTTCATCAGGGCCAGGACCAGCCCGAGCCCCAGCCCGAAGGCGAAGCCCAACGCGGTGTAGACCACCGTGTTCTTCAGGCCGGTCGCCAGGACGTCGGGGAACATCTCCCCGGCGACCTCGAGGTCGAGGAACGCCTCGCGCAGCGTCGTCCAGTCGGCGACGAGGGCCGCGACGACGACGACGAGCAGGAGGACGGCGTACTGCGTCGCCCGGACGTACCGGCCGCGCTGCCTGGGGGACATCGCCATGAGGGACTCCGGAGGAGGAGGGCGCCCGCGGACCCGTGGGCCCGCGGGCGCGTCAGCGGCTCAGCTGTCGGTGGTCTCGCCGTCCGTGGCCTCGTCCGTCGGGCTGCTCGTCTGGTCGTCGCCGGAGTCGTCGTCCGAAGCACCGGCCGGCGCCTCGCCGAACCACCGCTCGTAGATCTCGTCGTACGTGCCGTCGTCGCGGATCCGCTCCAGCGTGGCGTTCACCTGCTCCAGCAGGGCCTCGTTGCCCGTGCGGACCCCGAGCCCGTACTGCTCGCCGGTGTCGAACTCGGCCGTCACCTCGACGTCGTCGTTGTCCGCGGCGAAGTCGAGCAGCACGCCGTTGTCGTTGATCGCGGCGTCGACCTGACCCGTCTGCACGGCCGTCTGCAGCAGCGCGAGGTCCTCGAACTGCACGAGCTGGACGTCGTCCGGGGCGTTCTCCTGCGCGTAGATCTCCCCCGTCGTCGACAGCTGCACCCCGAGGGTCCCGCCGGACAGGTCCTCCAGGGAGTCGACGTCGGAACCGGCCGGCACGAGCAGCGCCTGGGTCGCGTCGAAGTACGGGTCGGAGAAGTCGAGGTTCTCCTCGCGGACGTCCGTGATCGTCATCCCCGCCGCGGCGATGTCGCACTTGAGGGTGTTGAGGTCCTCACCGGTCTGGATCCCCTCGAACGGGGTGTCGATGATCTCCTGCTCGACGCCCAGGTCCGCGGCGATCTCGTCGACGACGTCCACGTCGAACCCGACGATCTCGCCGCCGTCGGAGAACTGGAACGGCTCGTACGGCAGGTGGGTGCACGTCGTCAGGACGCCGTCGCTGACGAGCTCGACGCCACCGTCGCCGCCGCCCGCGGTGCCGCCGTCCCCGTCGTCCCCGCCGCAGGCGGCGAGGGTGAGTGCTGCGGCGCCGATGACGGCCACGGGGCCGAGCCGGCGAAGTCGCTGGGTCACGGGTTCCTCCTCAGGGCGGACGGTTACCGGCCGTCGCCCACCCTAGCCGCGCGGTGACCGTCGTGCCGTGCGCGACCCTCCGGCGCAACCCCCCGGGCGGGCACCTTCCTGCCATCCCGGCGTCCGGTTGCTGACGTCGCGGGACCTGTTGCGCGCCAACGGTTCGGGCCAGTCTCGACACATCGCGGCACGGGGTCGCGAGGACCGACGGGAGGAGGCGCGACGATGATCAGGGACCTGGGGTTCGCGCTCGCGGACCAGGACTTCTACGCACCGCTGTCGCAGGCCTCGCCCGGCCGGGAGTACCACCCGACCGCCGTCCCGGCCGGGTGGACCCGCACCGACGCCGACGTGTGGTCCATGTGGTCGCCGCCCCACCCGGCACCCGACCAGGCGGTCGACGGGTCCGGCGGGCTGCCGGAGCAGGGCTGGAAGGTCCACGTCTCGGCGCCGGTCGCCCTGGCCGACCAGGTCCTGGACGTCGTGGCCGCCGCGTGCGGTGACCTCGGGGTGGCGTTCAAGCACCTGCGCGGCACCGCGTTCTTCGTCCTCACCCACGCCAAGCACGCCCACCGCGGGCAGTCGGGCAAGTTCTGCGCGCTCTACCCGCGGGACCCCGAGCAGGCCGGCCGGCTGCTGGAGCGCCTGGACCGCGACCTGGCCGGCGTCGAGGGCCCGTACGTCCTGACGGACCGCCGGTTCGGCGACTCGCGCTGCGTGCACTACCGGTACGGGGCGTTCTCCGCGAGGTACGAGCTGCGGGCCGACGGGACGCGGACCCCCGTCGTCCTCGCCGCGGACGGCACGCAGGTGCCCGACGAGCGCGCGCCGCAGTTCCGGCTGCCCGTCGGCGTCGTGGACCCGTGGGCGCCGCCGGTGCCCGTCACCGGTGACGGCACGGACGACGACGGTGACGTGAGCTTCCACGGCTACACCTTCGAGAAGGTCCTGCAGCACTCGAACGCCGGTGGCGCCTACCGGGCGCGCGACGGGCGCGGTGACGCCGTCTTCGTCAAGGAGGCCCGCGCGCACAACGGCTACACCTCACCGGAGGACGACGCCGACCGCCGGCTGCGGCGCGAGCACCTCGTCCTGACGGCCCTGCACCGCCTGGCACCGGGTCTCGCCCCACGGCCGGTGGAGCTGTTCCGGCACTGGGAGCACACCTACCTCGTCACCGAGCTGGTGCCCGGCCGCGGCCTGCACGAGTGGGTCGTCGCCAACACCCCGTACATCCGGGTCGACCCGGACCCCGCCGACGTCGGGCGCTACCTCACCCGGGTGCGCCACGTCCTGGACCAGGTCCGGACGGCGGTCACGCGGCTGCACGACCTGGGGTACCTGTTCGGCGACCTCAGCGTCCGCAACGTGCTCGTCGACGACGACGACACCGCCCGGCTCATCGACTTCGAGTGCGCCCAGCCGCTGTCGCAGCCGCTCGTGCCGATGGGGACCCCCGGGTTCATGCCGCCCGAGCTGCTGGACGACGGCGCACGGGCCGCGATGGACCCCCGCGACGTCGACCGGTACGCCCTCGGCGCGCTGGCCCGGGCGGCGCTCGTCCCGCAGCTCGACCTCGGCGGCCGCAACCCCGCGGCCCTGCCGCACGCCGAGGCCAGGTTGCGCCGGTACGGGCCGCTGCCCGGCGACCTGTGGGACCTCGCCGCCGCCGACGCCCGCGCTCGCGGTGCGCAGGGGCCCGGATGGTTCCCCACCCCGGAGCAGGTGCGGGACGACGTCCCCGGCGAGCTGCGCCGGCTGCGGGACCGGACGGCGGACGCCCTCGAGGCGCTCGTGCGCCCCGACGACCCGACGTCCGTGTGGCCGACGTGCCCGGACGGGCTGTCCACCAACACCCGCTGCCTCGCCTACGGGACCGCCGGGGTCGTGCACGCCCTCGACGTCGCCGGCCGCGCAGCCGACCCCAGGGTCGTCGACCGGCTGCGGGACGACAGCCTGCGCCACCACGCCGACACGCCCCCGGGCTTCCTGCTCGGGACCGCCGGGGTCGCCTGGCTGCTCGCCCGGCGCGGCGACGTCGACGCGGCCCGCGACCTCCTCGACGAGGCCGCCCGGCACCCGCTGACCGCCACCGCGGCGTCATGGGGCGGCGGAGCGGCCGGCGTCGCCGCCGCGGACCTGGCCCTGCACCGGCTCACCGGCGACGACGCGCACCTGCACCGGGCGCAGCGGCTGCTGCTCGCGCTGCCCACCGGGGACGCGCTGACCCCGCTGCTCGGCGCCCACGACCCGTCCGGCCTCGTGCACGGGCGCACCGGCGTCGCCCTCGCCCTGGGACTGCTCGCCGACGCCACCGGCGACCCCGAACCGCTGCGCCGGGGCCTGCGGCTGCTCGGCGACGAGCTGCGGCACGCCCTCGACGTCCCCACCGGAGCCGTCGGGTTCCGGGTGTCGACGAAGGACCGGCGCAACATGCCGTACCTCGGGACCGGGTCCGCCGGGTACGCCCTCGTCGGCGCCCGGTACCTGACCCGGGCGCACCGGGCCGACCTCGACGTCCCTCCCGAGGTCACCGCGGCCGTCGAGGGTGCCCTGCGAGCCACCTCGCTGCGGCTCACCGTCAGCAGCGGCCTGCTCGAGGGGCAGGCGGGTCTCGGTCTCGTCGCCGGCGACCTCGCCCGGGTTCTCGGCCGACCCGACCTGCGTGAGGCGCAGCTCGACTCCGCCACCGCCCTCTTCCAGCACGCCGTCCCGCACGAGTCAGGGACCCGCTGGCTGGGAGGTGTCGCCGGCCGCCTGTCCTGCGAGCTGTGGAGCGGCGCCGCCGGCGTCCTGCTCGCCCTCAGCCACGCCGTCGACCCGTTCGACGACCCCCTGTTCACGTCCACCGCCGTGCCGGCGCCCGCGCTCGTGGCGGGCGACCGCGCGGTGGACGACCACAACCTCGTGACCGCCTGAGCGGCCACGACCGGACCCGACCCCGAGAGGAGGTGACCCGATGACCGACGTCCTGAGGCTGCAGGCCACCGCCGGCGAGGAGAACGACGCCCCGCTGAGCACCTGGAGCATCCGCTGCAACTTCACCGGCACCGTCCGCGTGGAGTGACCAGCCACCACAGCACGACCAGCAGCACCACCTGGAGAGACCACCAACCACGCACCACCCACACCGAAGGAGAAGACCCATGGTCGACGTTCTGAAGCTGCAGGCCGCCATCGAGGACGGCGAGACGGACGCCCCCATCAGCACCTGGAGCATCCAGTGCAACTTCACCGGGACCGTCCGCCCGCACTGACACCACCCCGGTCCTGACCCGCGGTCGCCGGGTGCGGTGATCACCACCGCACCCGGCGACCGGGTCGTCCACCGCCACCCGCCCGACCGACCAGACCCGACCGACCAGACCCGACCGACGAGAGAGGACACCCCCGTGGACGAGGTCCTGCTGCTGCACCAGGTGACGCCCCAGGACGCGCCCCTCGAGGACGCCCCGCTCAGCGCCATGTCCATCCACTACTGCGACCACGCCTTCCTCGGCTGAGCCGCCCGCCCGACCGGAGCCCGTCCCATGACCGCCACCACCGGACCGACCACGGAACCGACCACCGCACCCGCCCCCTCGCCGACCGGCGACCGTGACCTGCGTCTGCTGCTCGTCGGACAGGTCGGCTCGGTCTTCGGCGGCACCCTCACCGCGACGGCCACGTCCGTCGTCGCCGTCGTCGCCCTCGGCGCCGGCCCGCGGGCCGTCGCCGCCATCGCCGCCGCCGCGCTGCTGCCGGCGCTGCTGCTCGGCCCCGTCGCCGGGGTGCTGCTGGACCGGGTCGACCGGCCCCGCCGGTGGCTCGTCGGCGCCGACCTGGCCGGTGCCGCTGCCGTCGGCGCGGCCGCCGTCGCCGGGCTCACCGGCAACCTCACCGTCCCCGCTCTCGCCGTGCTCGCCGCGGCCCTCGGCTGCACCGCCCTCGTGCACGAGGGTCTGTACTTCTCCCACCTCACCGGCCTCGGCGTGCGCGACCTCGGCCGGGCCCGCGGGCGGTTGCAGTCCGGCGAGCTCGTCTCCGGCTCCGCGGCCGCCGCCCTCGCCGGGCCCGTCGCCGCCGCCGTCAACGCCGCCACCCTCTTCGTCGGCGGCCTGGTGACCCACCTGCTCAGCGCGCTGTGCCTGCTGCGGATCACCGCGCCAGACCGGCGCGAGGCCTCCCCGACGCCGCCCGGGTCCGTGCGCCAGGAGCTGGCGGACGGCGTCCGGGCGGTCCGCGGCCACCCCGTGCTCGCCGCGTTCGTCAGCTACGTCGCCGTCAGCGGTGTGGCCCTCGCCGGCGTCGGCGCGCTGCGCGCCCTCTTCCTCCTCGGCACCGCCGGCATGCCCGTCGCCCTGTTCACCGTCCCCGCCGTGGTGGCCACGCTCCTCGGGGCGGCCGGGGCGCTGCTCGCGCCGCGCCTGATGGACCGCGGCACCTCGGCCCGGGCACTCGTCACCTGCACCCTGCCCGTCGGCTCCGTGGCGCTGCTCGTCCTGCCGACCGCGGGGGGGAGCACGGCCTGGGTGCTCACCGCCGCCACGATCGCCCTCGGCGTGCCCGCGTTCGTCGGAGCGCTCGCCAACATCGGCCTGGTGACCATCGTCGCCGAGGACGTCGGCGACCGGTTCTTCGCCCGCGTCGGTGCGCTGCTCGGCACGGTCTCCACGGGCGCCGGCGTCGTCGGCGCGCTCGGCGCCGGCCTGCTCGCCGAGCGGGTCGGGGTGCGGCCCGCCATCACCTGGCTGGTGCTGCTCGACCTCGTCGCCGTGGTGCTGCTCGTCGTCATGGCCCGCCGGTCCCGCGGTGGGGAGCCCGCCGGACGACCCGCCGCGAACCCCACCCGGCCGCAGGCGACCGAGGCCACCGAGCACGGGGGCTCAGACGCCGCCGAGGCGCCCGTCGCGGCGGGAGCGGCGCGGTGACCGCCCTGTCCCGGGTCACCGGCCACCCGCCGGCCCACCGCGACGACGTCCGGGACGACCTGCACGGCCACGTCGTGGAGGACCCCTACCGCTGGCTGGAGGACCCCGAGGACCCGCGCACCACCGAGTGGGTCGGCGCCCAGCGCGCCCTGAGCGACCGGGTCCTGGCGGACCTCGACGGCACCGACCACCTGATGGGCCTGCTGGAGCAGCTCGCCGACGGACCGGCCGCGTCGCCGGTCAAGGTGGCCGGCCGGCGCCGGTTCCGCGCCCGGCGCCTCGCCGGTGCGCAGGACCTGGACCAGGACGCCGTCGCGGGCGCGGGACTCCCGCCGGCGCCGTCCCGGACACGGCCCGCCGACGTCAGGTGGACCGTCGAGACGGCCCCCTCGGACGACGCACCCTGGCGCACCGTCTACACCCCACCCGCGCCCGAGACCGCGGTCTGGCGCTGGGACCCCTCGCCGGGCGGTCAACTGCTCGCCGTCCAGGTCGTGGAGGCCGGCGCCGAGGACCGCACCCCGCTCAGCGTCCTGGACGTCGAGGGCGGGCGGGTCGTGGAGCGCACCGACCTCACCCGGTACGCGCCGGTCGAGTGGACGTCCGACGAGACCGCCTACTACGTCGTGCGCCGCCACCTCGCCGGTGACGGGTGGGGCGTCTACCGGCACGAGGTCGGCGAGGACCCCGCCGCCGACCGGCTCGTCGTCGGGGACGACTCGCCCTGGTCGAGGTACCACGTCGACCTGTGGCACGACCGGTGGTTGGTCGTCGGCGTCCGGCACGGCACCAACCGCGCCGGCCGCCTGCTGGTCGTCGACACGGCCGACGTGGACGCCCCGCCCCGGCCGGTCCACCTGGACGGCGTCGGCGCGGCCGGGGTGCTCGTCGACGCCACCGGCCGGCTGCTCGCCGTGTCCACCACCGGCTCGCCGTACGGGGAGCTGCTCGTCTGCGACGCCCCGGACGGCGACGGTTGGCGCACGTGGCGGCCGCTCGTGCCGCCGGACCCGCCGCGCACGCTCACCGGCGCGACGCTGCTGCCGGCCCCCGACCGGGACCGGCTGGTGCTCGTGCACGGGATCGACGGCTGCAGCCGGCTCACCGTGCACGACGCGGGCACCGGTGAGCGCCTGGTCGACCTGCGGCTGCCCGGCGACGGCACCGTGTCCGCGCTGCGCCGGGGACCGGAGCCCACCTCCCTCGTCCTCGTCTACAGCGACTGGGTCACCCCCGTCTCCGTCTGGCACGCGGACGTGCGCACCGGCGCCGTGGCACCTACCGAGCCGGTCACCACGCTGCGGGACCGGGTGCGGGTCACGCGCACCGAGTACCGGGCCGGGGACGGCACCCTCGTGCCGCTGACGGTGATGTCGCCAGCCGGTGACGGCCCCCGTCGCCCCCGGCCCACCGTCCTCACCTGCTACGGCGGGTTCGGGATCCCGTTCCGCGCCACCTGGCAACCCGAGGGCCTCAGCTGGGTGCTCGCGGGTGGGGTGATGGCGGTGGCCGGCGTCCGCGGCGGAGGGGAGCGCGGCGCCGGGTGGCACCGTGCCGGGACGGGCGCCGGTCGGCTGACCACCATCGCGGACCTGCACGCCGCCGCGGACCGCCTCGTCGCCGACGGGTGGACGACGCCGGACCGGCTGGCGCTCATGGGCGGCAGCAACGGCGGGCTCGTCGCCGCGGCCGCCGCCGTCCAGCGGCCCGACCGGTACGCCGCCCTCGTGACCAGCGGCGCGCCCCTGGACATGGTCCGCTACGAGCGGTCCGGTCTCGGGCCCGCCTGGCGGGACGAGTACGGGTCGGCGGCGGACCCCGACGCCCTCGCCGTCCTGTTGTCCTACTCGCCCTACCACCGCGTGCCGACCGGCGCGCGCTTCCCACCCGCGCTGTTCTCCGTCGGGGCGAACGACACCCGGGTCGACCCGATGCACTCGCGCAAGACGGTCGCCCGGCTGCAGGCCGAGACCACGGGCGGACCGGTGCTGCTGACCGTGGCCGACGGCGCGGGCCACGTCGGCGGCGGGGACCAGGCCGGCCGCCTCGCGGCCAGGCTGCTGGCCTTCCTCGCCGCGGGGACCGGCCTGCGCGTGCCCTCCGACGCGACGGGTCAGCCCGAGCCCGTCGCGCGGCCCCGGGACCCGGCGAACTCCGCGAGCGCGGCCCGGTCCTCGTGACCGGTCTTCAGCATCAGGCTGGCGACGTGCTTCTCGACGGTACGCGGTGAGATGTGCAGGCGGGCCGCGAGCTCGCGGTTCGTCAGCCGGTGGACGAGCAGCTCGAGCACCTCGTACTCGCGGATCGTCACCCCGTGCTGGCGGAGCTCCTCGGGCACCCGGTCGGTGCCCTCGCGCCGCTGGCGGACGGTCTCACCGAGCCGCCGCAGCATCGCCCGGCAGGCGCTCGCGACCGCACCCGCACCGACGCGGTGCGCCTGGTCCTCGGCCTCCCGCAACCACTCGGCCGGGCGCCCCCACCCGTCGGCGACGGCGGCCTCACCGACCAGCCGCAGCCCGAGCGCCCGGGCCGCCGGGTACGGGGCGGCGTCGCCGAGCGCCTCGTCCACCAGCGCGGTGGCCCGCTCGTCCTGGCCGCCGCGTCCCGCCAGGACGGCGTCCGCCAGGGTGAGGAACTGCCGGTTCCACCGCATCCCACCGGCCGCTGTCGAGCGCACCCGCCGCACCTCCTCGGCGGTGGCGTCCCCGGCCAGGGCGTCCAGCAGCACCCCCAGGCCGTACTGCCCGGTCAGGTGGAAGCTCGTGGAGCTGGTCGACTGCAGCTCGCGGACGACGGCCAGCTCCCGGCGGGCGAGGTCGCGGTCCTCCGCCAGCAGCGCGCCCACGGCGCGGGCGAGCCCCACGACCAGCGGCATCTCGCGTGACCGCTCCCCGCCCTGCTCGGCGAACGCGGCCAGGTGGGTCCGCAGGTCCGGTCCGCCGCGGTGGGCCTCCAGCACGCACCGGCCCATCAGCCCGTACACGACCACCGACGCCGCCCGCATCCGCAGCGCCTCGGTGACGACCTCGTCGAGCTCGCGCCCGGCCTCGGCGAACCGGCCGCGCAGCACGTGGTCGATGCCGAGGATGCCCCGGACGACCATCGCCATGTGCACGGCGCCGGCGCGCATCGCCTCGTCCCGGGCGCGGACCAGCTCGGCGGCGTCACCGTCGGCGAGCCACCGCGAACCGGCCGCCCCGACCATCGCGTACAGCCGCCACACCGGCAGGTCCGCGGCCTCGGCGATCCGCTGCGCGCGGTCGAACGCCGCGACCGAGTCCTGCAGCCGGCGCTCGCGGGCGACCGTCCCGACGGTCTGCAGCGCCTGGCACGCCACCTCCGCCAGGCCGTGCTCCTGCGCGGTGTCCGCGGCGCGGGACGCGAGCTCCCAGGCCTCGGCCAGCCGGTTCTCGCGCGCGTCGGTCAGCGCGTGCGCCGCCAGCACGGCGTCCACCGCGGCGCGGTCGGCGTCGGACGGGTCCGGACCCAGGCAGTCGAGCGCGGCCTCCACCTGGCTGAGGACGTCGGCGTCGCGGTGGGCGTGCAGGGCCACCCAGGCGAGGCGGACGTGCAGGTCGGCGCGCTCGCGGCCCCGCGGTGCGTACCCGCCCGCGTCCCACGAGGCGGCGAGCTCGAGGGCCTGGTCGATCCGGCCGGCCTCCACCAGCGTCGCCAGGAGCAGGTCGACGGCGCGGGCGTGGCGCCGCGGGTCGCCGTGGGTGGCCAGCAGGTCGACCGCCTCCTGGACGAAGCGCACCGCCGACCCGAGCGCGCCCTCGCCGACGGCGCGGCGGCCGGCGTCCATCAGCTCCTCGGCCGCCTCCTGGGGCCTGCCCGCGGCGCGCAGCAGGGTGGCGAGCAGGTGGCGGCGCTCTGGGTCGGTCGACGCGGCCTCCTGGATGGCGGCGGCCGCCCGCCCGCTCGTCGCGGCCCGCTCGGCGGGGGAGACCTCGGAGAGCAGCGCCTCGGCGGTCAGGGGGTGCTCGAACACGTACCAGTCGGGGCTCGTGTCGTCCGGGGTGACGAAGCGGGCGGAGACCGCCGCGTGCAGGTGCCCGAACAGGGCGGCGTCGTCCAGGCCGGTGGCGCGGGACAGCACGGACACGGGGAACCGCCGGCCCAGGACGGCCGCCGCGGCCAGGACCGTCCGGCCGTGCGGGCCGAGGCGCTCGACCCGGGAGGTGATGAGCCGGACCAGGGACTGCGGGACGGGCCGGGCGACGTCCCCGACGACGGACCAGCCGTCCCCGCCGCGCACGAGCACGCCGTCGCCGACCATGCCGCGCACGAGCTCCTCGGCGACGAACGGGTTGCCCGCGCTGTCGCGCGGGATCGTCCCGGCCAGGGGCGCCGGGACCTCGTCCACAGGCACCCGCAGGCACGAGGCGAGAAGCGCGAGCACGTCGGCCTCGGTGAGCGGGCCGAGCTCGACGAGCTCGGCGGCCTGCCTGCGCTCGAGGGACGTGGCCAGCTCCAGCGCCGGCCCGGGGTCCGAGCGCAGCGTGGCGAGCAGGACGACGGGGGCCGACTCGAGGTTGTCGGCGACGTACTCGACGACGGCGAGCGTCTCGGCGTCCACCTCGTGCAGGTCGTCGAGGACGAGCACGCAGCCGCCGTCCGCGCCGGCGACGGCGAGCACGCGCAGCACCGCCTCGGCCAGGACCACGAGCGAGGCGTGCTCGTGCTGGACGTCGTCGGAGTGCCACTCCGGCACCAGGCGGCCGAGGACCGCGCGGTAGGGCCCGAGCGCCTCACCGTCCAGGCGGTGGGTGCGGGCCAGGGACAGCAGCGCCTCGCGGATCGGCCGGAACGGCACCGCGGGGCCGAGGGCGCTCCCTCGGCCCCGCAGGACCGTCATGCCGTCGTCGTGGGCGCGGGCGGCGACCTCCTTGGCCAGCCGCGACTTGCCCGTGCCGGGCGGGCCGGCCACCAGCAGCGCACCGCCGCGGCCCGTCCGGGCAGCACGCAGCGCGTCGACGGCGACCCCGAGCTCGTGGGTGCGCCCGACCAGCTCCGGCGTCGCGACCCGCACGGGCGCACCCTAGCCGCAGGCCGTGACTCCGTGTCATCACCAGCCTGCGGGGAGCGCCTCAGGTCACGGTCACCGTGGGGATCAGCGAGGCCACCGGCGAGGTGCCCGCGGCACCGACGACCAGACCGGCGAGGACGGCGACGCGGGCACCGCCGCGCAGGACCGGGCCGAGCTCGAGGTGGCCGGTCGGGTGCAGGTGGCGGCGGGTGTGCTGCGGCTCCTGCGGTCGGGACGTGCCGGTGGTGCGGTGCGTCTCGGTGCAGGTGCCGTTCACAGTGCCGTCGGTGGTCCGCATCGGGTTCTCCTCCTGGTCGTGACCTGGTCGGTCGGGTTCTCGCGGTTCGGTTCGGACGGTTCGATCTGTCGGTTCGGTCGGTTCGGTCGGTCGGTCGGTCGGTCCGGTGGGTCGGTCGTCAGGCCGCCACGGCGGCCCGTTGCCCCGGCAGGAGCAGCGACGGCACCCGGTCGGGGAACGTCGCGCGGAGCAGGCCGTGTCCCGCGCCCGCCAGGCCGTCGAAGAGCCCGGGCGTGGTGACGCCGCCGGGGGTGGCGCACACACCCTCGTGCCGCTCGAGGCGGTCGAGCAGGGCGGCCACGGCCCGGTCCCTGCGCGCGGCTGCCGGCTCACCGGCCGCGGTCAGCGACTCGAGCAGGTGGAACGGGGTCGCGCCGCCGCCGCCACCCGTCCACGGGCCGGTGCCCAGGCAGCTGCGGACCGTCGCCACGTCCGGGGCGGGCGCCAGGCCGTCGAGCAGGGCGCCGGCCGCCTCGGCCAGCGCGTCGTCACCGGTGGCCCGCGCGCAGCAGGCCGCAGCCCACGCGATGCCGGGCAGTCCGCGGTCGAGGGAGGTGCCGAGCGCGTCGCCGGCGGCACGGGCCGAGGCCAGCAGCGCCGCGGCGGCCTGCCGCAGCAGGTCGGCGGCCGCACCGCTGCCGGCCGGCCCGCTGCCGGCCGGCCCGACGCCCGGGTCCGCCAGCACGGTGAGGCCACCGGCGAGCCCGTCGGCCAGCGACAGGTCGCCACCGTCCGCGACGTACCGGCCGACCAGGTCGCGCAGCAGGTCCGTCGCGGTGGCCGCCGCAGCGGCCAGGCGCGGGTCGTCGAGACGGCGTGCCAGCTGCGCGGTCGCGTGGGCGACACCGCCCAGGCCGAGGTGGGCCCCCGGCCCGACGGCAGCCGCCGCAAGGGGGTCGTCGGCCAGGACGCCCACCAGCGGGGCCAGCGGTGCGGCCGCGGAGGCCGCGAGGTCCCGGTACCGCTCCAGACCGGTCAGCTCCGCCAGCTCGGCGAGGAAGAGCGCCGTGCCGGGGTAGCCGTCCGCGAGCGCCGCGCCCATCGGCAGCACGGCCCAGTGCCCGTCGACCTGCTGGACGCCGAGCCAGCTCGCCCGCCAGGCGTCGCGCTCGGCGACGGCCACGAGGTGGTCGCCGATGCCGCACGCGGCGGCCAGGACCCGCTGGGGGTCGGGGGCGGCGTCCCGGCCCGGCGCGGTGTCCAGCACCAGCTCGCGGGCCTGCGCGCCGGTCGTCGCCAGCGCCGCGCGCACGACCCAGCCCTGGCGGCGGCGGTCGAGCTCGTCCAGCCGCCGGACCTTCGCCACCGCCTCCTCCAGGCCGGGTCGGTCGAGCAGCCGCACCGTCGTCTGGGTTCCGTGGGTTCCGTGGGCGCCGTCGGTGACGTCGCGGGAGCCGGGGCGCGTGGCGAACAGCGGGACGTCGCCCGCCCACAGCTGCGCGAGCTCGGCCGTCACCAGGGCCGCCTGCCCGGGGTACCGGTGGCCCGACGGGTCGTCGAGCTCGCGGCGCAGGACCGCGTCCCGGACCGCGGCGTCCGCCAGCAGGTCGGGGTGGGTCGTCTCGTCCAGCAGCCGCGCGTACCAGGAGGACTCGCGCAGGACGAGCCGGGTGACGGCGTCGGCCAGTCCGGCCAGCGGACCGTCCTCGGCGCACAGCTCGTCGGCAGCGGCCTGCAGCGCCCGGTACGCCTGGTCGAAGCCGGTCAGCAGGGCGTCCTGGTGCTCGTGCGGTCGGGCTGGCACGCCGTCCAGGACGGGCCGGTTGCGCGCGGCGCCGGCGGCGGGAGCGGCGGTGCGGACGAGGTGCATCGTGTCCAGCCCGGCGTCCTGCCACCTGACGACGTCGTCCGGCCAGGTGCCGTCGCGCTCGCCGCCGACGCCGGACAGGTCGACCGCCCCGTGCTCGCCGACGACGACCGCCGGGAGCAGGCCGGTGCTGAGCACCGAGCGGCTCAGGGCGCCGCGCGCCGGGTCGGAGGCGACCACCAGCGGTGCCGGCGCGGCGGCGTGGAACAGCGTCTCGACGTCCACCAGCACCGGGTGGGGTCCGCGTGCGACGAGGTTCTCCAGGTGCATGTCCGTGGCGTCGACGGCGTACAGCAGCGCGAGCAGCGCACCGGTGCGGCGGTAGAAGTCCGCCACCTGCGCGACGTCGTGGCACGGCGTGTGGTCGACGTGCTCGACCCACCCGTACGTGCCCCGGTCGAGCGTGCGCTCGTGCCACAGGTCGAGGCCGGGGACGCGGCTGGCGAGCCAGTCGACGAGCCCCGCGTACCCGGTGGCGACGGCCAGCGGGCGCGGCTTGTAGACGACCCGGCGGCCGTCGGCGAACCGCAGCACGGCCACCGAGCGGCCGCCACCGTGGGTGTCGCCCCGGCCGAGCTCCAGGCCGGTCAGCGCGCCGGGGTCGGTGGCGTCGAGCACGCCGGCCACGACCGCGTCCCGGTCCTCCGCGAGCCGGTCCAGCACCTCGCGGGCGGCGTCGGTGGTGCCCAGCACCGCCTGGGCGAGCAGCCGGGCGAGGACGGGGTAGCGGTGGACGAGCGCCCGGGTGCCCGAGGGGCTGCCCGTGCGGGCGGTGGAATCCGCGAAGCGGGCCCGGGGGTCGTCCCCGGCCAGCCGCCCCGCCTCGCGGTCGGCGTGCAGGTCGGTGACCAGGCAGCGGGCGGCGAGCCGGCTGAGCCGGGCGTCGAGCAGGGCGAGGACGTCGTCCAGCACGGTCGTGGCCGCGTGACCCTCGACGGCGGGGTCGGCGAGCGCAGCGGCCAGGCGACCGGCGGCGGCGCGACGCCACGGGGCGAGGGCCGGCGCGAGGGCGTCCGGGCCGGTCGGTGTCCCCGGCCGCGGGGACCCGTCCTCCCGGAGCTCCGTCTGGCGGGTCGGCGCCTGGCTGGTGCCCGTGTCCCGGCTGCCGTCGGCGAGGACCTCGTCCTCGACGAACCGCACCCACGGGGGCGGGGGGCCGTCGGTCGCCCGCTCCTCGTCGGTGAGCGCCGCCGTCCACCACGGACCGGCGGGCTGCCGGTCGGGGACGGTGTCGTGCCGCTGCTGCATGCCGAGAACCCTGGCAGCGCGGACGCCGGCCCGACATGGGTAGGCACCCCCCATATTCGCGTCCGCGCCCTCCGCCCCGTTCGGGTCACCGACGGTGGTCGCACGGTCACTCGGGTCCGGAACCCGCGACGCGACGCGGTCCCCGTGCGGGCCTCACACGCCGCCATGCGGGGACGAGGGCCGGTGTGACGGGGCCGGGATTGCGGGGGCGGCCTACCCATGCGCGGGCGGGTCGCCCGAGGCCAGGCTCCTCGGCATGCCTGGTGCACCGACCGACGCCCGCGGCGCGACGACGTCCCCCGGGACGGGCCTCGCTCTCCTGCTCGAGACGCTCGACGCCGAGCTGGGCGAGGCCAGGGAGCGGCTCGTCGACGTGCGGGCACGGTTGCACGAGGCGCACGGGCGGGGGCACGGGCCGGAGCAGGAGGACGGTCGGGGCGGCCCGGACGGTCCGGACGGGGTCCTCGAGGTCGTCCCCGACGTGGTGTCGGTGCGTGCGCGCCTCGACGAGCTGTCGTTCTTCGCGCGCCGCAGCATCTGGTCGGTGCAGCCGCGGCCCGGCACGACGACCGAGGTGCGCGCGGCCGAGCGGCCGCTGGAGGAGCGCACGACCCGCCGCAGGCTGGACGTCCGGCTGCTCCAGGCGGCCGGGGCCGCCGCGGGCGACGCGGCGCTGGCGCGGCTGCGCGACCTGGCAGCGACCGGTCAGGAGGTCCGCACGACCCGCCGGCCGGTGCACCGCCTGCTGATCCTCGACGGTGAGGTCGCCGTGGTGCCGCTCGACCCGGGACGCCGGGGGTCGGGTGCGCTCGTGGTGCGGCAGCCGGTGCTCGTGCGCTGCCTGGCGGACCTCTTCACCTGCTGGTGGGAGGGCGCGGAGGGGCTGGACGCGGACGGCGGGCAGGGCGCGCCGGACGGCGACGACGCCCGCGTCCTGCGGCTGCTGGCCGAGGGCTGCACGGACGAGATCGCGGCGCGCCGGCTCGGGATCTCGGTGCGCCACCTGCGGCGGCGGGTCGCCGCGTTGACGAGCGTCCTCGGAGCGCGCAGCCGCTTCGAGGCGGGAGCCCTCGCGGCCTCGCGAGGGTGGCTGGACGGGTGCTGGACGGAGGAGGACCGATGACCGCAGTGCGCAGGACCACCAGGGACCGGGCCACGACGAGGCCGACCCCGGAGCGGGTCGGGGGAGGTGCGGACGGCCAGCGGGCCGACCGGGGCCTGCCCCTGGGCCCCTTCGGCTGGGAGTGACCGCCTGGGAGTGACCGCCTGGGAGTGACCGCCTGGGGGCGAGCGGACGTCCGGTCGGGGCCCACCACCCCGACCGGACGCCGTCCCCGCACCGGGTCGGTGACCCGGGCGAGTCCCGGGGGTGCCGGTGGCGACGCCCTACGCCGCCCGCGGTGCCCCGGCAGCCCGGACCACCCACTGTGACGACGTCACTACGGGCGTGCAAGCACTTTCGGTGGACTCCCTGCGCGTCCGCAGCGCGGTCTCGGGGACGACGACGGCGCGGCCCCGTCCCGGAGGACGGGGCCGCGCCGTGGGTGGTGCGGTGCGCGCTGGGTCAGCGCTCGACCTCGCCGCGGATGAACTGCTCCACCTTCTCGCGGGCGACGTCGTCGTTGTACTGCTCCGGCGGCGACTTCATGAAGTACGAGGACGCCGACAGGATCGGGCCGCCGATGCCGCGGTCCAGCGCGATCTTCGCGCAGCGCACCGCGTCGATGATGACGCCCGCGGAGTTGGGGGAGTCCCAGACCTCGAGCTTGTACTCGAGGTTCAGCGGGACGTCGCCGAACGCGCGACCCTCGAGGCGGACGTAGGCCCACTTGCGGTCGTCGAGCCACTGCACGTAGTCCGACGGCCCGATGTGGACGTTGCGGCTGCCCATGTCGTGGTCGACGTTCGACGTCACGGCCTGGGTCTTCGAGATCTTCTTGGACTCCAGCCGGTCGCGCTCGAGCATGTTCTTGAAGTCCATGTTGCCGCCGACGTTGAGCTGGTACGTGCGGTCGAGCTGCACGCCCCGGTCCTCGAACAGCTTGGCCATCACGCGGTGGGTGATGGTGGCGCCGACCTGCGACTTGATGTCGTCGCCGACGATCGGGACGCCGGCCTCGGTGAACTTGTCGGCCCACTCCTTGGTGCCGGCGATGAACACGGGCAGCGCGTTGACGAACGCGACGCCGGCGTCGATGGCGCACTGGGCGTAGAACTTGGCGGCGGCCTCCGAGCCCACGGGCAGGTAGCAGACGAGGACGTCGGCCTTCGCCTCCTTGAGCGCCGCGACGACGTCGACAGGCTCGGCGTCCGACTGCTCGATGGTCTCGAGGTAGTACTTGCCGAGGCCGTCGAGGGTGTGGCCGCGCTGCACCGGCACGCCCAGCGGCGGCACGTCGCAGATCTTGATGGTGTTGTTCTCGCTCGCGACGATCGCCTCGGACAGGTCGAAGCCGACCTTCTTGGCGTCCACGTCGAACGCGGCGACGAACTCGACGTCGCGCACGTGGTAGTCCCCGAACTGCACGTGCATCAGGCCGGGCACGGACCCGCTCGGGTCGGCGTCGGCGTAGTAGTGGACGCCCTGCACGAGCGACGCGGCGCAGTTGCCGACGCCGACGATGGCGACGCGGACGGATCCCATCAGGAGCTCCTCGTAGTGTCTGGGTTCTGGGGCGGTGCCGAGCGGTGCACTCAGCCGGTCGAGCCGGTGGAGGGTGACTCGCCCTCCGCCTTGCGACGTTCGTTGTCGATCAGGTCGTCGAGCCAGCGGACCTCGCGCTCCACCGACTCCTCACCGTGCCGCTGCAGCTCGAGCGTGTAGGTGTCGAGCCGTTCGCGGGCCCGCGCGGCGGACTGCCGCACGCCGTCCAGGCGCTCCTGCAGGCGGGTCCGGCGACCCTCCAGGATGCGCAGCCGGGTGGCGGCGTCGGTGCGGGAGAAGAACGCGAAGTGGACGTCGAAGTGCTCGTCCTCCCACGCGGTCGACCCCGAACCGGCCAGGAGCGCGGCGAAGCGCTCCTTGCCCTCGGCGGTGAGCTGGTACACGATCCGCCCGCGCCGGCCCGACAGCGCGTGCGGCGGGGCCGCCTCGCTGTCGGACTCGCTGATCCACCCCTTGGCCACGAGGCCCTTGAGGCAGGGGTACAGCGAGCCGTACGAGAACGCGCGGAACGACCCGAGGACGAGGTTGAGCCGCTTGCGCAGCTCGTACCCGTGCATCGGGCTGTCCGCCAGCAGGCCGAGGACGGCGAGCTCGAGGACGTCACCGCGGCGCGCCATCCCGACCCCTCCGTCCCGTCCTGCTGACCGTGTCCAGGAACCGGTCGCCGGGCCGGTGACGGTCCGGACGATGTATCGGGTCGATACATATCGGTTCGATAGGTCGGACCATAGGGTCGGCGTGTCGGGCTTGGCAACTCCCTGCGTTCACCCGGGTGTCACCCGGCCGGGCGCCGGACGGACGGGCTGGACGGCGAGGGCCCCGCACCCGAGCGGGTGCGGGGCCCGGAGGCGCGTCGAGGGTCAGGCGGTGGCGCTGCCCTGCTCCTCGGTGCGAGCGGGCTGCGAGGCCCCGACCGGAGCCGTGGCTGCGCCCGCCGAGGGGGCGCTGGCCTGGCCGGTGTAGCGGTGCAGCAGCCCCTCCAGGTCGACGCCGGTGGTGTTCTTCAGCAGCTCCATCGTCTGGACGATGTTGTTGGTGACCTGCTTGGGCATGGCGCCGGCGCCGTCGGTGGAGACGACGGTCAGCTTGTCGATCGCGCCCATGGGGGCGGCCACCTCGGCGGCCACCTTCGGCAGGACCTCGACCAGCATCTGCAGGACGGCGGCCTCGTTGTACTTCGCGAACGCCGCGGCCCGCTTCTCCATCGCCTCGGCCTCGGCCTGACCGGTCGCGAGGATCGCGGCGGCCTGCGCCTCACCCTCGGCGCGCACGGCCTCGGCCTCGGCGACACGGCGGGCCTTCTCGGCCTCACCCCGCTTGGCGCCCTCGATCGCCTCGGCCTCGGCCAGGGCGGCCCGGCGGGACTTGTCACCCTCACCGGTCAGGCGCGACTTCTCCGCGTCGGCCTGCGCGGCCGCGATCGCGGCCTGGCGGCGGGCGTCGGCCTCGAGCACCTCGGCGTTGCGACGGCCCTCGGCCTCGGTCTCGACGCGGTACCGCTCGGCGTCCGCGGGCTTGCGGACCTCGGTGTCGAGCTGGCGCTCCTTCAGGGCGGCCTGGCGGACGGCGACCTTCTCCTGCTCGAGCAGGATCGCCTGGTCCCGGTCGGCCTGGGCGAGCGGGCCGGACGCGGCGGCGCGCGCGGACGCGGCGTCCGTCTCGGCCTTGATCTCGGACTGCTTCAGCGCGAGCTGGCGCTGGGCGACCGCGATCTCCTCCTCCGCCTTGATCCGCGCCTGCTCGGCGGCGCGGCGGGCCTCGGCCTCCGCGATGGCGGCGGTCTGGCCGACGCGCGCCGACTCGGGACGGCCGAGGTCGGACAGGTAGGAGCCGTCGTCGGTGATGTCCTGGATCTGGAAGGTGTCGAGCACCAGGCCCTGGCCGGTCAGGGACGTCTCGGACTCGTCGGCGACGCGCTGGGCGAACGCCGCGCGGTCGCGGATGATCTGCTCCACGGTCAGCGAGCCGACGATGGAGCGCAGCGAGCCGGCGAGCGTCTCCTGCGTGAAGGTCTCGATCTCGTCCTGCTGGGTCAGGAAGCGCTGGGCGGCCGCCCGGATGGAGTCCTCGTTGCCGCCGACCTTGACGATCGCGACGCCGTCCAGGTTGAGCTTGACGCCCTGGCCGGAGACCGCGCCGCGGATCTGCACCATGATCCGGCGGCTGGACAGGTCCATGATGTGCAGCTTCTGCACGAACGGGATGACGAACACCCCGCCACCCATGACGACCTTCTGGCCGGACAGGTCGGTGGAGACCTCGCCGGTCTCCGGGTTGGTGACGGCCTGGCCCTTGCGGCCGGTGACGATGAAGGCCTCGTTCGGCCCGGCCACCTTGTACCGCTGGGTGATCATGGCCGCGATCAGCACGACCAGGACGATGAGACCGACGACCGCCAGCAGCGTCGTCGAGAACAGTTCCACGAGGGGCTCCCCCTTGGTTGTGGGTGGTCTGCGGCGACCGGCAGGCCGCCTGGTGGGTGTGTCGGCTCAGGCGGTGCGCTTCTCCACCAGGACCGACGTCGCAGACAGGACGGCGGTGACCGTCACCGCGGTTCCCGTCGGCAGCGGCTCGTTCGCGCGGGCGTTGAGCTGGGTGATGTGGCCGGCGACGACGACGCTGACCTGGCCCAGGCCGTCGGCGGGGACGGCGGTGATGACGGTGCCCTGGCGTCCGACCAGCGACGTGGAGCGGACCGTCGCCTCGTCGCCGCCCTTGCTCAGCAGCTTCGTCCCCCAGCCGGCGAGCGCGCCGATCGCGCCACCCGCCACCAGCCCGGCGCCGATCGCGAGCCCGCTGCTGTCGGTGGCGTTCAGCACCAGCGCGCCGACGAAGCCGAACGCCGAGAGGAAGCCGGCGACGGCCGCGCCGGACAGCAGGTCGCCGCCGACACCCTCGAGAAGGCCGTCGAACACCTCGCCCGCCACCAGGGACACCAGCAGCAGGGCGATGCCGACACCGCCGATGATCATGAAAGCGAGCACGAGCCCTCCCCGTCCGGACGTCGCGGTGATCCTAGGGGTTCGGACCGGCGGTCCCCGAGGGTCGCTGTGGACCGCGACCCACCCGTGACCTGCGGTGTCGCGGGCCGTCACGCGGAGGTCACGGACGGCCACGGCAGTGCCGTCGGGTGGGTTCTGCGGACGTCGTGTGGAGGGCGGCTGCGGGGCCTCACGCATACTTGGCGGCCGGACTACTGTGCACCCGGCCCGCCCACCAGCCGGCGCGGCGGGCCGGTTCGCGTGACCGTCCCGCCGTCCCAGGAGCAGGAAGCAGACACGTGGCACCCAGCGACAGAACGCCCCCGCGCGGCCCCCGAGGGGGCGACCCCGGTGACGGTCGGCGCCCCCCGTCGCGGTGGCCCGGTGCGGAGGGTGCCTCGTCCGGCGGGAGCCGCTCCGGCGGGCAGCGTCCGACCGGTGGCCAGCGTCCGACCGGTGGCCAGCGTCCCACCGGTGGCCAGCGTCCGACCGGCGGTCAGCGTGCCGCGGCCGGTGGCGCCGGCCAGCGCCCGCGCACCCGCGCCGAGGCCCAGCGCCCCGCCACCCGCGGGAGGGGCGGCCCCGGAGCGGCGACGCGGACGCCGGCCCGCCCGCCGAAGCGCCGGCTGGTCGACTACCCGCGCCACGACAAGCGGGGCATCCGCCGGTGGCTGCCGTCCTGGAAGCTCGTCTCCGGCGTCGTCCTGCTCGGCCTGCTGCTCGGTGTCGGCCTGTTCGTCGCCGGCTACGCCAGCACCGGCATCCCGGACCCGAACGAGGCCCGCCAGACCGAGACCACGGTCGTGTACTACGCCGACGGCACGACGGAGATGGGCCGGTTCGCGGTGGAGAACCGGACCATCCTCGAGTCGGGTCAGATCCCCGAGGTGATGAAGCAGGCGATCGTCGCGGCCGAGGACCGCAGCTTCTACGAGAACCGCGGCATCTCGCCGACCGGCATCGTCCGGGCGTTCTGGTCCAACCTGCGCGGCAACGCGACCCAGGGCGGCTCGACCATCACCCAGCAGTACGTCAAGAACTACTACCTCAACGACGAGCAGTCCTACAGCCGCAAGGTCCAAGAGGCGTTCATCGCCATCAAGATCGACCAGGAGCTCAGCAAGGACGAGATCCTCGCCAGCTACCTCAACACCATCTACTTCGGGCGGGGTGCGTACGGCGTCGAGGCCGCGTCCGGCGCGTACTTCGGCAAGCCGGCCGCCGAGCTGACCGTCGCCGAGGCCGCGCTGCTCGCCGGCGTCGTCCCGGCGCCCAGCGTGTGGGACCCGGCGAAGAACCCGGAGAAGGCCCAGGACCGCTGGAACGTCGTCCTCGACGCGATGGTGGAGGAGGGGATGGTCGACCCGGCGACACGCGCCGGGTTGGTCTTCCCCACCACGATCGAACCGCGCACCAGCGAGCTGTACCGCGGTCCGAACGGCTACCTGCTCGCCGGCGTCCGCGAGGAGGTGCTCAACCGGACGGGCGTGACCGAGTCCCAGCTCGACGGCGGTGGCCTGCGCGTCGTCACGACGGTCGACAAGCCCGCGCAGGACGCCGCCATCGCGGCGCTGACGAACCCGGACGTCTTCCCGACCGAGGACCGGCCGGCGACCCTGCAGGCGGCGCTGGTCGCCATCGACCCGGCCACCGGGGGCGTGCGCGCCATGTGGGGCGGGCCGGACTACCTGGCCCGCCAGCGCAACGCCGCCACCCAGGACGCCGTGCAGGCCGGTTCGACGTTCAAGCCGTTCACCCTCGTGGCGGCGCTGGAGCAGGGCATCTCCCTGCGGTCGACCTACGACGGGTCGAACGCGCAGCGGTTCGAGGGCTTCGACAACCCGGTGCGCAACTTCGGCAACTCCAGCCCCGGGACGATCGACCTGCGACGCGCCACGTCCAGCTCGAACAACAACGTGTACGTCGCCCTCAACGAGGAGGTCGGGCCCGAGGCGACCGTCGACGCCGCCGTCCGGGCGGGCATCCCCGAGGACACGACGGGGCTGCGACCGGTGCCGTCGATCGTCCTCGGGCCGGCGTCCCCGCACCCGATCGACATGGCCCACGCCTACGCGACCTTCGCGGCGCAGGGCGTGAACCGCACCCCGCACCTGGTGAACGAGGTCTCCGACGACGGCGACGTCCTCTACCTCGCCGACACCGAGGGGACCCGGGTGTTCTCCGAGGACGTCATGGCCGACACGACCGACGCGCTCCAGGGCGTGGTGGAGAGCGGCTCCGGCGAGTACGCCGAGCGGCTGGACCGCCCCGCCGCGGGCAAGACGGGCACCTCGCAGGACAACCGGTCCGCGTGGTTCGTCGGCTACACCCCCCAGCTCGCGGCGTCCGTCGCCCTGTACAACGTCGGCGAGGACAACAGCGAGTTGGAGCTGCCGTCGTTCGGCGGGGTGCGAGAGGTCACGGGTGGCTCGTTCCCCGTCCGCATCTGGACGACGTTCATGGAGGCGGCGCTGGCCGGCCAGCCGGTCGCGGAGTTCCCGCCGCCGGCGAACGTCGGACGCGTCGTCAACCCCCAGCCCACCGAGACGGCCGAGCCGGAGCCCACCGAGACGGCGGAGCCGGAGCCCACGGAGACGCCGACCCCGACGGGGACGCCGACGCCGACGGCCACCCAGACGTCCACCCCGACGCCGACGCGCCCGCGGCCCACCGAGACCGACCGGCCCGGCCCGACGCAGACCTTCACCCTGCCCGGGCCCACCCCGACCGACGAGGACGACGGTGGGCCCGGCGGTGGCGGTGGTGGCCGCGGTGGTGGCGGGTGACGTGACACCGCGCGGCGACGTGGCAGCGGACGACCCGGCTGGCGGCGGCACCGAGCGGCGTCGTCCGAGGGACGGCGCCCGCACGTTCGTCGGGTGGCCCCGCACGACCGTCGCACCCACGCGCGAGGACCCCGTCGCGCGGTCGGCCAGCGCGGTCCTCGGCGGACCCGCCGGGGAGCACCTGGGCGAGGGCGGGTCGCGCTGGCGGCCCGAGGCGGTGCTGGTCGCCGTCGTCACCGCGGTGGTGGCCGGCGCGCTGCTGCTGCGCCAGCACTGCCGGACCACGGTCTTCGCCGACCCCGACCAGCTCGTGCACGCCTGCTACAGCGACATCCCCTCGCACGTCGTCGCGACGAGGCTCGGGCAGGGCGCGGTCCCGTTCCTCGACCCGGACGCCGCGGTCGCGGCCCCGCAGCCCGCCGGGTCCGCCGCCCTCCTCTGGCTGCTCGGACTGGTCACGCCCGGCGGGCCCCTCGAGCCCCGGCACGTGTTCGACCTCGCCGTCGTCGTCCTGGCGGTCGCCGCGATCGCCGTCGTCGTCGCCGTCGCCCGGCTGCACCCGCACCGGCCCTGGGACGCGCTGCTCGTCGCCGCGTCCCCGGTGCTGCTCACCGCGTCCCTCGTCTCCCTCGACCTGGTCGCCGTGGCGCTCGCCGTGCTGGGGGTGCTCGCCGCCTCCCGCGGCCGGGCCTGGAAGGCCGGGGTCCTGGTCGGCGCCGCCGCCGTCGTCCACCCCCTGGCCGGTGCCGTGCTGCTCGCGCTGCTGGTGACGGCGCTGCGCCCGGACGACGGCGGGGCGGGTCACAGCGCGGCGGACGAGGGGTCGGCGGGTGCAGCGACCCGCAGCACGCGGTCCGACGCGGGCCGGACGGCGGTCGCCGCGGCCGCGACGTGGCTGGCGGTGAACCTGCCGCTGGCGCTGGCCGCCCCCGACGCGTGGCGCACCTACTGGCAGACGACCGGTCGGGTGGCCGGCTACGGCTCGGTGTGGCTCCTGCCCGAGCTCGCCGCGGCCGAGCAGACCGCGGGCTCGCTGCGCCTGTCGCGTGCCGTGCAGAGCGTGCTGGCCCGGCCGGTGCCGGAGCAGGCGCTGCGCTGGGTCGTCCTCGCCGTCACGGTGCTGGCGGTCGCCGCCGTCCTCACCTGGGCGGTGCGCACACCACGACCCCCTCGGGTCCCGGTCGTCGTCCTGGTGCTGCTCGTCGCCGTCCTCGTGCCCGCGGCGTCGGTGCCGGTGCAGGCCGCCGTGTGGGTGCTGCCGTTCGCGGCGCTCGCCGTCCCCCGCTGGCGGGTGCTCCTCGTCTGGGGCGGCGTCGAGGCCGCGTACGCGACGGTCACCTGGCTGTACGCGTACGGGCTGAGCGAGAGCAGCCGCGGCGCGCCACCCTGGCTCTACGGGCTGCTGCTCGTGACCCGGCTCGCCACGCTGGTCTGGCTGGCCCGCCAGGCCGTGGTCATCGCGCGGGACCCGGCGACCGACCCGGTGCGCACGTCCTCGGCGGACCCGGACCGCGGTGCGGACGACCCCGTTCGTGATTTCTCCCGCACCGGCGCCGACCTGTAGCCTTCACCCCGTCTGTGCCGACCCCGACGCCCGGTCCCGGGTCCGGACGGCACCGACGACGATGCATCAACCCTCCTGTCACGGAGAGACCGTGACCGCCGAGTCCAGAGGAGGTGGGTACCGCATGCGTCACTACGAGATGATGATCATCCTCGACCCCGAGCTCGAGGAGCGCACCGTCGCCCCGTCGCTCGACAAGTTCCTGGACGTCGTCCGCAAGGACGGCGGCTCCGTCGACAAGGTCGACATCTGGGGCAAGCGCCGGCTGGCCTACGACATCGCCAAGCGGTCCGAGGGGATCTACGCGGTGGTCGACATGAAGGCCGAGCCGGCGACCGCCAAGGAGCTCGACCGCCAGCTCAACCTCAACGAGTCGGTGCTGCGCACCAAGCTGATCCGCCCGGAGACCCGCTGACGCGGACTCCACCCGCCGTCGGTGCACCGGGCTAGCGTCCCGGCGCACCAACCCCCGCAGACCAGCTGAGGAGAGACCCGCATGGCAGGCGAGACCGTCATCACGATCGTCGGCAACCTGACCGCCGACCCGGAGCTGCGGTTCACGCCGTCCGGTGCCGCGGTGGCCAACTTCACCGTGGCCAGCACGCCCCGCACGTTCGACCGCCAGACGAACGAGTGGAAGGACGGCGAGGCGCTGTTCATGCGGTGCTCGGTGTGGCGCGACGCGGCGGAGAACGTCGCCGAGTCCCTCACCCGCGGGTCGCGCGTCATCGTCCAGGGCCGGCTCAAGCAGCGCTCCTTCGAGACGAAGGAGGGCGAGAAGCGCACGGTCGTCGAGCTCGACGTCGACGAGATCGGCCCGTCGCTGCGCTACGCCACCGCGAAGGTCAACAAGACCTCCCGGGGGGGAGGCGGCTTCGGCGGCCAGCAGCAGGGCGGCGGCCAGGGTGGCTACGGCGGTCAGCAGGGCGGCCAGCAGGGTGGCGGCTGGGGCGGTCAGCAGGGCGGTGGCCAGCAGGCCGACGACCCGTGGGCGACCGGCCCGTCCGCCGGCGGTGGCGGCCAGCAGGGCGGCTGGGGTGGTGGGTCGTTCAACGACGACCCGCCGTTCTGAGCCGCTGACGGTCCCCGAGGGGACCACGGGACGCCGTCGAACGACCTGACGGCGTCCGACCAGAGACGAGACAACCCCATCCCGGGTACCTCCACAGCAGGACCCGGGCTCCCGAAGGAGGAGCTCCACGATGGCTAAGCCAGCTGTGCGCAAGCCGAAGAAGAAGCAGAACCCGCTCAAGGCAGCGAAGATCACCTACATCGACTACAAGGACACCGCCCTGCTGCGGAAGTTCGTGTCGGACCGGGGCAAGATCCGCGCGCGCCGTGTGACCGGGGTGTCCGTGCAGCAGCAGCGGCAGCTCGCCAAGGCGATCAAGAACGCCCGTGAGATGGCCCTGCTGCCGTACTCGAGCTCGGCCCGCTGAGAGGGGACCGGACAATGAAGCTCATCCTGACCCAGGAGGTCTCCGGCCTCGGGACCCCCGGTGACGTCGTCGAGGTGAAGGACGGGTACGCCCGCAACTACCTCGTCCCCCGCGGTCTGGCCACGGCCTGGACCAAGGGCGGCCAGAAGCAGGTCGACTCGATCCGCAAGGCCCGCCAGTCCCGCGAGATCGCCACCCTCGACGAGGCGCAGCAGGTCAAGTCGCGCCTCGAGGGCGACAGCGTGACCCTGACCGTCAACGCCGGTGCCAGTGGCCGCCTCTTCGGTGCCGTCACCCCCGGTGACGTCGCCGAGGCGGTCAAGGCCGCCAAGGGCGTCGACGTCGACAAGCGCAAGATCGAGATCGCCCAGCCGATCAAGACCGTCGGCAGCTACCAGGTGCACGTGCGCCTGCACGCCGACGTCCAGGCCGCGGTCGACCTCGAGGTCGTCCCCGCCTGACGCTCTATCCGGCGCCGAACGGCGTTCGCCCGCGGCCCGTCCCCGACCAGGGGACGGGCCGCGGTGCGTCTGGACGCGCTGCACCGCATGCGCTTGGGTTCACGTGGAACACCGGCGCCGCGTGACGTCGCGGGGCGCGACCGGCAGGGGGACGACGTGACCGACACCGCGCAGGACCCACCGCGGCTGCCGGTGCGCACCGGTCTCGCCCTCCTCGCCCTGCTCGGTGCCGGTGTCGTCCTCGGCGAGGTCGACCGGCTCGTGACCGGGGCGATCACGCCACGGGGTGAGAGCCGCTCGCTGACCGACCTCGTCGGCCCGCTGGCGGTCGCCGGCGACGGGCGCGCCTGGGCCGTCTGGCAGGCGAGCGAGTGGACGGGGACCGTCGCCGCCGCCGTGCTGGCCCACGTCGTCGCCGACGTGGTCCTCGTCCTGGCCTACTGGACCCTGCTGCGACGCCGTGTCGCGGCCAGCCGGGTCGCGCGACGCGCCCTGGTCGTTCTCGTCGGCTTCGAGGTCGCCGAGGCGGTCGGGCTCCTCACCGGGGCCGCCGCCCTGCTCGCCGGCGGGACGGCGCCCTGGCTCCGGCTGCCGCTCGCCTCCGCCACCAGCGGCAAGTGGGCAGCGGTCACGGTGCTGGTCGTCGCGGCCTTCCGGCACGACGGGCTGCGCGGCAGGGCCGCCGGTGCGCTGCGCTCCGGTGCCAGGGCCGTCTGGTACCAGCGGCTGTCGCTGCTCGTCGTCCTCGTCCTGACCGTCCTGTCGATCGTGCCGCTGCCGGACATCTGGGACCAGCTGCCCGACGTCCAGCGCCGATGGGCCGATCCCGACCCGCAGAGCCGGCGCCACCTCGTCGTCGCGCTCGCGCTGATGGTCCTGGTGACCGGGCAGCTCCTCGTGCTGGGGCGGTTGCGCGCCGAGCGTGCGTGGGCCACCCACGTGCTGCGCCGTCCGACCGAGCCGGCGCCGCCCTCGCGGTGGTGGCTGGTCGGCCCCGCGCTCGTCCTGGTCGGGGCCGCGGCGCTGGCCGCGACGGCCGGCCGGCACCTCGTGGACGCGCAGCTGCTGGTGGTGCCCGTCGTGCTCCCGGTCGCGCTGTGGGCCACGTCGTGGGCGCTGCACCGGTGGCGGCCGCCACGTCCGGTGCCACCCCGCCGCGTCCGCGACCTCGGCAGGGCCCGGCGGGTCTGGTGGCTCGGGGACCTGCTCGCGGCCTGCGTGCCCGCCGCGGCGGGTCTCGGCCTGCTGCGGTCCTTCACCGCACCCGTCGTCACCGGCCCGGAGGGCGACTGGGGCTCCTGGTCGCTCCAGCTGCTGCTGTGGGGCACGGGCGCCGCGCTGGCAGCGCTCTCCCTGCCCGCCGTCCGGCGCCTCATGTCCTGGGTGGACCGCCGGACGCCCGCCGACGCGGGGCCCGACGCCGAGGTCCCCACCGGCCCGGTCGCCACCGCGGTGCGGGTGCTGCGGCCGGACCGTCCACGGGACCGCCCGCGGACGGGCGTCCTGCGCGGGCTGCCGCTGACCCTGTGGCTCCTCGCGCTCGCGGTGCTGGTCGCGATCCTGCTGTGGCCGTCCACCCTCCCGCCGTGGCTGGGCGTCGTCGGGACGGTCGAGGCGGTGATCGGTGCGTGGGTCGTCATCGTCGGGTACCTCCAGGTGCACCTGCAGCACCAGCAGCCGCTGGCGGTCTTCCGGCTGCTGCGCCTCGAGGCGAACCCCGTCATCGCGCTGCTGCTCACCGTGCCGCTGGTCAACAGCCTGTTCGGCGGTGACCCCGACCTGCACGCGGTGCGGGCGCTGCCGCTGCCACCGGGCGCCGTGCACGGCGTCCAGGACCCCCGGCTCGTCGACGACCGCCCTGCGCTGACGGAGGTCGTCGACGACTGGGTGGCCCGCAGCGGCGCGTGCGACCGCACCGTCACCACGCCCGCCGGACCGGTCACCGTGCGGCCGATGGTCGTCGTCGCCGCCCAGGGCGGCGGGATCCGCGCGACGACGTGGACGGCGGCCGCCCTGGCGCGGCTGCGAGCCGAGGGGCCCTGCGCCACGCACGCCGTCGCGCTCTCCAGCGGGGTCAGCGGCGGGTCCGTCGGCCTGGCGCTGGGCCGCGGGGACGAACCGGTCTCCGCGGCCCGCGACCTCGCGGCGCCCGACGCGCTGGCCTCCGCCATCGCGGGGCTCCTCGTCGGCGACACCCTCGGAGGCGGCGCCGGCCTGCGGGTCCCCGGTCTGGACGGTGACGGCCGGTGGCTCGACCGCGCCGGGCTCATCGAGACGACGTGGGAGGAGCAGGCACCCGGCCTGTCCGACCCGTTCACCGCGGACGTCGACGGGGCCGGTGGCGCGCTCGTGCTGAGCTCGGCGGCCGCCGGCCTCGGCTGCCGCGTGCTCGTCTCCCAGGCTGACGTGCGCACCCCGGAGAGGGTCCGCGCCGACGCCCTGGTCGTCGACGTCGCCGGCCGGGGACAACCGCGGTGCCGGGCGCTGACCGGCCTGCCACCGGCGACCCTGGACCTGCGCACGACGTACGGGGTGTGCGCGCCGCACGTCACCTGGGCGACGGCGTCGATGCTGTCCGCGCGGTTCCCGACCGTGACCCCCGCCGGGCGCGTGCCGCCCACGGAGCAGGTGCTGCCCGACGGGCCCGTGCTGGACTGCTCCCGGCGTCCCGACATGCAGCTCGTCGACGGCGGGTACGCGGAGGGCTCGGGCGTCGGCACCCTCGCGGACCTCGCCCCCGACCTGCTGGACGCGGTGCGCGCGCACAACGTCCGGGCGCTCGCGGCGGACGGGCCGGTCGTCGTCCCGGTCGTGGTCTACCTGCAGAACGCCAACCGCGCCGACCTCGCCGTCCCCGCCGCCGACCTGGCCCCGGAGCCGCTGGTGCCGGCGGCGGGGCTGCGGGCCCGGGACCTGCAGGTGGACGACGCGACGTGGCTGCAGCGGGCCGCGGGGGCGCTGGCGGACCCGTGTCCGGCACCCGTGCTGGCGGCGCCGGTCCAGGAGGGCCGCGGCGCGGCGGCCCGCTGCGACGCCGCCGTCCGGGAGCTGCGCGACCAGCTCCCCGGCGGTGTGGTCGTCGTCGCGCCGCGGACGCGACCGGCGGTGGAGCCGCCGCTGGGGTGGACGCTCTCGGCGACGAGCCAGCAGCGGCTGCTGGCGGCGATGGACGACCAGGCGGTCCGCTGCTCGGGTCCGCGGCCGGGCGGGTACTCGTGCCTGCGGGACCTGCTGGAGGTGCTGGAGCCGGACCGCCGTCGCCCGTGAGCGCCGTCCGGTGCCTCGACGCGCAGGGTCAGCGGTGCGCGCCGGTGACCAGCCACGCGTCGGAGCGCTCGCGCCACCACAGCGTCACGGCGCGCACCGCCATGAACCCGCCGGTGAATGCCGCCCACGACCACACCAGGCCCGTCGTCCCACCGGGGGCCAGGGCGAGCACCGCCGCGGCCAGCGGCAGGTACGCCAGCAGCACCAGGGCGCCGGCGGCGGCGAGGTAGGTGGCGTCCCCGGCGCCGATGAGCACGCCGTCGAGGACGAACACGTACCCCGCGAGCGGCTGGGTGAGCGCGACGACGACGAGGGCGGCCGCGATCGCGGCGCGCACGTCCGGGTCGGGCGTGAACAGCGGCGGGATGACGTCGCGCCCGAGCAGCCACACGCCGCCGAGGACGACCGCCGACCCGACGCCCCACCGGACCATGCGGCGGGTCGCCGCGCGGGTGCCGGCGACGTCCCCGGCTCCCAGGGCGTGGCCGGTGATGGCCTGCCCGGCGATGGCGATGGCGTCGAGAGCGAACACCCCGAACGTCCACAGGGTGAAGACCACCTGGTGGGCGGCGAGCGCGGTGTCCCCCTGCCGGGCCGCGACGAACGTGGTGACCAGCAGGATGCCGCGCAGCGACAGGGTGCGGACGACGAGGGGGACGCCGGAGCGACCGGCCGCGCGGATACCCGGCAGGTCCGGGCGCAGCGGTGAGCCGTGCCGGCGGGCGCCGCGGACGACCACGGCGAGCAGCGCGACGGCCATCGCGAGCTGGGCGATCGACGTCCCCAGGCCGGAACCGGCGATCCCCATCCCGGCGCCGTGCACGAGGGCGTAGTTGAGCCCGACGTTCGCGGTGGCGCCGGCGACGGCGACGACCAGGGGCGTGCCGGTGTCCTGCAGCCCGCGGAGCACACCGGTGGCGGCCAGGACGACGAGCATCCCGGGCAGCCCGGGCAGGGACCAGCGCAGGTAGCTGACGGCGTACGGGTGGCTCGCCGCGGAGGCGCCGAGCGCGTCGACGAGCGCCGGCGCGGCGAACCACCCGGCGACGGCGGTGGCGGTGCCGAGCGCGGCGGCCAGCCACAGGCCGTCGACGCCCTGGGCCAGGGCCCCGCGGACGTCACCGGCGCCGAGGCGGCGGGCGACGGCCGCCGTGGTGCCGTAGGCGAGGAAGACGAACACCCCCACGGCGGTGGCGAGCACCTGGGCGGCGACACCGAGCCCGGCGAGCGGCAGGGTGCCGAGGTGGCCGACGATCGCGGAGTCGGCGAGCAGGAACAGGGGTTCGGCGACGAGCGCGGCGAACGCCGGGACGGCGAGCCGCAGGATGCGCCGGTCCTCGTCCGGCAGGCGCGGCCGGCGACGCCGACGGCCGGGCCCGGTGGCCGCCGCCGTCCGCTCGTCCTCCGTCACGTCCGCTGTTCTACCGGGCGGCGCCGGCCAGCGGACGCCAGGGCCAACGGGTGGACGGCCGGTGAAGTTTTTTCGTCGTCCACAACCGGTGGACGCCGTCGTCGCACGTCACAGGCGTGAGCGGTGGACGACGAACCGTCACCGTCCACAACGCTCTCCCCAGCCTGTGGACAAGATCCGTGCGTGGGTCCACACCGGTCCACCGGTTGTCCACAGGCGGTGTGGACGGAGCGGCTTGGAGACACGCGGGGGGAGGACCTAGCGTCCTGCTGCTCGTCCCGGTCCGCGGGGGCGCCGGACGGGCGGGGTGGCTTGTCGGGGCAGGCGTGTAGACACCTGTTCGAGCGGCCACCGGGTCGCGTCGGGCAGCGGGAGCAGGGGAGGGCCGGTTGAGCGTCGCGGACCTGAACGAGTACGAGACCTCCGGTCCGCCGTCGGAGGACCTCGGCCGCACCCCGCCGCAGGACGTCGCCGCGGAGCAGTCCGTGCTCGGCGGGATGATGCTCAGCAAGGACGCGATCGCCGACGTCGTCGAGGTCTTGCGCGGCAACGACTTCTACCGGCCCGCGCACGAGCTCGTCTACGACGCCGTCCTCGACCTGTACGGGCGCGGTGAGCCCGCGGACGCCGTCACCGTCGCCGCCGAGCTGACCAAGCGCGGCGAGCTCGGCCGGGTCGGCGGCGCCGCCTACCTGCACACGCTCATCTCGTCGGTGCCGACCGCCGCGAACGCCGGCTACTACGCCGAGATCGTCCGCGAGCGGGCTGTCCTGCGCCGTCTCGTCGAGGCCGGGACGAAGATCGTGCAGCTCGGGTACGCCGCGTCCGGCGGAGACGTCGACGAGATCGTCAACACCGCCCAGGCCGAGGTGTACGCGGTCAGCGAGCGCAAGACCACCGAGGACTACGTGCCCCTCGGCGAGGTCATCGAGGGCACCATCGACGAGATCGAGGCGTCCAGCCACCGCGGTGACGGGATGATCGGCGTCCCCACCGGGTTCGCCGACCTCGACCAGCTCACCAACGGCCTGCACCCCGGTCAGATGATCGTCATCGCCGCGCGCCCGGCGATCGGCAAGGCGCTCGCGCTCGACACGCCCCTGCCGACGCCGACCGGCTGGACGACGATGGGCGAGGTCGTGGTCGGCGACGAGCTGCTCGCCGCCGACGGGACCCCGACCCGGGTGGTCGCCGCCACCGAGGTGATGACCGACCGGCCCTGCTACGAGGTGGTGTTCGACGACGGGACGACCGTCGTCGCCGACGAGCAGCACCAGTGGCTGACCGAAGCGGCCGGTGTGGCGGCGATCCGGACGACCGGGCAGGTCGCCGACTCGATCGGTGACAAGCACCTGGTCCCGGTGGCCCGTCCGCTCGACCTGGCCGGCGTGGCTCGGTCGTCGGCCCCGTACGCCGCGGGGGTCGCGGCGGCCGTGGCGGCCGGTGGTTCGGTCGACCCTGAGGTGCGCGCGTTTGCCGAGGGCTCCGGGTGGGACGGTGCAGCAGACGGTGCCGGGGTGCCGGCGTACCTGCGCGGGTCGGTGGCGCAGCGCCAGGACGCCCTGGCCGGTCTGCTCGACGTCCTCGGTGAGGTCCAGGACGACGGCCTGGTGCGGGTCGCGCCGGCCGGTGCCGTCGAGGCGGTGGTCGCGGAACTCGCGCACGGCCTCGGGTGCGTCGTGACGAGTGACGGAAGCGCCCTGCGCATCGCCTCGGACGACGACGTGTTCCGCGCCCCGTCCAAGCAGCTGGCCCACAAGCAGGCGCGGGGCGAACGGCGGTTCGCGGCCGTCCGTCGTCTGGTCTCCGTACGGCGGGTCGACAGCGTCCCGGTCCGGTGCGTGGAGATCGACCACCCGACCCACCTGTACCTCGCGACGCGATCGATGATCCCGACGCACAACTCGACCGTCGGACTGGACATCGCGCGGTCGGCGTCGATCAAGAACGGGATGACGTCGGTCATCTTCTCCCTGGAGATGGGCCGCAACGAGATCACGATGCGGCTCCTCTCCGCCGAGGCGACGGTGTCGCTGCAGCACATGCGCAAGGGCACGATGCGCGAGGAGGACTGGACCCGGCTGGCCCGGACCATGGGGCGGGTCAGCGAGGCGCCGCTGTTCATCGACGACAGCCCGAACATGTCGCTGATGGAGATCCGGGCGAAGTGCCGGCGCCTCAAGCAGCGGCACGACCTCAAGCTCGTGATCATCGACTACCTGCAGCTGATGACGTCCGGCAAGCGCGTCGAGTCCCGCCAGCAGGAGGTCTCCGAGTTCTCCCGCGCCCTCAAGCTCCTCGCCAAGGAGCTCGAGGTGCCGGTCATCGCGATCTCGCAGCTCAACCGTGGGCCTGAGCAGCGGACGGATAAGCGTCCCGCCATGTCTGATCTACGTGAAAGTGGAAGTATCGAGCAGGACGCGGACATGGTGATCCTCCTGCACCGCGAGGACGCCTACGAGCGCGAGTCGCCCCGTGCGGGCGAGGCCGACTTCATCGTCGCCAAGCACCGCAATGGCCCGACCGACACGATCGTCGTCGCCTTCCAGGGCCACTACTCGCGGTTCGTCGACATGGCTCAGGGCGGCTAGGGTCTGGGCCCCATTGTCGCCATGTACTCGATCTTGTAAGAACGGCCCCATGTCGCACAGGCGCCGGCACGTTCGGGGCCGAGGCGCAGCTCTTCAGGCGCTCTGCAGGGGCTGGATCTGGTCGAGGGCGGAACCCAGGTGGTCCTTCTCCACCTCCAGGTCGAACCGGGTCTGGAGATTGAGCCAGAACCGGTCGGAGGTTCCGAAGTACCGGGACAGGCGCAGCGCCGTGTCGGCCGTGACACGCCGCTTGCCGTGCACGATCTCGTTGATCCGCCGTGGCGGCACCCCGATCGAGACCGCCAGGTGGTGCTGACTGACACCCAGCGGCTCGAGGAACTCCTCGAGGAGGACCTCGCCGGGGTGGATAGGCGTCATGATGTCCATCGGATTACTCCCTCCTTCAGTGGTAGTCCACGATCTCGACGTCCTGGGGTCCTGCTGCGGTCCAGATGAAGCAGATCCGCCACTGCTGGTTGATGCGGATGCTGTGCTGCCCTGTCCGATCGCCCTTGAGCGCTTCCAGGCGGTTTCCTGGAGGGACCCGAAGGTCGTCGAGTGCGTGGGCGGCGTCCAGCATCGCCAGCTTGCGAAGAGCCGTCCGCTGGATCCGAGGATCCAGGCCCTTCACGCGCTGACGTGACCAGAGCCGCTCCGTGGCAGCGTCACGGAACGACACGATCACGCGGCGAGCATAACGCGGCGCGTTATGTCTGTGCCAGGTGACTGCACGTCGACTGCCGCCGATCGGTCGAGTCCGCCGCCCGACGAAACGTGAGCGGCGTGGTCTCAGCGCTGCAGCTGCGGTTCCGTCGTCCGGTCGGGGGTGCGCTGGTCGCGGGTGATGAGGAACCCGAAGGCGGTCGCCAACACGTACATGAGGATCGAGTAGACGGCTGATGGGACGGCGACCTGCGTGCTCTCCAGGACGCTGAGGGCGATCGTGAGCGCCACGGTCGTGTTGTGGATGCCGATCTCCATGGACGTGGCGATGGCCTGCCGTTCGCCGAGCCGCAGCAGTCGCGCACCGGTGTAGCCGATGCCGAGGCTGGCCACGCAGAACAGCCCGGTGACCAGCCCCACCTGCCGCAGGTAGTCGGCGAGGTTGTCCCGCTCACCGAGGAGCGCGCCCACGGCGACGACCACCAGCACCACGATGGAGAAGATCCGCACCGGCTTGTCCGAGCGCGCCGCGAACGCCGCCGAGCGGTTGCGGACCAGCATGCCGACCGCTACGGGGACGAGCACGATCGCCACCACCTGCATGACCTTGCCGGTCTGCAGGCCGAGCTCGCCCGCGGCGCCGAAGTGGGTGATCGCCAGATTCGTGATCAACGGGATGGTGAACGCCGCGAGCACCGAGTTCACAGCGGTGAGCGTCACGTTGAGGGCGACGTCCCCGCGGAAAAGGTGGCTGAACAGGTTCGCCGTCGTCCCACCCGGTGACGCGGCGAGCAGCATCACCCCGACGGCCAGCAGCGGGTCGAGGTCGAACACGGTGACGAGCCCGAACGCCACCACCGGCAGCACCAGCACCTGCAGGACGAGCGCGACGGCGACGGCCTTCGGCGAGCGGGCGACCGCCCGGAAGTCGCCGACCGTCAGGGACAGGCCCAGCCCGAACATGATGATCGCGAGCGCGATCGGCAGCCCGACGGCGATCGGCGCGGAGTCCTGCATCGGTGACCTCGTTCCTCAGTGGGGCGCTGAGTGTGACACGAGGACACAGGAAAGACGGTCGTTTCGCAGCAACGCCGTCCCTTCACTCCCCGACGAGCGCCGGGCCCGTGAACCACCGTCGGACCCGACCGCTAGGACGGACGCGTGAGCAGCGACGAGACGACCTGGCCGCCGTTCCCGGTGTCACCGGCAGCCGTCGAGCAGCTGGGCGCCGCCGGTGGCTCCGTGCGAATCGACGTCCGGTCAGGCGGCTGCAGCGGGAGTGCCTGGGAGTTCACCGCCGAGGAGCCGCACCCGCACGACGCGGTCTTCGGCTGCCCGGGTGCCCTGCTGTCGGTGAGCCAGGTCGCGCTCCCGCTCCTCGTCGGCGCGCGTCTCGACTACGGGCCGGGACTGCGGCCACCTCGCTACCGCGTTCTCGGTGCTGCGGTCGAGCCCTGTCCGTGCCGCTGGTCGTTCGGGGCCCCGTGGCCAGGACGACGCCAACCTGGCTGCCGCGCACGTGACCCGATGCCCTGGCACGAGGGGCCAGTCCGCGGGGGTCCTGAACCACCGACCGACGGCTGGGCGCCGAGTCGAGCTCCGGTTCCGCGGTGCAGCAACCTGCCGGGCAGGTTCCGGACGCGGCGCGTCAGTCCGTCGCGGACGACCCTCGGCGCAGGATCGGTGGCGAGCGGCGAACCGCCGTCCCTGGCACGAGGAGAACCGATGAACCACCCGACCGTCGACCGACCCCGGCGCACGGTGCGTGCGCGACGACTGGGGGCGGTCGCCACCGTCGCCGGCCTGGCCCTGGCCGCCCTGGCGTCCGCGCCCGCCGCGCAGGCGGGGACCGGTGACGACAAGCTCAGGGTCGTCCAGCACAACACCGACATGGGCGGGCACCAGGCGGCGCTCAACGCGGCCCAGGCCTGGGGCGACGTGGACGCCATCACGTTCCAGGAGCTGTGCGAGTCGCAGAAGAACGAGCTCGTCGCGGCCGGCTGGGCCGTGCACTGGCGGGCCCAGAAGGACGGCAACGCCCGGTGCCCCGTCACGAACGGGCGGACCGCCAAGGGCAACGCGATCGCCACCAAGCGCGGGATGGGCGCCACGTCGACGCACAGCCTGGGCAGCTACGGCGGCCGGGACTTCAAGTTGCTCTGCGCCGAGATCACCGGGTCCGGCATCGCGAAGTCGTGGGTCTGCACCACCCACCTGGCCCTCGGCTACGACGACGCCCCCGACGGCAAGGCCAACCGCACGGCGCAGGTCAACACGATCACCGACGTGGTGAACACGTGGGTGGGCTGGGACCGGCGGGTCGTCCTCACCGGCGACCTCAACGCCACGCCCAGCTCCTCCGAGCTCGAGCCGCTCTACCGCGTCCAGGGTGGCGGGACCGACACGGACAAGTTCTGGGAGGGCGACCAGAGCGACAACGACTACTGCGGGACCGGCCTGTGCCGCGACATGCAGCCCACGACGGACAGCAAGCCGCCGAGCCCGGAGCACCCCGAGGGGCGTGCCGCCCGCAAGCTGGACTACGTGTTCGCGTCGTTCCGCGGCGTGGACGCGCACACCGGCATGTCGAAGGGTGTCGTCCCCGTGGACTCCTCCGGTCACCACGTCATCCGCGGTCAGGTGACCTTCAAGCCGCTGGGGTGACGCCGACGAGCGCGGGGGACCGGCTCGCACGCCGGCCCCCGCGGTCAGCGGCCGAGTCGCGGGCGTCAGCCGGTGAGCAGCACCGCGCCGGTCGCCTCCACCTGCGTCGACCTCGCGGTCAACCGCAGGTGCCGGTCTGCGACTGCCCGAGCGAGGTCCTCGTCGTGCGTGATGGCCACCAGGGCGCACCCGGTCTCGGCGACCTCGACCATGAGGCAGTCGACGGTCCGCTCCTGCGTCAGCAGGTCCAGCCGGGAGGTCGCCTCGTCGGCGAGCACGAGCGCGGGCCGCAGCAGCATGGCCCGGACGATGGCGAGGCGCTGCAGCTCGCCGCCAGACACCTGGCCCGGACGACGGGCCAGCAGAGACGCCGGCAGTCCCACCTCCGCCATCAGGCCCTCGAGGCGCCCCGCCGGGACGGTGTGCCGGCGGACGACGTCCCGCACGGCCGTCCCGAGCGTCACCGCGGGCGGGAACGACAGCGCCGGGTCCTGGTACAGCTTCTGCACCTTCCCGCCGTCGAGACCCGGGTGACGTCGCACGCTGCCGGTGTCGGGTTCGCGCAGGCCGACGAGCACGTTCCCCAGGGTCGACTTGCCGACACCGCTGGGTCCGCTGACGGCCCACCGCTCACCCGGACGCACTTGCAGCGACAGGTCCCGGAACAGCGGCTCGCCCCCGTACCCGGCCGTCACGGCGTCCGCGACGACGACGGGATCGCCGTCGAGGGGGTGATCACCCACCGGGTCCGGACGCTGCCACGCCTTGCGCCACCGGGCGGGTTCGGCGGCGAGCAGCCGCCGCGTCCACTCGTGCTCCGGTGCGGTGAGCACCCGGTCGGCGGGCCCGCGCTCGACCACCTCCGCCTCCCGCATGACGAGCACCTGGCCGCCGAGCCGCCGCGCCAGCCCGAGGTCGTGGGTGATGGTGACGAGCAGCCCGCCGCCGTCGACGTGCTCGTGCAGGAGGTCCGCGAGCCGGTCGAGCGACGCGGCGTCCAGGCCCTTGGTCGGTTCGTCGACGAGGAGCAGCCTGGCCCCGCCGATCGTGGCGGCCGCGTACGCGACCCGCTGAGCCATGCCGCCGGACAGGGTGTGCGGCCAGGACCGCGCGGTGTGCGCCATCCCCAGCCGGCCGAGTGCCCGCGTCGCCTTCTGGAGCGCGGCGCCGCGCCGCGCCGGGAACCCGGCCACCCCCTCCGCGACCTGACCGAGCACGCGCATCGTCGGGTCGAGGGCGAGCGCGGGTTCCTGCGGCAGCATCGCCAGCTCCCGGCCCCACAGCCGTCGCCGGTTCGACCGGTCCGCCAGGTCCAGCCGCGCGCCACCGAGGGTCATCGCGCCCGCGACGTCCAGCTCGTCGGCGATCGTGCCCATGACGGCGTGCGCGAGCAGGGACTTGCCCGAGCCGCTCTCGCCGACAACCGTCACGGGCACCCCCGGTTCGGCGTCGAGGCCGCTGACGTCGACGAGGACGGCGCCGCCGTGCCGGACGGTGAGGTGGTGCAGGTGCAGGGCGTTCACGACGCGACCTCCGGGCGGCGCAGCCCGAGCAGGCTGACCGTGAGCAGGAACAGGACGACGACCGGCGCCAGCGACATCCACGGGGCGACGTCGTAGAAGGCGAACCCCTCGGTGACCATGAGCCCGAGCTCCGCGCGCGGGGGGTGCAGGCCGACCTTGATGAACCCGAGCGTGGACACGGCGAGCACGCAGGTGACGGCGCCGAGCGCCGCGAGGGTCGTGAGCACCGAGCTCAGCGCCGGCCACAGGTGCCGGCGCAGGAGGTGGACGGGTCCGAGCCGCAGCAGCCGGGCGGCCTCGGCCGCGGGCGACGCCAGCACGAGCCCCGCCCGCACGCGCACGACGCGGAAGTACTCCACCCACTGCACGAGGGCCAGGCCGACGTACAGGCTGAGCACGGAGCCGTCGGCGGCGAGCGCGGCGAACAGGAGGACGACGAGCAGCGCCGGCAGCGCGACCAGCACCTCGCTCATCCCGCGCAGCACGGTGTCGACCCACCCCCCGAACCAGGCGGCGGCGACACCGGACGCCGTCCCGAGCGCGAGCGCGGTGACCACGCTGGCCGCGGCGACGGCGAGCGACAGCCGGGTGGCGTGCGCGAGGCGAGCGAGCACACTGCGCCCGTAGTCGTCCCGGCCGAGGGGCTCCGACCCGCTGGGCGGCTCCAGGTAGCGGCTCAGGTCCTGCGCCGCGGGGTCCGGCAGGAGCAGGGGGCCCAGCAGCGCGAACAGCACGATCGCGGCGAGGACGACCACCGCGGCGGCCCGGGCGACGGGCCGGCGACGCCGTCGGACGGGGACGGCCGACGTCTCCGGCGCCAGCCGGGTGCCGACGCTCACGCCGTCACCCCCTGGTGGCGCGGCCGCGGGTCGAGCGCGAGGGTGCCGAGGTCGACGACGGTGTTGACGGCGACGACGAGCAGCGCCAGCACCAGTGCGGTCGCCTGCAGCACCGGGACGTCGCGCCAGAACACCGCGTGGACGAGCGCGTGACCGAGCCCCGGCCAGGCGAACAGGCTCTCCACGACCACCACCCCCTCGACGAGGACGACGGCCTGCACCCCGACGTACGGGAGGAGCACCACGCCCGCGTTGCGCAGCACGTGGCGGACCACGACAAGCCGCTCCGCCAGGCCCTTCGTCCGGGCGAAGCGCACCTGGTCGGACGCCATGACCTGCACGGCCGTGTCCCTGGCGACGCGGGCGAAGAGCCCCGAGAGGCCCGCGGCGAGGGTGAGGGCGGGCAGGACGATGCTGGACGACGTCCCGTGCCCGACCGCGGGGAGCAGCCCCAGCTGCACCGACAGCAGCAGCACGAGCAGCAGGCCGAGCAGGAACGGCGGCAGCGCGCGCACGACGGCCACCCAGGCCGTCGTCAGCCGGTCGAGCACGCCACCGGGGCGGCGCGCCGCCAGCAGGCCCGCCGTCACGCCCACGACCACGGCGACCGCCAGTGCGGCGGCGGTGAGCTGCAGCGTCCCCCAGAGGTAGTACGACACCTCCTCGAGGACCGGGCGGGACGTCACCAGCGAGCGCCCGAGGTCGAGCTGGGCGACGGCCAGCAGCCAGTCCCCGAGCTGCTGCCACGCGGGCCGGTCGAGTCCGAGCTCGCCGCGGACGGCGTCGGCTGCGGCCGCGTCGACGAGGTCGTCGCCGTAGCGTCCCGCGGCGATCCGGTAGGCGGCGTCCCCGGGCAGCTGGCGGACCACGGCGAAGCACAGCACCGAGACGGCGAGAGCCACTCCCAGGGCCTGCAGGGTCCGGCGTCCGAGGACCCCGACCACGCGGCGGGGCGTGAGCCCGCCGTTCACGAGCCGTCACCCGTGCGGCCGTCCGCGGTGGCGTCGTCCGCCCAGGTGACCTCGGACAGCCGCCAGGTGCGCTCCAGCGGGTCCATCGCGAAACCGTCCACCCGGTCGGACACGGCGGCGTTCATCCGGTACCAGGCGACGGGCACGAGCGGCAGCTGCTCCTGCGCCGCCGTCATCACGATGGCGCGCTGTGCGTCACCCTCGTCCGGGGTCGTCGCGGCCAGCAGCTCGTCGATCGCGGCGGTGACCTGCGGGTCGCTCCATCCCATCGCGCCCCAGTCCGACCCCTCGGGGGAGAACGTGTCGGCGACGGTGACGAGCGGGTCGGCGACGAGCGCGAAGTGCCGGGCGAGCAGGCCGAGCTCGAGGGTGCCGGCGTGGTGCCGGGAGGGGATCTCGCTGGAGTTGGTCACGTCCACGGTCAGGTCGATGCCGACGTCCTTGAGCGCCGCCTGGATCGCGGTGGCCAGGGCGGGCAGCTCGGCGCGGTCGGGGTAGGTGGTCAGCGTCAGGGCCAGCGGCTGGCCGTCCCGCTGCAGGACGCCGTCCGGCCCGGGGGTCCAGCCGGCGTCGGCGAGGAGCCGCTGCGCACGTGCCGGGTCGTGGGTGAGCGGCTCCACCTCGTCCTGGTGCCAGGCGGCGAGGGACGGCGGCAGGAGCTGGGTGGCGGCGAGGTCCTCCTCCCGCAGCACCGCCTCGGCCATCCCGGGTCGGTCCAGCGCCAGGCTGATCGCCTGGCGGACCCTGACGTCGGACAGCACCGGGTGCTGGGTGTTGACCTTCATGAGCAGGGTCCGGGGCTGCAGGCTGGACTCCATCCGCACCCCGTCCGCCGCCTCCACGCGCTGCCGTCCGGCGGGTTCGAGACCGAAGACGACGTCGGCCTGCCCGCTCGTCGCCATCAGCGCGCGCTGCTCGGCCCGGCCGACGGACTGGAACGCGATGCGCTCGACCTCCGGTGCGTCGCCGCGCCAGGTGCTGGCCCGGCTGACCTCGATGGACGCCGGCAGCTCGACGTCCGCCACCTCGTACGGGCCGGTGCCGATCACCTCGGTGACGTGGCCGTCGGGGTCGAAGGACGCCGGCGCCAGGACCGCGGTGCTGTAGTGGGTCAGCACCGCGGGCAGCGTCGGGAAGGGCTCCGCCAGGTCGACGCGGACCGCGTCGCCGTCGGGGGTGACCTGCTCGACCGGGACGTCGGCGAGGGGGCTGGCGGCCTCGTCCGCGGCGGCGCCCAGCGAGGCGGCGACGGCGTCCGACGTCAGCGGCGTCCCGTCGTGGAAGGTCACGTCCTGCGGCAGCTCGAAGGTCCAGCTCAGCCCGTCGGTGGCGGGCTCCCACGACGTGGCGAGTCCGGGCGTGATCTCGCCCTGGAGGTCGCTGCTCACGAGGGTCTCGACGACCTGCAGGCGCGTGAAGAAGCCGTCGCTGGTGGCCGGGGCCAGGCTGTGCACCTCGAACGGGCCGACGACCCGCAGCGTCTGCGACGCCACCGGTTCCGTGCCTTCGGAGGTGCAGGCGGCCGTCAACGCCAGCACCGCCCCCGCCGTGGCCAGCCCGTTCGCCCGTCGCCTACCCATCGCCGTCCTCCGTGTGTCAGCCACTGCTTCGGCCGCGGACTGTAAACGACAATCGTTATCGTATTCAAACCGGCCACCGTGGTGCCGTGCGATCGCGAGCAGGCGCGGGATGGCAGCAACCTGCTTGGCAGGTTCCGGACGCGGCGCGAGCCGACCGCGGGGCACCGACCAGCAGCACGATCCGTGGCGTCCACCATCTCGTCCGCGCCTCACGACCGGAGCACGCTCATGAAGGAAACCACCGTCGACCTCTCCCGCCGAGGGGTCCTGGCCCTCGGCCTGGGCGTCGGCCTGACCGCCGCGACCGCGACCGCCGCGAGCGCCGCCGAGACCGTCGCCTACCAGTACCGGCAGCAGGCCACGCAGTCGTGGTGCTCCGCCGCCAGCTCACGCATCGCGCTCACCGCGCGAGGGCTCTACCCGTCCCAGGCGTCGCTCGCCGACAGCCTCGGCCTCGTGAACGGTCAGGGTCTGCAGGACCCGTACGCCATCGCCCGGGTGCTCAACGACCGGCTCGGGATCGCCGGCCGCACCCAGCGCTACTACTTCCGCCAGCCCCCGGTGGGCACGCTCAAGGAGCGGCTGCGCAGCCGGGTCAAGGCCAGCATCAACGCCGGGTACCCCGTCGTCATCAACATGGACCGGGTCAACAACGACTACTTCTCCGCCGGCCACTACATCGCGATCGTCGGCTACCGACCGGACCAGTACAAGATCGCCGACCCGTACACGCCGGTCCGGGACGGTGTCTGGCGCAACGAGGACAACATCGTCGCCTGGAACAAGATGAACCGGTTCACCGCCTACGGCGCCTGAGACGCGCCAGCGTCGGGTTCACCCACTGCGCCGGCTACCCCTACAGGGTGCTGACGGACTGAACGGTCGACCGGTCGACGGGCTGCCGCAGGATGGTGCGCAGCCGCGCCGGCTCGGTCCGGCGCGCGTCGGACAGGTAGACCTCGTGGTGCCGTCCGCGCGGCACGAGGCGATTGGCGGGCATGAACTCGTCGTGCATGCGGGCGATGACCGGTCCCTCGTCGTCGTAGGACCCGACGTGCAGCGTCTGGACGCTCAGCCCCTCGGTAACCTCCTCGAACCGCAGCAGGCTGAGGGCCGGCAGGTCCTTCGTCGCCCGGACCCGCGCCAGGGCGGCGTCCACGACGTCCGGAGTGACCCACTCGGGCTGGACGATCATCATGGTCCAGTCCCACGCGGCCTTGTCGCGAGCGTGGAACACCCCCACGTCGTCCGCCGACCACAGGCCCTCCAGCGGCCCGACCGTGTGCACCCGGCCGAGCTCGGCCTTCGCGACGGCACGTACCGCGTACGACGCGGTGTACAGGGCCTCGACGACGGCGCGGTAGTCGGTCGAGGTGTTCGGGTCGCCGTGGCCGTCGGCGGCCAGGAAGCGCAGCGCGGGGACGTCGACGACCTCGATCACCCCACGCCGGGGCGCGTAGAGGTGACGCAGGTCCTTCTTGACGTCGTAGCTGTCCGGCACGGCTGCCCCCTCGTCGTCGGCGGTCAGCATCCTCGGCCCGGTGGTCCGGGGGCAACCACCGGACGCCGTCGATGAGTCGACGCTTCGCCGGCGGTCAGAACGGCGACAGCACCGCCCCGAGGAGGCACCGTGACCGACCAGCGCACCCACGAGCACACGCCCGGACTGCACGGGTGGATCACCCACACCGAGCTCGCCAGCAGCGACCCGACCGCGACGCGGGACTGGTGCGCGCGCGTCCTCGGATGGCAGTTCCAGCCGCCGATGCCCAGCCCCTCCGGCGACTACCACCTGTTCACCTACTCCCGGCAGGGTGGCGGCGGCGTCCGCGGCCTGGGTAAGGGCGAGACCCCGGGCACCACCCCGACCGTGCACGTCGACGACACCGACGCCAGCTACGCCGACGCGATCGCCGCCGGCGCGGAGTCGGTCGCCGCACCGCACGACGTCATGCCCGGCGTCCGGATCGCGATCGTGCGCGCACCCGGCGGGCTGGTCATCGGGCTGTCGGGCCCGACGGCCTGAGGCGCTCGCTCAGTCCTCCGCCCAGAAGCGGCTGCCCGCTCGCTTCATCGCCATCGCGTGCCCTCGGGTCAGCCTCTCGGCGGGGTCACCGCCGTACGACCACGGGTACGAGTAGCTGCGGTGGCCCGTGATCTCGAAGACGGCGGCCGCCTCCGTCCACCGACTGGCGTCCACGGCGCAGTAGGCCACCACGCTGAGGTCGTGCATTGCGAGCGGGTGCGTGGGCCGCTGCCGGGCCCACCCGATGGCGACGTCGAGGTCCCGGGAGCGGGCGGCGTCCTCCCAGAACACCGACGCGTCCAGGAAGCCCATCTTCCTCGAGATGAGCTGGTCCCGGTAGAGCTCGATGTGCGCCTGGAGCGGCAGCACCGCCGCCCACCCGACGGGCGGCGCCTTCGCGACGAGCTCGTACATGTCGCCGTGGGAGCCGTGCCACTTGGCGGACAGGTACTGCAGCGCGGGAACGTACCCGGCCCGCCCCTGAGGCGATCGGGCCTGGTACTCCGACCACAGCCGGTCCCAGGACGCGCGGTCCCACCCCAGCCCGACGGCGATCCACGCGAGGGCGACCCACGGCACTGGGTCGTCGGGGTCGGCCTTGGCCGCCTCCCACAGGTACGGCTCGGAGTCCGCCAACCAGGCGTGGAACGCCTTGAAGGCCTCTGCGCTCGTCCGGGAGGCGCTGGCACTCCCACGCACCGCCCACGCGCGCTCGATCCCCGCCCAACCCCGGACCAGCAGTGCGTGCTGGCTCGGGTCCTCGTCGACCCAGGCGTCGACCCAGGACAGGTCACGCCCGGCGGCGTCGGCCAGGACGGCGGCGACCAGCGCGCGGCGGTCGGCCTCCTGCCGGGTCCGCGCCAGGAGCGTCGCGGCCGGCCGCCAGTCGCCGGTGGCGACGGCCGTGTCACGCGCGGCGCACAGCTCGGCGTCATCGCACGCGGCCTCCACGAGCTGCGGAAGGGGGTGGCGGGGTCCACGGCGGAAGAGCGGCACGACGGCGGACCCTACTGGGTGCGTCGACGTCCCAGGCGGTGGATCTCCCAGGTCGCCTGTGCCGGAACAGGTTCACCCCCACTCGGACCGCCCCCGTCGTCACTGCGACAGCTCGGCCACCTCCTCGGCGCTGAGCCGCGGGGCGGCGGCGGACGCGCGCAGACCGGCGACGTCGGGCAGCGGCGCGCGGCGCGTGTGCCAGTCGGTCACCGCCTGGTACGCGCCGACGACCTCCAGCAACCGGTCCTCGGCGAAGGGACCGGCGCCGAGGATCGTGCCGATGGGCAGCGCCGGGCGGTCCTCGGTGGCGGAGCTGAACCCGATCGGGAAGGCGATCTCCGGCAGGCCGATGATGTCGAACGGCACCGGGCCGGTCTGCACGACGACGTCGCAGTCCGCGAGCACCTGGTCCATGACCCGCTCGTACAGCACCACCTTGGCCCGTTGGCCGTGCAGGTACTCCGGCCCGGACAGCAGCATCCCGGCCAGCCACGGCAGCACGGACACCCCGAACAGGCGCAGGTCCTCGGTCAGCCACGGCAGGAACGGCTCGGACCGCTCCGGCAGCCGCACGTTGTTGAACGCCCCGCCGGTGAGCAGGTCCCACTCGTCGGGCAGCGGCACCTCGACGACCTCGGCGCCCGGGATGGCGTCGAGCGCGGCCAGGTACGCCTGCCGTGCCGCCAGCACCTCGCCGTCCGCGTCGAGGTAGTCGGGGGTGACGCCGATCCGCGTCCCGCGTCGCAGGACCACCTGGTCGCCCTCGCGCACGGGGGTCGCCGCGCGCACGAGGTCGGGGACGTCGGGCAGCCCCTGGGTGCGGAAGTCGTTCGGGTCGGGCCCGGCCATCTCGGACAGCATGATCGCGGCGTCCATCGCGTCCCGGGCGATCGGGCCGGGGTGGTCGCGGGTGTACGTCAGCGGGATGACCCCGTACAGCGACACCCGGCCCATCGTCGGCTTCAGCCCGGTGAGGCCCTGCTCCTCGGCGGGCCCGGTGATCGAGCCGCCGGTCTGGGTCCCGGTGCTGGACAACGCCATCCCGGTGGCGGTCGCCGTCGCCGAGCCGCTCGACGACCCGCCCGGGGTGATGCCCGGGTCGAACGGGGCCCACGCGTTGCGGGTCGTCACGACCCCGGCCGGCGTGGTGGCCCGCGACGTCGCCAGCGGTCCCATCTGGGTCTTGCCGATGAGCACCCCGCCGGCCGCCTCGAGCCGGGCGAACGCCGTCGCGTCGTACGGCGGCCGGAAGTCCTGGAAGACGTACGAGTTCGCCGTCGTGGGGATGCCGGCCGTGTAGTAGTTGTCCTTGATCGCCAGCGGGATGCCGTGCAGCAGCGACTGCGGACGGCGCCGGTCGAGGAAGCGCGCGCGCCCCAGCGCCCGGGCACCGAGCACGAGGTTGAACGCGTCGTACACGTCCTCGTACCGCTCGATCCGCTCCAGGCACGCGCGCACGAGGGCCTCGGAGGTGAGGTCGCCGGAGCGGATCGCCGCCGCGGCCTGCGCGATGGTCAGGTCCGCAGGGCTCTCCAGGTCCTCCGCCGACACGGCGACGTCGGGCGCGGTCGCGTGCCGTCGCGGTGACGCGGCCGCCGCCACGCCGGGCAACGACCCCGCGCCCACGGCACCCGCGGACAGCGCGGCGAGCCGGGCGAGGAACAGCCGCCGGGTGGCGCCGTCCGCGCCGTTCGTCGGTGCGCTCACGACAGGCCTCCCTCGGTCCACGTGTCGTACAGCGACGGGTAGAGCGCCGGCGGGGCGACCTGCTGGTCGAGCTCCGGGGTCGGCGCGGGCAGGTCCCACGCGCTGATCGTCGCCGCGGTGCCACGCAGCAGCCCGCGCAGGTAGCCGAGGGCCTGCTGGCGGGACGGCGACCCCGTCTCGGGGTCGCGCTCGCCGTCCGGCAGCTGGTCGAGGTCGATGCCGACGACGGCCAGGCGCGCCCGGATGAGCGTGTCCAGCTCGGCGTCGGTGGGTGGTGTCGGGTCCGCCACTGGTCCTCCCCGGGTCGTGGCCGGCGCCTGGTCGTGCGCGGCCGACGGTTCGGGGACTGTCACCCCGTCTCCCGCGGTGGCACAAGGCGTCCCGGGTGGATCCGCGGCTTCGCCCGCCTGGCGGCCCCGGTCTGCCCCCGGAGTGACCGACAACGACGCAGCTCCGGTGCCTGAGACGGCCCGGAACTGCGTCGCAGACCGCGCGAGGGGACCGGGCGACGGCTAGCGTCCCGATCATGAGCCTGGAGCAGCACGCCCCGTCGTCCCGCCTGCGCACCGCCGGCCGCCTGCTGCTCGGGGCGTTCCTGCTGTTCGCGGGCAGCAGCCACCTGACGTTCGCGCGCGAGGAGTTCCAGGCGCAGGTCCCGCCGTGGGTGCCGCTGGACGACGACCTCGTCGTCCTCGGGTCGGGTGCGGTCGAGCTGGCGCTCGGCGGCGCGCTCGTCGCCCTGCCCCGGCGGCGGGTCGCCGTCGGCTTCGTCGTCGCCGCGTTCTTCGTCGCGATCTTCCCCGGGAACGTGTCGCAGTACCTGACCCGCACCGACGCGTTCGGGCTCGACTCCGACCAGGCCCGGTTCGTGCGGCTGTGGTTCCAGCCGGTCCTCGTCGCGTGGGCGCTGTGGTCGACCGGCGCCTGGCGCGCCTGGCGCCGCTCCCGGGAGGGGTAGCAGGCGGTCGTCAGCGGCGCAGCCGCACCTCGACGGGAGGCGGCGGGTCGCCGTCCGGGCCGACCGCCTCGGCCCACATCCGCTCGACCACCGGCTCGAGCAGCAGGTACCCGAGCTGGCGGACGAGCATCGCCACCGCCTGGTGCTGCTCGCTGACCCCGACCTTCGTCACCCCGTGCGCCCGCAGGGACCGCACCTGGTCCAGCGACAACCCGACGACCCGCTCGACCAACCGGTCGTCCCCGGGCCCGGGGGCCATCACGAGCCGGCGCACGTACCCCATCAGCGCCGGGTCGCCACGCAGCAGGTCGGCCATCGCCGCGTCCCGCGCGGCGCCGACCTGCGAGGCCGACCCCTCCAGCGGGACGGCGTCCAGGGTCTGCCGGAACAGGTCGATGACGTGGTCCTCGACGGCGGTGCGCAGCCCGTCGCGGGACCCGAAGTGGTGGACGACGAGGCCGGGCGTGACGCCCGCCTCGCGGGCGACCTCGCGCAGGGACGTGCTCTCACCGCGTTCGGCGAGCAGCCGCAGGGCGGCGTTGCGGATCCGCGCCCGGGCGGTGAGGTCGTCGGTGGCCTGCTGCACCCGCTCATGGTGCCGCCGGCTGAACGTCCGATCAAGGTCTTGAACACGTGTTCAGTCACGGCGTAGCGTGCGGCGGGTCACCCACTGGCCGGACGACGGAGCACCCATGAGCGCCGGACCCCAGGCGATCGTCTACGACGCCATCCGCACCCCGCGTGGCCGCGGCAAGCCCGGCGGCTCCCTGTACCAGGTCAAGCCCGTCGACCTCGTCGTCGGCCTGCTGCACGCGGTCCGGGAGCGCAACCCCGGCCTCGACCCGGCCCTCGTGGACGACGTCGTCCTCGGCTGCGTGACCCCGGTCGGCGACCAGGGCGCCGACATCGCGAAGACCGCCGCCCTGAAGGCCGGCCTCCCGGACACCGTCGCGGGCGTCCAGCTCAACCGGTTCTGCGCCAGCGGGCTGGAGGCCGTCAACCAGGCGGCGGCCCGGGTCCGGTCCGGGTTCGAGGACCTCATCCTGGCCGGGGGTGTCGAGTCCATGTCGCGCGTCCCGATGGGCACCGACGGTGGTGCCTGGGCGATGGACCCGGCGACGGCGTTCGCCACCGACTTCGTCCCGCAGGGCATCGGCGCCGACCTCATCGCCACCCTCGACGGGCTGACCCGCGAGGACGTCGACCGGTACGCCGTCGCCTCCCAGCAGCGGGCCGCGAAGGCCTGGGCGGACGGGCGGTTCGAGCGGTCCGTCGTCCCCGTCCACGACCTCAACGGCCTGACCATCCTCGACCGCGACGAGCACCTGCGCCCTGACACCACCGTCGAGTCCCTCGCAGCGCTGAAGCCGTCGTTCGCCGCGCTCGGGGAAGGGGCTGGCTTCGACGCCGTCGCGCTGGAGAAGTACCACTGGGTCGACCGGATCGCGCACGTCCACCACGCCGGCAACTCCTCCGGCATCGTCGACGGCGCGGCGCTCGTCCTCGTCGGCACCGAGGACGTCGGCCGCCGGCTCGACCTGACCCCGCGCGCCCGGGTGCTCGCCACCGCCGTCACCGGGTCCGAACCCACGATCATGCTCACCGGCCCCGCCCCGGCGTCCCGCAAGGCGCTCGCCAAGGCGGGGCTGCGCCCGGAGGACGTCGACCTCGTCGAGGTCAACGAGGCGTTCGCGGCCGTCGTCCTGCGCTTCGTCCGGGAGATGGGGTTCTCGCCGGACGTCGTGAACGTCAACGGCGGCGCCATCGCGATGGGCCACCCGCTGGGCGCGACCGGCGCGATGATCCTCGGCACCCTCGTCGACGAGCTCGAGCGCCGCGACCAGCGGATCGGCCTGGCGACCCTGTGCGTCGGCGGCGGGATGGGCATCGCCACCGTCGTCGAGCGCCTGTGACCGCCGCCCTCCGCCGACCGGCCAGCCGACGACCACCCCAGGACGGACAGCGATGACCACCCAGACCGACACCCCCGACGTCGTCCGGTACGAGCGCGACGCCGACGGCGTCGTCGTCCTCACCCTCGACGACCCGCGCTCCAGCGCGAACACGATGAACGAGGCGTACCGGCGGTCGATGGGCGCCGCCGTCGACCGGCTGGAGGCCGAGCGGGACGACGTCCGCGGCGTCGTCGTCACGAGCGCCAAGTCGACCTTCTTCGCCGGCGGCGACCTGCACCTGCTGCAGTCGGTGCAGCCCGAGCAGGCCGGGGAGTTCTTCGCCCGGATCGAGGAGGTCAAGGCCCAGCTGCGGCGGCTCGAGCGGCTCGGCCGCCCGGTCGTCGCCGCGCTGAACGGCACCGCGCTCGGCGGCGGGCTGGAGATCGCCCTGGCCTGCCACCGCCGGGTCGCCGTGGACGACCCGTCGCTGCGCCTGGGCGTGCCCGAGGTGACCCTGGGCCTGCTCCCCGGCGGAGGCGGTGTCACCCGCCTGGTCCGGATGCTCGGGCTGCAGCCCGCCCTGACCGGCTGGCTGCTGGAGGGACGTCGGCACACCGCCCGGGCCGCCGCGGAGGCCGGGGTCGTCGACGAGCTCGTCGCCACCGCCGAGGACCTGCTGCCCGCGGCCCGGCGCTGGGTGCTCGAGCACGCGGACGACCCCGGTGCCGCCACCCAGCCGTGGGACCGCAAGGGCTACCGCCTCCCGGGCGGGACGCCGTCCAGCCCGGGCCTGGCGGCGGTGCTGCCGGCGTTCCCCGCGACGCTGCGCACGACCCTCAAGGGCCACCCGGCCCCGGCGCCACGGGCGATCCTGTGCGCGGCCGTCGAGGGGGCGCAGGTCGACGTCGACACCGCCCTGCGGATCGAGTCGCGCTACCTGACCAGCCTGGTCACGCGACCGGTCGCGAAGGCGATGATCCAGGCGTTCTTCCACGACCTGCAGGCGATCGGCTCGGGCCGCACCCGCCCCGCGGGGGTCGTGCACGGCACGGCCCGACGGGTCGGCGTCGTGGGCGCCGGGATGATGGGCGCGGGCATCGCCCACGCCTGCGCGTCGTCCGGGATCGACGTCGTCCTCGTCGACGTGGACGTCGAGGCGGCGCGGCGCGGCCGCGACCACGCCGCCGCGGTGCTGGACCGCCGGGTCGCGAAGGGCCGGATGACCGACGCCGACCGGGACGCCGTCCTGGCGCGGATCACCCCGACCGCCGCGACCGCGGACCTCGCCGGGTGCGACGTCGTCGTCGAGGCGGTCTTCGAGGACGCCGAGCTCAAGCACCGGGTGCTCGCCGACGTCGAGGCCGTCGTGGGGCCGGACTGCCTGATCACCTCCAACACCTCGACCCTGCCGATCAGCGGTCTGGCCACCGCGGTGCAGCGGCAGACCGACGTGGTGGGGCTGCACTTCTTCAGCCCGGTCGACCGGATGCGGCTCGTCGAGATCGTCCGCGGCGAGCGGTCGTCGGACGAGGCGGTGGCCCGGGCCGTGGACCTCGTCCAGCAGATCGGCAAGGTCCCCGTCGTCGTCGGCGACGGGCGCGGGTTCTTCACCAGCCGCGTCTTCGGCACCCTGGTGATGGAGGCCGCCGCGCTGGTCGGGGAGGGCGTCGACCCGATGACCGTCGAGCGCGCGGCGACCGCCGCCGGGTTCCCCGCGCCGCCGCTGGCGATGCTCGACGAGGTGTCCCTGACCCTCACCCAGCACATCCGCGCCGAGGCCCGGAAGGCCGCGGAGACCGAGGGCACGCCCTACGCCGAGCACCCCGGCGCCGCCGTCGTCGACCGGATGGTGGAGCTCGGGCGCGCGGGCCGCGCCGCCGGCGGCGGCTTCTACGACTACCCGGACGACGGCCCCAAGCGGCTGTGGCCCGGGGTGCGCGAGCACTTCACCCGCCCCGAGGTGCAGGTGCCGTACGCGGACGTCCAGGACCGGTACCGGTTCGCGATGGCGCTGGAGACCGCCGGCTGCCTCGCCGACGGCGTGCTGCGGGACACCGCCACCGCGAACGTGGGAGCGATCCTCGGCATCGGGTACCCGCCCACCACCGGCGGCCCGGCGCAGTACATGACCGGGTACGACGGCGGCCTGGCCGGCTTCGTCGCCCGCGCGGACGGGCTCGCGGACGCCTACGGGGAGCGGTTTCGGCCGTCGGCGTGGCTGCGGGAGCGGGCCGTCGCCGGGAGCCTGGTGTGACAGCCGCCTCGGAGTCGGCGCCGCAGGCTCGCCCCCTGGCGGGGGTCCACGTCGTCAGCGTCGCGGTGAACCTGCCCGGCCCGGCGGCCGTCGCCCGGCTCGTCGACCTCGGCGCGACCGCCACGACCGTGCTGCCCCCGGCCGGCGACCCGCTGCACGCCGTCCAGCCGGACTGGTTCGACGACCTGCACCGCGGTCACGAGCTCGTCACGCTCGACCTCAAGGACCCCGGAGCGCGCGCCTGGCTGGACGGCCGGCTCGCCACCACCGACGTGCTCGTCACCTCGTCGCGCCCCTCGGCGCTCGCCCGGCTCGGCCTGGACGAGGCGACGCTGCGACCTCGCTTCCCGCGCCTGTGCCGGGTGGACGTCGTCGGCCACGCGGGTGCGGACGCCGAGCGGGTCGGGCACGACCTGACCTACCAGGCCGAGGCCGGGACCGTCGTCCCCCCGAACCTGCCGACGACCCTGCACGCCGACCTCGCCGGGGCCGAGCGCGCCTGCGCAGAGGCCGTCGCTGCCCTGCTCGAGCGCGAGCGCACCGGGCGCGGCTCCCGCCGCGAGGTGGCGCTCGCGGACGTCGCCCACGCGCTCGCCGAACCCGCGCGCCGCGGGCTCACCACCCCGGGCGGGGTCCTCGGCGGCGGCTACCCGGCGTACGCGGTGTACGCGGCGGCCGACGGGCACGTGGCCCTGGCCGCCCTCGAACCGCACTTCTGGGCCCGGACCCTGCACGCGCTCGGGGTCGAGGGCACACCGCAGGCGCTCGCCGGCGCGTTCGCGGGCCGGACCACCGCCGAGTGGGAGGCGTGGGCCGCCGAGCACGACGTGCCGCTGGCCGCCGTCCGACCCGCCGAGACCAGGACTGCCACCTGACCCGAGGAGACCGGACCGTGCCCACCCCGCAGATGACCCCCGAGCCGTACCGCCCGCCGTGGCTGACCCCGGAGCACGAGGCGCTCGCCGCGTCGGCGCGCACGTTCTTCGCCCGCGAGGTCACCCCGCACGCGGAGCGGTTCGCCGAGCAGCACCAGGTGGACGCCGGGACGTGGCTCGCCGCCGGCCGGGCGGGGCTGCTGTGCCTGGCGGTGCCGGAGGAGTACGGCGGTGGCGGGGGGACGTTCGCCGACGAGGCGGTCGTGGGGTGGGAGCAGGCCCAGGCCGTCGACGACGCGCTCGGGTACGCCGTCCACTCGACGATCGTCGCGCCGTACCTGGCCGCGTACGGGACGGAGGAGCAGAGGCGGCGGTGGCTGCCGCGGATGGCGTCCGGCGAGCTCGTCGGCGCGATAGCGATGACGGAGCCGACGACCGGCTCGGACCTGCAGGCGATCCGCACCACCGCCCGCCGCGACGGCGACCACTACGTCCTCAACGGGTCGAAGACGTTCATCAGCAACGGCACCCACGCCGGTCTCGTCATCGTGGTCGCCCGCACGGGCGGTGAGGGCGCGGCGGGCATCTCGTTGCTCGTCGTCGAGACCGACGGGCTGGAGGGGTTCACCCGTGGCCGGGTGCTGCACAAGATCGGGCAGCACGGCCAGGACACCCGCGAGCTGTCGTTCGGCGACGTCCGCGTGCCCGCCGAGAACCTGCTCGGCGGGCAGGAGGGCCAGGGCTTCTACCAGCTGATGACCCAGCTGCCGCAGGAGCGGCTCGCGATCGCCGTGGGGGCGGCGTCCGCCGCGGACTGCGCGGTGCGGCTCGCGACGGCCTACGCCAAGGAGCGGACGGCGTTCGGCCGCGAGATCGCGTCGTTCCAGCACACCCGGTTCCTGCTCGCCGAGTGCTCCACCGACGTGCTCGTCGGCCGGACCTTCCTCGACCACTGCATCGGCCTGCACCTCGACGGCCGGCTCGACGCGGCGACCGCGTCGCGGGCGAAGTACTGGCTGACCGACCTGCAGTGCTCCGTCGTCGACCGGTGCCTGCAGGTGTTCGGCGGCTACGGGTACATGACCGAGTACCCGATCGCGCGGCTGTACGCCGCGGCGCGGGTGCAGAAGATCTACGGCGGCACGAACGAGGTGATGAAGGAGCTCATCGGCCGCACCCTGTGACGCCGCAGGACGTCGCGCGGTGCGGCCGATGAGCGGTGGGCGTCAGGACTGCTGGGCGCCGATGTTCACCAGCCAGTTGATCCCGAACCGGTCCTTGAGCATCCCGAAGGTGTCACCCCACGGCGCCGTCGACAGCGGCTCGACGACGGTGCCGCCCTCGGACAGGCCCTTGAAGTACTCGGTGAGGGTGGCCTCGTCCTCCGGGCCGCCGCTCAGCGAGATCGAGACGTTCGTGCCCTCGGTGAGGGCCATGGACGACGGCACGTCCGCGCCCATGAGCACGAGCCCGTTCGGCGCCTCGAGCTGGGAGTGCATGATCTTGTGGCCCTCTCCAGGGTACGCGTCGCCGGCGCCCATCTCGTCGAACGAGTTGATGGTGAGCTCGCCGCCGAAGACGGACCGGTAGAACTCCATCGCGTCGCGGGCGGAGTCGCGCCAGTTCAGGTACGGGTTCAGTCGTGCGGTCACGGGATCCTCCTGGGCCGGTCGGGTGCTGGTGGCGGGTAGACCGCCGGGCGGGCGGAAACTCACCGGTGCACCGACGACGGGACCGGCAGAATGCGCGGGTGCTCCTGACCCTCACCTCCACGGCGCCGGACGCCACGGACCTCGGCTACCTGCTGCACAAGCACCCGGACCGCGTCCAGTCGTTCGAGTCGTCGGTGGGGACGGCGCACGTGCTCTACCCGGAGGCGACGTCGGAGCGCTGCACGGTCGCGCTGCTGCTGGAGGTCGACCCCGTCGGTCTCGTCCGCGGCCGCCGCGGCGGCGGCGACTTCACCCTCGGCCAGTACGTCAACGACCGTCCGTACGCCGCGTCCTCGCTGCTGGCCGTCGCGCTGGGCCGCGTGTTCGGCACCGCGCTGAAGGGACGCTGCGAGGCCCGCCCCGACCTCGTGGACGTCGCGCTGCCGCTGACCGTCCACCTGCCGGCCGTCCCCTGCCGCGACGGGGCCGACCTCGCCCACCGGCTGCTCGCCCCGCTGGGGTGGGCGGTCGACGCCCGCCCGGTGCCGCTCGACCCGGAGCTGCCCGACTGGGGCGACTCCCGCTACCTCGAGCTCACCCTCACCGGCCAGCTGCGCCTGGCCGACGCGCTCAGCCACCTGTACGTCCTGCTGCCCGTCCTGGACGACGCGAAGCACTACTGGGTCGGCACCGACGAGGTCGACAAGCTCGTCCGCGCGGGTGGGTCCTGGCTCGCCGACCACCCCGAGCGCGAGCTCGTCACCCGCCGGTACCTCGCCCACCAGCGCGCCTACGTCACCGACGCCGTCCAGCGGCTGACCGCGCTCGACGAGGCCCCCGCGGGTGGCGCCGTCAGCACCGACGACGCCACCGTCGGCACCACCGAGGACGACGCCGCCCCGCCGGCGAGGCGGGTCGCGCTGCGCCGGCGCCGGCTGGACGCCGTCCTGCAGGCGCTGCGGGACGTCGGCGCGGCGCGGGTAGCGGACGTCGGCTGCGGCGAGGGCGCCCTCCTTCGTGAACTCCTCGCCGACCCCGCGTTCACCGACGTGACCGGCGTGGACGTCTCGGCGTCGGCGCTCACCGCCGCGGAACAGCGCCTCGGCCTGGACCGGATGCCCGACTCCGTGCGCTCGCGGCTCACCCTGAGGCAGTCGTCCGTGACCTACCGGGACGCAACGTTGGCGGACCGGGACGCGGTCGTCCTCATGGAGGTGGTCGAGCACGTCGACCTCGAGCGGCTGCCCGACCTCGCGCGGACCGTCCTCGGTGACGCCCGGCCCGCCCACGTCGTCCTGACCACGCCGAACGCCGAGTACAACGACCTGTACCCGGACCTGGCGGCCGGGACGATGCGCCACCCCGACCACCGGTTCGAGTGGACCCGCGCCGAGCTCGCCGCGTGGGCCGCGGAGGTGGGTGAGCGGTACGGGTACGACGTCGAGCACCGGCCCGTGGGTGACGTCGACCCGCAGCGCGGCGCCCCCACCCAGCTCGCCCTCTTCACCCGACGCCCCGGAGCACCCACCGATGAGTGACCTCGAGCAGCCCGCGGACACCGGATCGCCCGGCCCGGCCGGGCCGCGCGACATCACCGTCCCCGAGCTGAGCCTCGTCGCGCTGGTCGGCACCTCCGGCTCCGGCAAGTCCACGTTCGCCGCGCGGCACTTCGGCCGGTTCGAGGTGGTGTCCAGCGACTTCTGCCGCGGCCTGGTCGCCGACGACGAGAACGACCAGTCGGCGTCCGCCGACGCGTTCGACGTGCTCGGGTACATCACTGCCAAGCGGCTGCGCGCCGGGCGGCTGACCGTCGTCGACGCCACCAACGTCACCGCGGACGCCCGCAAGCAGCTCGTCACGCTCGCCCGCGAGCACGACGTCCTGCCCGTCGTGATCGTGCTCGACGTGCCCGTGGGTCTCGCCGTGGAGCGCAACCGCTCCCGGGTCGACCGGGACTTCGGCGCCCACGTGGTCAAGCGCCAGCACGACCAGCTCCGCCGCTCCCTGCGCAGCCTGCAGCGCGAGGGCTTCCGCGTCGTCCACGTGCTGCGCGGGGACGAGGTGGACGACGTCCGCGTCGTCCGCGAGCGGCTGCTCAACGACCACCGGCACCTGCACGGGCCGTTCGACGTGGTCGGCGACGTCCACGGCTGCCGGTCCGAGCTGGAGGCCCTGCTCGGCGCGCTCGGGTACGAGCTTCAGCGCGACGCCGAGGGCCGCGCGGTCGACGCCGTCCACCCCGACGGCCGGACCGCGGTGTTCGTCGGCGACCTCGTGGACCGCGGGCCGGACAGCCCGGGCGTGCTGCGGCTCGTGATGGGGATGACCGCCGGTGGGCACGCGCTGTGCGTGCCGGGCAACCACGAGCACAAGCTGGTCCGGGCCCTGCAGAGGCGCAACGTCAAGGTCAGCCACGGCCTGGAGCAGACGCTCGCCCAGCTCGCCGCCGAACCGCAGGAGTTCCGCGACACCGTCCGGCAGTGGTGCTACGACCTGGTCTCGCACCTCGTCCTGGACGACGGCCGGCTCGTCGTCGCCCACGCCGGGCTGAAGGAGGACTACCACGGGCGGGCGTCCGGCCGGGTGCGGTCGTTCGCGCTGTACGGGGACACCACCGGGGAGACCGACGAGTTCGGGCTGCCCGTGCGCTACCCGTGGGCGAACGACTACCGGGGGCGGGCGACGGTGCTCTACGGGCACACCCCGACCCCAGTGCCGGAGTGGGTCAACAACACGATGTGCCTCGACACCGGGTGCGTGTTCGGTGGGCACCTGACGGCGCTGCGCTACCCCGAGAAGGAGGTCGTGCAGGTCCCGGCCGAGCGGGTCTGGTACGAGCCGGCCAAGCCGTTCCCGGTCGCCGGGTCGCCGGCCGCGGACCCCCTGGCCCGGGCGGACGAGGAGCTGGACCTGACCGACGTCCTGGGGCGGCGGTCCGTGGAGACGGCGCACCACGGCCGCGTGACCGTCGGCGCCGACCAGGCGGCCGGTGCGCTCGAGGTGATGAGCCGGTTCGCGCTGCACCCGCGGTGGGTGCCGTACCTACCGCCGACGATGGCGCCGGTGGCGACGTCCCGGCGCGACGACCTGCTCGAGCACCCGGACGAGGCGTTCTCGGCGTACGCGTCGGCCGGTGTCGACCGGGTCGTGTGCGAGGAGAAGCACATGGGCTCGCGCGCCGTCGTCCTGGTGTGCCGGGACGAGGCGGCCGCGCGGGCGCGCTTCGGTGGCCCGGGCGGCGTGACCGGCGCGGTGTACACCCGCACGGGACGGTCGATGCTGGACGCCGACCGGACGGGGCGGCTGCTGCAGCGGGTCGCCGCCGCGGTCGAGAAGGCCGGGCTGTGGGAGGAGCTGGGCACCGACTGGCTGCTGCTGGACGCCGAGCTGCTGCCCTGGTCGGTGAAGGCCGAGCCGCTGCTGCGCGACCAGTACGCGGCGGTCGGCGCGGCGGCCCGCGCCGGGCTCGGTGCGTCCGTCGACGTGCTCGGGCAGGCCGCCGCCAGGGGCCTGGACGTCGCCCCGCTGCTCGGACGCACCCGGGACCGGCGCGAGCGCGTCGAGGCGTACACCGCCGCGTACCGGCGCTACCACTGGGACGTCGACGACCTGGACGGCGTCCAGCTCGCGGTGTTCCAGGTCCTCGCCACCGAGGGCGCCACCTGGTACGACCGCGACCACCTGTGGCACCTGGGGGTCGCCGACCGGCTCGTCGAGGCGGACCCGGCGGTCTTCCGGACCACCGGCCGGCTCGTCGTCGACACCGCGGACCCGGCGTCACGCGACGAGGGCGCCCGCTGGTGGGAGCGGCTCACCGCCGACGGCGGCGAGGGCATGGTGGTCAAGCCGCTGGCGAACCTCGTCCGCGGTCCGCGCGGCCTGGTGCAGCCGGGCCTGAAGGTCCGCGGACGGGAGTACCTGCGGATCATCTACGGGCCGGAGTACACCGATCCGGCGCACCTGGCGCGGTTGAGGGACCGGAGCGTCGGCCGCAAGCGGTCCCTCGCGCTGCGCGAGTACGCCCTCGGGCTCGAGGCGCTCGACCGCCTGGCCCGCCGGGAGCCGCTGTGGCGCGTGCACGAGCCGGTGTTCGCCGTCCTCGCGCTGGAGTCGGAGCCGGTCGACCCCCGGCTCTGAGCCGCTCTGAGCCGCTCTGACGCGCGGGTCAGTCGGGGTGGACCTCGCCCCGGTGGGCGTTGACGACCTGCGCGACCTCGATGCGGTCCGGGTCGGAGTGGATGCGGCGGGCGAGCTCGTCGAGCACGCCGCCGTCGACCTCGACCCCGGCCTCGTCGGCGCCCTTGGCGAGCTCGGCGCGCACCGTCTCCTCCGTCGCGCCGTCCTGCCACGACACCACGCGGTCCACGACCGCCTGCAGCGCCTCGACCTCGGGGTTCTCGTTGCGTGCCTCGTCCTGTGCAGCCATGTCGCCACCCTCGCGCAGGGCGCTTGGGCCGGCCACCGGAGACGGCAAGGCGCGGGTCACACCGGACTGGTGGTCTTCCGCGCCTCGCGTCAGCCAGGATGCCGTGCGTGGTCGACGATCTGCGCCGTCAGGCGCGCGGGGTGCTCACCGTGGGGCCCGTGGCCCCGGACTCGGCCGAGGCGCGAGCCGTCCTGCGCGCGTACGTGGACGACGTGGCGAGCCGGTGGTTCGGTCGACCGGCGACCGCGACGGAGGTCGACCGGTCGCTGCGCGATGACCCCAGCCACGACCTGGCGCCCCCGGACGGAGTGCTCCTCCTGGCCCGAGGGACCGACGGGACCGTCATGGGGTGCGCGGGACTGCGGCTGGTCAGCGCGGACGTCGGCGAGCTGAAACGCCTCTACGTCGCACCGCAGGCCCGTGGTCGGGGCGTTGGGTCGGCCTTGGTGGAGGGCGTCGAGCGGTGGGCACGGGACCTGGGAGTGCGCGTGCTCAGGCTGGATACGCGACACGACCTGGTGGAGGCCCTGGCTCTCTACACCCGATGCGGCTACCGCGACGTACCTGCCTTCAACGACGGCCCGTACGCCGAGCGCTGGCTCGCCAAGGCCCTGGCCCCCGCGTGACGTGCACGGCCGTCGGTCGATGCTCGGCGGTTGCGTGCGGGCGCCCCGCGGGCGACGGTGAAGGAACGCGCACGCGCGGGTGCGGCGCCGGAACGGAGGTGGCGGGATGGTCATGCTCGGGATCGCCGTCCTGGTCGGCCTGGTCGTCGGCGTCCGGCGGCTGCTGCGCGGCCGGGACGACGTGATGGCCTACCACCACCTGCACGAGAGGCCGCGAGGGACGCGCCACGGCGGTGACAGCGGCTGACGAGGCATCGGTTCCACTCGGACGCCGTGACCGTAGACGGTCGTGTGAAGATCACAGCGTGTCCGGTGACGAGCTGTCCGACGACGGGGTCCCCATCCTGGAGGACCACCTGCCTGTCGTCTTCGACGACCCTCGTGCGGACTACTTCTGGGCGGTCGAGCGCGCACGTGACCGCGCCTCGTTCAAGCGGCTCCAGCACATCCGGGTGGAGCAGGGTCACGCCGACGTCCTCGGTCGACTGGTCGACGGTGGGCCGGACGGTCGAGCCGCGCTGAGAGCCGTCGTGGAGTACACCTCCGACCCGGAGGAGAAGGCAGCCGTCATCGAGCACGTCCGGGACTGGCTCTACCCGTACGACGACCTGCCCGGTGACTTCCGTGTCTGGCTGACGGCCCAGGCCCGTGCACATCCGACGGTCGCCGAGACGCTCCGGCTGATCGAGCGCTACTCGGGTTGACGCCTCGTGGCGGTGCCCCGCTGACGGTTCACTCCGGGGACCGCACGTCCAGGCCCATCGCCTCGACCAGCGTGATCGCCTGGTCGGGCAGCACCACCGCCCCGCGCAGCCGTGCCGCCCGCGGGTCCAGGCCGGCCAGGACGGTGCCGCGCAGGTCGCACCCGCGCAGGTCCGCGCCGTCCCACAGGGCACCGGTCAGGTCGCCGTCGACCACCGAACCGTTCTCCAGCCGGGCCTCGGACAGGTCGGCCTCGACCATCCGCACCCCCTCGAACCGGGCGCTGGCCAGGTCGGCGTGGGCCAGCGACGTGTAGGACCAGTCGCCGCGTTCGACCCGTGTCAGGTCGAAGGTGCAGCGCAGGAACCGCGACCCGACGACCTTGCACCCGTCGAACACGGTCTCGAAGAAGCCGCACCCGGTGAACGTGCACCCGGTGAACGCCGACCCCTCGTGACGTGAGCACGCGAACCGGCAGTCCACGAAGGAGCACCGGTCGAACCGGACGCCGCGGGTGACGGCCTCGGTGAGGTCGGCGCCGACGATCTCGACGTCCTCGAACACCTCCCCGCTGACGTCGGCGGCGTCCCAGTCGAGGTCCCGGATGGTCTCCACGCGCCCACCCAACCACCAGGCGAGGACATCCCGGATTTCTGTTATCGGCCGCCCCGGGCGGGGTCTCCCTCACCGTGGCCGGTCAGGTGCCGACCACCGACCGTCCCCGTAGAAGACGAGGAACCTCCGATGCACCGAACTGGTCCCAGCAGCACCGCCAGGAGGCGGCAGGCGGTGACGTCCGTGCTCGCCGCGGCCGCCGTCGCGGCGTCCCTGACGGCGGTCGCTGCCCCCGCCACGTCCGCGGCGCCCGCGCCTCCGTCCGGTTTCACCCATGTGTGGACCGACGACTTCGACGGTCCGGCGGGCTCGCGCCTGGACCCGGCCGACTGGATCTACGACATCGGCCACGGCTACCCCGGCGGAGCCCCGAACTGGGGCACCGGGGAGATCGCGTCCATGACCGACCGTCCCGAGAACGTCTCCCTCGACGGCCGGGGACGGTTGGCGATCACGCCGGTCCGGGACGCGGCGGGCAACTGGACGTCCGGCCGGGTGGAGACGCGGCGCACCGACTTCGGTCCGCCCGCCGGCGGGGTGCTGCGGGTGGAGGCGTCCATCAAGCAGCCGGACGTCACCACCGCCAACGGGGCCGGGTACTGGCCGGCGTTCTGGATGCTCGGCGAGGAGGCGCGCCCCGCCGCTGCCACGAACTGGCCCCGCATCGGCGAGATCGACGTCCTCGAGAACGTCAACGGGCGCCCCAGCCACTTCGCCGCGATGCACTGCGGTGTCGCGCCCGGCGGCCCGTGCAACGAGTTCACCGGCATCGGGTCTGGGGAGCGGGCGTGCCCCGGCTGCGGCACCAGCTTCCACACGTACGGGGTCGAGGTGGACCGCAGCGTCAGCCCCGAGCAGGTCCGGTACTACCGGGACGGCGTGAACTACTCCACGATCCACGCGAACCAGGTGGACCCCACGACGTGGCGCGACGCCGTCCACCACGGCTTCTTCCTCATCCTGAACGTCGCGATCGGCGGCGGCTTCCCCGACGCCTTCGGTGGTGGCCCCTACGCCTCGACCGTGTCCGGTCGGCCGATGCTCGTCGACTACGTCACCGTCTCCGTCCGTCACGGCGGGGGTGGCCCCGGTGCCGGTTCGGGTGCGGTGCGGTCGGGTGTGGCGGGTAAGTGCCTGGACGTGTCGGGGGCGAGCAGCGCGAACGGGACGGCGGTGCAGCTGTGGCCGTGCAACGGCACGGTGGCGCAGGACTGGACGTTCGGCTCGGACGGGACGTTGCGGGCGTTGGGCAAGTGCCTGGACGTGACCGAGTGGGGGACGGCGAACGGGTCGAGCGTGCAGATCTGGGACTGCAACCCG